>DASXFM010000562.1:0-68080 GCA_036489615.1 Verrucomicrobiia bacterium | reverse complement strand
GTTGACGCCTCGTCAAGCGCCCGGGCGCGCCATCGCGCCCGTTTCCAAGCGCGGTGGCGCGCCTTTCCATGAACCGTATTCTCGTTCGAACGATTCTCCCCCCCTGCCCTCTCCCGTCCACCCTCCGCAGCGTCACTCTTTCGCAGTTCCTCGCAGGGTGGGAAAACTTGCGCGATCTCGAAGGCACTGCAATGCGCGGTGCTACGGAGGAGGGGCTGGGAGAGGGAGAATGGTCGTCCGATGGTTTGCTACGACGAACGATCATGGCGGGGTCCAATGCGCGAAATCTTCGGGGAAATCTCACTCCAACGGCGAGGCGCCGTCGGACGCACGCGAGGCGCGTGCGCTCCCCACCATTCAGATGCACCCAAGGTACAAGGATCGTGTCTTGATTTGACCTTGGGGCTTGGGGCTGTTACAAGATGGCCCAATGTTTGCGTTTTGCACCCTTCCCCTAACAGCCGGAACACCGAACTATGATCGCCACTAAAAAGCCCAAGTTCTCCCGGATTCTACTCAAGTTGAGCGGCGAATCGCTCGGCGATGAGCGCGGCATGGGTATCTCGGCCCCGGCGGTCATTCATATGGCGAAGCAGGTTTGCGAAGTACGAGCCCTGGGGGTCCAGGTCGTCGTGGTCGTGGGCGGAGGCAATATTTTTCGCGGCCTTACCGGCAGCGAGCACGGTATTGAGCGTGCCACGGGAGATTACATGGGAATGCTGGCGACAGTGATTAATGCCCTGGCGCTTCAGGACGCCCTGGAGAAACTGGGTTGTCCAACCCGCGTGCAAAGCGCCATTGCCATGGCGCAGGTGGCTGAACCGTTTATCCGCCGACGAGCGGTCCGCCACATGGAAAAGAAACGCGTGGTCATTTTCGGCGGAGGCACGGGCAATCCTTATTTTTCCACGGATACCGCCGCAGCGCTTCGCGCCAATGAGATCGGCGCGGAAGTTATCTTGAAGGCGACGAAGGTGGATGGCATCTACGACAGCGACCCGAAGAAGAACCCGACCGCCAAACGATTCTCAGAAATCACGTATCTGAATGCGCTCCAACGACAGTTGAAGGTGATGGATTCGACCGCGTTTTCGCTGTGCATGGACAACAAGATGCCCATCATTGTCTTTGACTTTTCAAAGCCGCACAATTTGAAGCGGGTGGTGTTGGGGGATAAGGTGGGGACGTTGGTGAAGTGATTTCCGACTGGATTGGTGGATTGCTGGGAATTTCACCTGTGCCCGATTGGGTGGATTGCGATTGAAATTTGGGCGGCATCGGAGCGCCGCCCTACGGGGTGTGAGGGCGCTTGCATTTTTTCTAAGAACGGACGATTAGTTTGTTTATGATCTTCGCCTCGCGTCAGGAGGCTGGAGAACGGCTGGGAGGGTTTCTCCGGCAACGCGGTATTGAAGCGGACCTTGTTTTAGGACTGCCGCGCGGGGGAGCTGTTGTCGCGGCGGGCGTGGCCCATGAGCTGAAGCTGCCGCTGGATGTTTTGGTTGTCCGCAAAATCGGGCATCCCTTTCAACCGGAATTTGCCATGGGCGCGCTGGCGGAACCGGACTGTGTCTTTCTCAATGAGGAAAACCTCGCGGAATACCCCATCTCAAAGAGCAAATTGGATAAAATCATTGGAGAAGAAAAAGTACGCCTTGATGAATATCGCCGCCGATTTCATTTGCACGGAATGCCCAACCTGGAAGGAAGAGCCATCTTGCTGGTGGACGATGGCCTGGCGACGGGCGCGACGGCGGAAGTCGCTGTGCTCTCCGCGCGGAAACAACTTGCCAGGCGAATTATTGTCGCTGCCCCGGTAGCATCCATTAATGCCGTTGAGCGTCTGCGACGCGTCGCTGATGACGTAGAGGTGTTGTCTGAAGAGGCCAGCTTTCAGGCGGTGGGTCAATTTTATGAGGCATTTTCTCCCACTGAAGATGACGAGGTGATTTCGCTCCTGCGCGCGGGGGAAATAGCGGTGTTGCGTGATTGAGGCGATGGCGCGATGTGCAATCATTGGCTGCGCGAGTGGAGTTGATGGAAGTTTCAATGAGCCACATGAGATTCGAATGAATTACCCTACCTGTGAACCGCCTGACATTCTCTTCCGAACGATTCTCCCTCACCCCAGCCCTCTCCCATCCTTCGCTCGGAAGCTACGGAGCGCAGGCCCGCTGGGAGAGGGAGAATTATCCGCCGATGTTTGGTACGACGAATGATCAGAGTTCAGAGATTTAATTCGCGAATGGAGTTGATGGAATTCCCATGACCGATGTTGAACAGTCTGGATAGCGAATAGAGGCCGCTCGATTATTTCGTGAAATTAGTCAGAGCGGACTGACGTCCGCTGCTACGCCGACGAAGGACGCCATCCGTACCACTGCCGCCAGCAATCACGGGTACACTATGGTGACCGTGCTCCAGGTCAGGGTGTTCCCCACCAATTTTGAGCATTGGTCAATCCGCTGAAGGTAATCGCTGACTCCATCCGGTGCGACTGAATCGGCCAATGCCTGAAATTCGTATTCCATGATCACTTTGTTGCCGGCGGCGCGATACAGTTTTCGGAAAGTAAAGGCGGGATCCGTGACCGTTTTCTCGTCGCTACCCTGGGGCCAGTCCTGAGGCATGGTCACTTCCGTGCGTAAAATTTGATGTTCCGGGAAATCAATTCCGAGGGGCAATGTCCGGTCGGTATCAACGGGTTTTTTCAGCAAACCGGCGATGCCGGCAGGGTAGAATTGGCATTCGACCTTGCGGACGCCTTTATCCGGCCGCGTCCACATATTATCGATGGTATAGAATTCGGTGGTTTGGAACCTGTCCTGGTCCGCATCGTCTTCGACAACGATGGGCGAGGACATTTTAATCTCGGGATATTGGTCAGAATAGAAATGGGTGTAGTACTTTTCGATATAGGCGAGTTTGGTGGTGGCAAACATTGCCCGTGAAAAATCGGCGTCGCGGCCGCCAGCCACGGTGACTACTTTCAGAGTTGCCGGTTGGTTCACCATTCCCATCCGGAAATATTCGGTGGTGGTTGTCTCGGGCAGGCCGGTGGTTTGCGGAATGACAGCCAGTCCGGTCGTCCAGGGAGAAATGATGAGGCCGCGCCCGTAGTTGGGCAAGTAATGCGCCGCCAGCGGCCCTCGCTGGTAAGTTAGGGTAGGATCCAAAAAATAGGTTTGGCCGTAGGATTGGACTTCGGCAATGCAATGATCAAATGCGCTCGCGCCGGGCTGCCAGCTTTCAATGGACCGTCCCAACACGGAATTCACCAGGACCGGCCACGCCTGAATTCCCAAAGCGCGCAGGATCGAAACGAATAACAGCGATTTGTCTTTGCAATCACCGAAGCGCCGGGAGAATACCGTGGACGGACTCGCCGGCTTTTCGGAACTGGCCCCGATTTCGATTCCGAAATAGCGCACTTCATCCTGGACGAATTGCAAGGCCGCCAGGATTTGTTGTTCCTGGTTTGGGATTTGTTTCCATTCTCCGATCTTTTCGGCCAGGTCGGCTGAAATTGGGGAAGCGGTGGCGCTTTGGAACAATTTCAAGGCCCATTGATTGACATCGGCCCAGGTTCTGAAATCGCTCAACTGGACCCAGTGTTCCGAGTCGAACCAGGGCGGAAGAGAATCTTCGTTCGCGACCGCCGGGGCATCCCTGAAATCCCAGGTAAACTCAATCGTATCTTTGCTCGTGGCCGTCACCGGTTGCACGGAGCATCCGTGTCCGACGGCATAAAGACCTTTTCCACGAGGCCACAACACGCGCGTCAGAAACCGATCGGCGGGCTGCGCCATTTGGACTGGAACGACGGCGGAAAAATGGCCGGCTGAAATGGGGTTATCGCCTTTGAGCGAATACGCATAGTCGATGACGTCCCCCACCCTGACGTCGTCCAAAACCAGGATCGCGGTCTTTTCGCCATTGAGCATGGCTTCGTCCAGGTCTTTTTCCTGACGGACGACCTGGACACTATTGGTATCAAGCCGTTCCAAATTCCGACCGTCACGCCAAATGCGCGCCCAGTGCCACGTCAAAGATTCGTAAGTCGGGTCGAAGTCGATTTTCAAATTGGAATCCTTTTCAACGCCGTCCATCGTGAGAACCCGGGTGGCGGAATGAACGAAGGATTCGTTTTGAGTGGCGTTGAACTGATGCTCCAGCAATAGCAATTGGTCTTCGGCGGTGGAATCGGGAGGACTCGCAGCCTGGCGGTTGAATAGTTGCGGTCTGACCCAATCGTGCGGGGGCCCAAATTGGATACTGTCGGTGTCCGAGGCATGTCCCTGAACGGCCAGCGTCAAAACAATCACTGGACCGAATCGCGGAAGCCCGCGAACGATGGTTCTGAGAAGCGATTGAGATGGTAATCGCTGCATGCCGGGGGAAGCGTAATGGAAAGCGTTTCCGCGGAAAGCTTAAATCGACGCCGGGTCCGCGAAATTACTCAGAGCGGAGCGGTTTGCACGGCAGTCACCATGTCCGTTGCTACGCCACGTCAGTCGCAATTCGTAATCTTGAGGATGACGATGACAATGAGGATGATTCCCTCTCCCCCCAAGCCGCTGCTACGCCTCTAAGAGCGCTTCTTCGCGTTCGCGGAAGTAGCGGGCCGTTTGGCTGACCATTTTATCGAGTAATTTTTTGTCCGGCTTGCCATGCATGGCGGGATACGGATCGCCGCCCGGGCCGAGCGGTTCGGGAGTTACGTAGTGGCCTTTGGTGTTAAAGCCGATGAGGTACAGGGCCATGATGATGGAATCCAGGTCCATGGCGCCTTCACCGAGAGCGCAGCGATTGCTGTCGGCCATGTGAAGGTTTAGCAATTGGTCCCCGGCATCGAGCAACGCCTCGCCGATGTGCGATTCTTCGGATTGCATGTGATACACGTCGCCGTTGATATTCCCAATGGCTGGATGGCCAACTGCCGCGATATACTTCTTCGCGTCAGCAATGGTATGGACCAGGCTGACTTCGGCGGCGCGAATGGGTTCGATGGCCGCTTTGATTTTGTTTTTTGCAAACAAGTCGGCGACCAGTTGAAGGGTGGCGACGCTGCGTTCGAATTCGGATTTGTCATAGGCATTTGGCCGGCCGACCGCGCCGGGAACCACGAGAATATATTCGCCGCCCATTTGTTTGGTGAAGTCCAGTTCGCGTTTCAAATAATCGACCGCGGCCTGCCGGTGAATGCCGCGATTGCTCGAAAGATCGTTATCGGGCGAAAACATGCCGCAAATGCCGGCCGCTTGAACTCCGTGATCGCCGAGGATTTGTTTGGTTTCAGCGACTTTATAGCCCAGGTCCGGGCCGTAGTGATTGCCGTGGAGTTCGATAAATTTGATTCCGCTCTTTTCCAGGCGGGCGGCGGAGTCGGACAATGGCTCCATGCCAAAACCCCAGTTGCTCCACGAAAGGTTCAGCCGCGTCTTTAGTTTTTCGGGCTGTTTCTTTTTTAGTTCAAGGAATGCCGCGCGGATTTTCTCCGTTTTCGCTTCGAAATTTTGCTTTTTCATGCGCTGGAGATTGAAGGAAAAGGGGCTCAGGAAAAAGGAAAAAATACGACGGGCACGCAGAAATGAACGGGGGAAGTTTTTAGAAGGGCGCGTCCTACTTTTTGCAGACACGAAATCAATGGGGAGCACACACGCTATCGCGCTCGATCCACGCGCGGTGGCGCGCGTCCGTTCGACCACGAGGCGCGGTCGAACCGCACGCGAGGGCGCGTGCGCTACCCATTTGCCCAGAACAGAGGTGTGGCCTTTTTTGGAACCGGGTCCGGGATTGGAATTGCAATTCCCTCCCGGAATCGTAAAAATCTGAAAAACCTATGGCACACGTAACGACTTCCAATTCCTCGGCGACCGCGTCTTCAACCACCGACGGCCAAAACTACCGGGGACCGTTCGCGATTATGACCGTTCTCTTTTTCATGTGGGGGTTCATGACGGTTTTCAACGACATTTTGATTCCGCGGTTCAAAGAAGCCTTCGCATTGAATTACACCGAAGCGATGCTCGTGCAGATGTGCTTCTTTGGAGCGTATTTCATCGGTTCGCTGGCGTATTTTGCGATTTCCGCATGGCTCGGCGACCCTATTGCAAAAATCGGATACAAGAACGGCGTGATCATTGGTCTTTTGCTTTCTGCTCTTGGCGCGGGCCTGTTTTGGCCAGCGGCGACGCTCGCTCCACGCGCGTCTATGATTTTGCCGGGGGACCTTGGGAACCTGTCATCCTTCAGCCAGCAACTAAGCGAACAGAAAGATCCGGTTTCAGTTTACATATTCAATAATTTATCCGAATCCACCCAACAATCTCTCAAACAAAATGCCGGGCAAGACACTTTGAAAACGGCATTAGCCCAGGATTTGAATAAAATCATCGACGGTCCCTCCATTTATGATCAGCAGCGGTTTTCCGGCGTCAAGTTGGAGCAGACGACCACAGACTTGCTTTCCACAAATCCAAAAGGCCAATCACTTGTGTTGTTGAACCGGGTACTGTTGGAAGATGCATATTCCCACGAGGTTAATAAAGATTTGTTGCCGTATTGGATTTTTCTCGCCGGTCTGTTCATCGTGGGCGTTGGATTCGCCATGCTCCAGATCGCCGCCAATCCTTACGTGACCATATTGGGACCTGAACGCACTGCATCCAGCAGGCTAAACCTTTCCCAGGCTTTCAATTCCCTGGGCACCACCACCGGCCCGCTCATCGGCGGCTTTCTGATTTTCCAATATTTCGCGCATTCCGGAGCCCATGGGACAGACTCGGTCAAAGTGCCCTATCTCATGTTTTGTATCGCCTTTTTGGTATTGGCCGCGATTTTCTTTATGATTCACCTGCCTCACGTGGGTGAAGGCAAAGTGGAACCTGGAATTGGCGCACTCAAGTATCCGCACGTTGTCCTTGGTGTTTTCGCCATTTTTATGTATGTGGGCGGTGAGGTTTCAATTGGCAGTTCCATCATCAGTTTTCTCGGCCAGAAAAACGTCGCCGGATTACCTGAAGTCGAGGCAAGCAAATATGTTGCGATCTTTTGGGGCGGTATGTTGATCGGACGTTTCATGGGGGCGATTGAGTTGAGTGAAATGCGGAAGGCCAAAAAGCAACTGTTGCTGATTGTGGTGCCTCTCCTGGCTTATTTGTTTCTTTGGACCGCTGTCAGCGCCCCCCTGGATGCGATGCATGGAGGTTCGAGCCTAGGTGATGTTCTGGCATTATGGAAAAGCAATTTTGTTCAATACTGGAGCAAGTTTAAAATCTATTTGCCTCTGGTTGCCCTGTGCTGGCTTTTATTTCAATTTGGCCAGGCGCTCGCCGGCCGCACCCTCCTCATCTTTTGTTCAACCATAGTTGCGCTCCTCGCTCTCGCGATTATCTTCGGAGGCACAATGGCCGTTTGGTGTGTCGTCGGCGTCGGCCTGTTCACATCCATCGGCTGGCCAAATATTTTCTCACTCGCCCTTGACGGCATGGGAGTCCTGAAAAGCCAGGTTTCATCGTTGTTGGTCATGGCGGTTTTCGGCGGCGCAATATTACCGGAGTTGATGGGCAAAGTTGCGGATTTGACCCATGACTTGCGGCCCGCTTTTATTATTCCCCTGATTGCCTATGCGTATGTCGGGTTTTATGGTTTAATCGGGCATAAAATCGGACGCGACAAGCGCACCGTTCCGGCGTAAGCGCGCGTACCCATCTTGACGATCGGATTATCTCGCGCTGTTGAGGGCGATTTTAACCATGTTTTACCACGGTATTTCGTTTCAGACGGTGCCGCAGATCAGACTCGCGCTATCGCGCGGCTTCGCAGTCGGCGGCTTGTTCGAGATCGACATTACCCAGGGCGGCGCGCTCGGTGGCAGCGCCACTTGCCAAAACTCGCGCTTTGCCCTGGGCTATTATCGGTCGCCCTTACAGGGCTTCAGTCAGTTGGTTTGAGATTCAGCCTTCAGCGCGTAAATCGTAAATTTCGAAGACAAGGACGATTTAAATTTTGAGGATGACGAAGAGAATGACAATGATTTCTAAAAGAGCCGGGTACAACCACGACTCACGCATTGTGATGACGCTCGACGCGGGCGGCACGAGTTTTCGCTTTTCCGCCATGCGGGGCAACAAACGCATCACGGAAACTGTCACCACGCCCAGCAACGGGGACGATTTAAAAAAATGCCTGGCGAACGTCGTCGCTGGTTTCACCGAAATCAAAAAGCAGTGCCCCCGCCGCCCGGTGGCGATTAGTTTCGCCTTTCCCGGTCCGGCGGATTATCCGGCGGGGATCATCGGTGATTTGCCGAATCTTCCGGCGTTCCGCGGCGGCGTGGCGCTTGGCCCCATGCTGGCACACATTTTTGGCATACCGGTGACCATCAATAACGATGGAGAACTATTCACGTACGGCGAGGCGATCGCCGGGTTTTTACCGTACGTCAACGGATTGCTTGAAAAGGCCGGAAGTTCCAAGCGCTACAAAAACCTTTTCGGCGTCACACTGGGCACTGGTTTTGGCGGAGGTCTTGCGCGCGACGGCGAGTTGCTCACGGGCGACAATTCAAACGCGTCACAAATCTGGCTCACGCGGCATAAGTTCCATCCTAAAACGAACGTCGAGGAAGGAGTCAGCATTCGGGCTATCCGGCGGGTTTATGCGGAAGAAGCTGGAATTAAGGTGGCAGAAGCCCCCGATCCGCGGGTGATTGAACAAATCGCGCTTGGCGAGGCGCCCGGGAAGCGCGGGGCCGCCATGGAAGCGTATCGGCGATTGGGTGAAGTGGCGGGCAACGCCATGGGCAACGCACTGACGCTGATCGACGGCCTGGCGGTCATTGGGGGCGGCCTTTCCAAAGGCTGGCGTCTGTTTTTGCCGGCGCTCATTGGAGAGATGAATGATTCCTACACGGCTCCGAATGGCGAGACGTTCCGCCGGCTGCCTCAACCGGCCTTTAATCTGGAGGACAAAGCCCAATTGAAAAGATTTCTTAAGGGGGCGAACCGTGCGATTACGATCCCCGGCTTGAAACGCAAAATTAAGTACGATTCGTTGCAACGGATTGGCATTGGTATTTCCCGGCTGGGGACGAGCGAAGCGATTGCGATCGGGGCGTATGCCTTTGCGCTGCGCAAGCTGGATCAAAAACGCGGGTAAATCGATTCGGGAAATAAAAAAGGCCGGACACTACTCCGGCCTCTTTAAACACAACCACATCGAGAACGGTGTGGCCTACCAACGAGATAAAGATATCAGATATCGGTTTTTCCTCATGTCACCAATACTGGTGACTCTGAATGACCGCACAAAAATGTGGTAGAAACAATTGAGTTCTAAGGCGATACTACTGTTAACAGCGTTATTGAGAGCCCGTTTACGGAATGCCTGGAACAACTAAATTTTGCCTATCCTCGAAGGTCCCGCGGAAGCGCCAGCCATTTGCACCGATGACTTCACTATTCACTTCGCAATGCAATTAAAGCCTTTTATCCGCCGCGCGATCCTCGCCGCCACCTTTTTGTGTCTTTGTTTCGTACCACAGCGACAGAGCCGGGGCGAGGCGGTGCTGGAATTGTTTCAGCAAACGTGGCCGGAGGTTTCCGCGAAGATCCCTGAAATCGCCGAGGCCGGCTACGACAGCCTTTACCTGCCTAATCCCTGCAAAGGCAACACCGGCGGTTATTCGGTCGGTTATGACGTTTTTGATCCATTTGACCTGGGCAGTACCAATCAACAAGGAACGGTCGCAACGATGTACGGGACCCAGTCGCAATTGATTCAAATGGTCCAAACGGCGCATCGGTTTGGCATCCGCGTCTATTTCGACGACGTGATGAACCATCGGGCGTCCACTGTGCCCGGTTATCCGGGGTCCGGCACACCGACGACGTACTATCCGGGGCTGATTCCACAGGATTTCCATTTGCAGACGGTTTCGGGCGGTTATCAAAGTTGGGCAAACATCAGCGACTGGTGCGACACATGGCAGGTTGAAAATCAACTTTTGGAAGGCCTGTGCGACCTGGCGCAGGAACCGGGCGCGGTGAATTTGAATTACGGGCCGGCACTCGGGGACACGACGACCAAGCCGGTTTTTATCCGATTCCCGGGCCGGACGGATTTGTACATGGACACGAACGGGGCTTTTTTGGGTTCCGGCGCCGGAACAGGCTGGCCAATGACCAATGGATACGGCCCCTTATACGGATGGCGGCCATTTGACGGCCATGGCCAACCTGTGCCTGAGGACGTATCCACTTACCTGTGCCGGGCAATAGCATGGACGGAATACATGACTGGGTGCGATGGGTTTCGTTTGGACGCCGTAAAACATGTGCCGAAGAATTTTTTTGGCAATGAATCCGGCCAGACTGACGATCCGACCTTTGGCGGGTACACGGGGGCGGTCCAGGCGATGTACGATTACGTACACGGCTACGGCAATAATGTGACCGGCAACGGCTACCTTGAAACCGACGGCGATCGCAATAGTTGCTTTAGCACTGAAGTTCCGCGCAATGATGCGATGCTCTTTGGCGAATGCGACCCTTCTGCCCTGCCCTCGGGCGAGGATTATAACGATTATCTCAATTCGGGAATGCGGCTTCTCAATTTTCCGCTGTATAATGAATTTAACGCCATCCTGGGCAATTATGGCGGCAGTCCCGGAATGTATGGCATGGACGGGCGAGATTACGCGCCGTCCACCGGCGAGCAAGGCAATTGCGACGGCAACGGCAATTTCAGCCCGGCACAGGCAGTGAACATGCCGCAAACGCAGGACCCGGGCAGCTGTTGTCCATCCGATGAATCGCTGGAGAATGCCTATTTCTTCATGCACGAAGGGCTGCCGATGGTTTATTCTGACGGATACAACCACAACACCAGCGGCAACACGCCGATTGCCTCCTATTATAATTTTCTCGGCGAAAATGGCGACAACTCAGGGCCGGACACGATGTATCTGCACAACCAGCTTTCACGCGGTGGAACCTGGTCGCGCTGGAGCGATCAAAACGTGGTCCTGTATGAACGTTACGACTATCGCGAAGGCACGAACACGGCGCCCTGGACACAAGCCGTGGTGTTGTTTGGGATGAATGATGATTTTGGCTATCCCGGGGACATCACCTTTGACGACGGAGTAACGAACCGGACCAGCGACGGTTATTATCTGGTGGGCACGAACACGGCCAATGGCTCCGCCAGCGCCGATACATCGCTTTCAAATTCGCGCCATTTGGGAATCGTGGTGGGATTTCCACCCGGCACGGTATTGACGCAATTGTCCAGTTCGGGCGACGTAACGGGCGGCTATCGGGCCTACCATCAATTATTGGTCCACGGCGCAACGACGAGTCTAAGCGCGGCCCAGAGTTCGACGAATGCGGCCATCCCGGCGAACCGTCTTATTTATATAGGCGGCCAGACTCCGGCCACGGGCGGCGGCGCCATTGAACTGGTGATCCCCAGCGGCGCATGGGTCATGTACGGGATTCAATGGCCGCAGCCGAGCCAGAACAACCCGATGACCAACGCAATTATTTTCACGCAGGGCGGCGCACAGGTGCCTTCACTCCTGGTTTATCGGCATGACGGCCCGAATGGACAGACCAATTATAGTCCGCTCTTTCCGTTCAAGATGCGCGGGGGCGTGGATCCGTACGGAAATATTGTTTATGCGCCCGGTGAAGGGAACGTTTCCAATCTCACTTACGGCATCGAGGTCCCAGTGGTGACGAATGCGCCGTTTAATATTTTGGTAAACAGCGACGCCTCCACGTCCAACACGCTCGTCAAATTGGACGGCGGCATCGACCTCAACAGCCAAATGGACCTGGGGCCGACGAATTTTCAGGTTGGAATGGCTCCGACCAATTTTCTCGATCTGCGTGATAATCCGCCCGGCTATTCGGACGATGTCTTTCTGGGCTACGAACAGACGGCTCTTCAGTTTCGGAACGGGCCTGAAAAATTCGCGGCGCGAGATGCCGCAAACGACACGGTGGTTTCCCTGGGAGCGGAAACCTATTATTACACCGTGGGCGGAGGCAGCAATGACATTCCGGGTTCAGGCTACGGCGCGGGCATCACGAATGCCACGGCTGCGTGGGTATGGCATGATCCCACAAACGCAGTGACTGCATTGAACACCAATGCGCCGTTCCAGCGCAATCCGCTCAGCCCGTCCGGCGGCCAGCCGGTGGATATTTGGGTGCAGTCCGGCTACGAGTTTCAAGTCAATACGTGCTATATCTATTACACCACCGACGGTTCCAATCCCGAGGGCGCCTTCGGCGTTGGAACCGGCACGACGCGGGTCATTCCGGTATTTTGGGTGGCACACGACAGCGCGATTACCAATGTTGACTGGTGGAAAGGAACGATTCCCGGAGTGCCGTCAGGAACGCAGATTCGATATAAAGTGAGTCTGTTCAACGGCGGCAGCTACGGTTTTGCCGCGGGCAATGCGACGAACTGGCCGAGCATTTCTCCGATTTCATACGCTGAACCGAGCGGCTCGAAGCTTTTTGGCCTGACGCAAGCCGCCATAACTAACTTTAACCCGACCGCCGCCGTCGTCTGGACGCACGACGACCTGAATACGGCCAATACGTACAGAGGCCTTCAAACCGGATTTCACATCATCCGCGCCCGCGCATTTTTGCCGCGCGCGGGACAGTCGAGCGTTTACAACACTTTCATTCAAACCTTTTACTACGACGGTTCATTGCCCACAGGCGCAATTGTTTCGCCGACGCCAGGCATCACCCTGTCCAACCAGACTTATACGATTGTCATTCGTGGAGACAGTTCCGTGACTGAAGCCGACGTCAATATTCAGGATTCCGAGACCAACAGCTACGACCGTTATACCGGGCAGGCAAACGGAATTGGAAACGATGCGAGCGGCAATCCCGTTTTTGCGGCTGCTCCCCAGGTCAAGCCCAACCCGGCGTTAAGCGCCATCTACACGAACTATCCTGCGGAGTTCGACATGAATTTTCCCTACGTGCCGACGAATGGCCCAGTCACGATCACCGTACGCCTGAAGGAATTGACTTCGACCATTTACACAAACCGCTACACAACGCTGACAACCTCCGCCAGCGCCGCCGCCGCGACAAAATATGTGGACATTTCGAATCCGTCACAGAATGGCCAGATTATCACACTGCCAGGCGGCTCCGCGTTTACCATCCAGGCTTGTTTCACGACAAACCTGCTGAACGGGATTAATGGCAGCCAGGCTCCGAATTATTTCAGTATTTTTATTAACGGGGTTTTCCAGCCGCGCGCCCTGAACGGCAATTTTTACACGATCGGCGGGTCGGGCTGCAGCACGGGAATGCGGCTGCTGAGCTATAATTGGAACGGTCCGACACAAGGCAGTAACACAATCCAGGTAGTCTTCAGCAACACGACGGCGACGGTCGTGAGCGACACCAAGACGGTCATCATCGGACAACCCCTGCAGATTACCAGTGTGAGCCCAGCCGACCAGTTGATCGTTTGGGCGAGCACGTCCGGGCTCAATTACGAGGTCCTGGCGACGACAAATCTGGCGCAACCTTTTGAGCCCTTAAGCGGAATTATTCCCAGCCAGGGCACATCGACCTTCTTCGACGACACGGCCAACGACCCGCCTGTACCTCAGAAATTCTATGAAATTCAGGTCATTTCATCGCAGTGACAAAGACCATTGCCAAACCGCACAAACATGCGGTAGGTTTTTAAAGTAAACTTTGATAAGTTAAAGCGTCCCTTCTATGAAAAACAAAACTTGTGGAACAATTTCGGGTATTACCGCATCCGTCGCGCTCCTGGCTCTGCCGCTTCATGCGCAAATCACGGGCGATTTGACGACGACCGGCGTTTCGTACGGCAATCCGCTGGCGATACAAAACGTCAATACGGCCTTTGGCGCGAGCACAGGCGCGGGAACCGGAGATGATTATAACGGTTCGGAGTTGGACGCGGCTTATGGCACGGTGAGCGGCGGAGACCTTTATCTGTTTCTTTCGGGTGATGTTCAAGGCGGGACGAGCCAGAATTCCCTTCAAATCTTTATTGGAGGCAGCGGATCGACCGTTGGACAAAGCACTTTGAACACCAGCGTGAGCCCGATCAGCAATATGAACGGTTCCACCTTTGCCGCAATGAATGCCACGCTGGCCTTTAGTATCAATGATTACAACGGCACGCTGTATTCGGACGCGGCCAATTTGCAGGGCAGCGGCGGTGGTTACCTTGGCTCAGTCGCTCTTTCCGGCGGCATCGGCAGCGGCACGCCCGGCGGCGGGTCGTATTCCTTGCCAGGTTTTGAGGAAGCATTTAACAATACGCACGTGAGCACGATGGGCACGGGGGGAACGGCATTGAGCGGCGCAACCAGCGGGGCAAACACCACGACCGGAATTGAATTGCTCATACCGCTGGCCGATCTCGGGACTATTTCAGGAAACATTGACGTGGTGGCTGACATCAACAACGGGGGCGTCAACTATCTGTCCAACCAACTTCTTCCCGGTTTGGGCTCGACAGCGGGCAATCTGGGAACTACGACTTTCAGCGACGTGGGTAATTTCGTCGTACCAGTCCCGGAACCGTCCATACTGGCGCTGCTCAGCCTGTTCGGCATGGGCTCTTTATACATCTTCCGCCGGCGTAAATAACCGGTGGTTGCCAACCCAATCCCAGCCCCGCCTTCGCGGGGCTTTTTTTTTGAATTCATGGACTGGTGGATCCGCGATCAATATCGCGAAACACATCGTTCCCAACCAGCGAGGCGATGTTTACTCCGATTTTTAGAACCAGGAGAACTTTTCCGGAACGTAAATTATGTCATTGGGCTGCACGAAAAAGTCGTTTTTATCCTCGCCCTTCAAGACGGATTTCAAATTCAAAACGTAACTTTGCGACGTGTCGTTTTCACGGCGGACAACATGAACCTTTCGGAGGTTGGCGCGCGAATAATCAAACCCGCCAGCTTCCATGACGGCTTCGAGGGCGGTAATGGGTTGATTGGATAAGACCCGGCCGGGGCTCAGAACACATCCAGTCACGTAGATCGGAAAAGAGGACGACTCGATGGCGACGGTCACGTCGCTTGCGGAAATCTGCGGGGCATAAAGTTTGATCAGATTTTGCTGGAGTTGGTCCGGCGTCAGGCCGGCGGCCTGAACATCGCCGACGAGCGGCAGCGAAATTTTTCCGTCGAGCCGGATTTGTTCCGATTCATTAAGGTTTGATGAACCCGGGAACGAGACTTTCACGACGTCACCCTGGCGAAGGATGGTTGGCTGCGGCTGGGACGAGTCGGACTGCCGGGTGTCCACGTTGTCAAAGCTGCCCAGGCCGGCGTCTGCCTGCCGCGGCGCAGCGGTGGCCGCAGCCGTGGTATCGGGGTCGTAGTACGCCGAGCTGCAGCCGGCGGCGGTAACGAGTACGATTGTGATGATTGAATGCCGTAAGAATGGCCATTGGCAAAATTGGCAAATAATTTTTTTCATAACTCCTTGTTCACGGTCACTGTAACCTCAAAACACAATTCGTCAAAAAAATTTTGATATGACGATGAGAATGACTGCGAAGCCGCGGAACCGGCGCCCTGTCCAAAAACTGGGCAAAAATATTTGAAGTTTTCCGAAAAAAAAGCTTGCACGCTGGAGATGGTGGGATAGGATAGGCTCACAGGTAAAGTTAGTTAGCTGGTGAAGCGGACAGGCACGTGGAAGTTGGATCTTCCCGACAGTGTTTTCCTTCGCGGTTTTCTAAAACGCTGCCGTTGTCGAATTCGACTGTTAAACGCAGGTAATTGGACAGCGGCATTTGAAATTGTTGATATCGCTCGAAACAGGCGAAAATGGTGAGTGCCGTTTTCTTTGAGCGACGGAATTCAGGCATTCCGAAAAAGACTAAAACAAAAGCAATACGGAAAAACTATATCTATGCGCAAAGCAATTCTTCTACTTATGGTCGCGGGGGCGCTGCTTCTTGGGGCTAAAGCCATGGCACAAACCGGGACAAATAATTTAACGCTGGCCTGGATTCCCAGCACCAGTGCCGGGGTGGCGGGCTATGACATCTACTACGGCACCAGCAGCGGCAATTACATGACCGCTGTGCCCATATTCGGCGCAACGAACGTGACCCTTCGCGGACTGGCAAGCGGCCAAACCTATTATATTGCGGCAACGTCCTTTGACACGAACGGGAACCAAAGCGGCTTTTCACCGGAAATTACCGCGACGGTCGGTTCCGTGACCCAGGCGGCCCGGGCGGTGCTGAGCGCCGCAGTTGGGCTTCCAGCGGGACAATTTGGCTTTGCCCTGACCGGCACCGCCGGCGCCCAATACGTGGTGCAGGCTTCGACGGACCTGATCCATTGGGTCACGTTGCAAACAAACATCGCGCCGTTCAGGTTTGTTGATTCGAACACCAGCCAGTTTACCCACCGTTTCTACCGGACTGTCTCTATTTCCAATTAATTTTTGTCTAGTTCCGGTTTATCACGCGGGCCGCTTCGGCGGCCCGCGTGAGTTTTAGAATTTCCACTGTTCCGGCGCAATATTTCCGCGCACGATCACGCATGGCCGCAATTACGGTTGCTCCGACGGCCCGCCAATTTGCGTTCACAAAACTTTTCCTTGTCCGCGACCAGAGCCTTCTTTGTGCAAGTTGCATGCAAAAGTTGCAATTCGCCCTTTTCACGGGCCAATGACTCACGATTATCCAGCAAAAATTCGATGGCATATTTCTTGTTAATCGATGCGACGAATGAAAATGGAGGTCCAAGTAGAAAACCCGGCATGGCATTGCGTGCGAACGAAACCGAAGCACGAACACATTGCCGCGGCGACGCTGCGAAAAATTCTCGGCCTGGAGACGTTCCTGCCCCGTTTGCGGCTTGAACGCGCCACCCGCCGCGGTGTGATCAGCGCAATTGAGCCCTTGTTTCCGTGTTATCTTTTTGTGCACTGCGTGATCAGCGAACGGCTTGATGAAATCAAGCATGCAAACGGCGTCAGCAGCCTTGTGCAATTTGGAGGAAAAATCCCCCTGGTGGAAGACTTCATTATTGAAGAGCTTCAGGAATGTTTTGAAGCGGACGAACCGATGACCATTGAGAACCGCCTCACGCCCGGCAGCGAAGTCACCGTGGCAGGCGGCGCGTTCGACGGCATGCACGCACACGTGCTGCGAAACATGCCCGCGAAACGCCGGGTTCAGATTTTGTTGGATATTCTCGGACAACCGACGCCTGTCGAGGTGGATCGGACCGCGGTGATCTTGCTGGAAAACACGCTGGCGCATATGGCGCCCGCGTTGGCGCGCCCGGCGGCGTGCATTTAGTACAAGGAGCGTCGGAATTATCCGTCGCTCCGGTGGAGGAAAAAAAGGCAGGGAAAAGTTGGTAAAAACAACAAGTGCGGAGCTTTTATTAAATCCCCATGAAAATCTTCAATCAAACTACTCTCGAATTTGGGACCCCAGGCTGGAAACGGGCCCTGGACATCGGACTGATTCTTTTGGCACTTCCCCTCTTAATTCCACTGGTGCTCGCCACGTCCGCGATCATTCGCCTGGTTTCGAACGGGCCGATTCTTTTTAAACAGGAACGCGTGGGGCGCGGCGGTGGAAAATTCCTGTGCTTCAAGTTTCGCACCATGTTTACAAACGCGAATTCCAATTCGCACGAGGGACATTTGCGGCATTTGATCGAGTCCGATACGCCGATGACCAAACTGGACACCGGGGGCGACAAACGAATTATTCCGTTCGGCGTATTTCTTCGCGCGACAGGGTTGGATGAATTGCCGCAATTGATCAACGTACTCCTGGGCGACATGAGCATCGTCGGCCCGCGTCCATGCCTGCCTTACGAATTTAAGTATTATCAGCCGGCAGAGTATGAACGGTTCAGCGTCGTTCCCGGGCTGACGGGGCTCTGGCAGGTCAGCGGCAAAAACAGGACTACGTTCAAGGAAATGGTCCGGCTGGACATCGAGTATTCGCGGCGCCGCAGCCTGGCCCTGGACCTTGGAATCATTTTCAAAACCGTCCCGGCGCTTCTTGCGCAGGTGATGGATACGCGGGCAAAAAAGACCGAAACCAAAGCCTTTCCCATCGAAAGGGAGAGCATTCTTTCCCCCCTGCATCGCAAATCATTGAACCCAGACTCCCGGCCCGGCGTTGCGCGAACCAGCATCGCGGGCTAACTATCTCGTATTCCTATGTCAAAAACTATCAAGGTCGGTGTCGTTGGCTGCGGCTATTGGGGACCAAACCTGGTCCGTAATTTCAATTTACTGCCGGACTGCCAACTCAAAATGATGTGCGACACCAGTGAAGAACGGTTGCAACATCTCAAAGCGCTCTATCCTGACGTCCAGCGGGCAACGAACTACGACTTTATGCTCAATGGCATTGGGTTGGACGCGGTAGTGATCGCCACATCGGTCAAGTGGCACTTTCCCATGGCGAAGGCAAGCCTGCTGGCGGGAAAGCACACGTTCATCGAAAAACCGATGGCCAGTTCATCGCAGGAATGCGAAGAATTAATCGAGATCGCTGAAAAGAAGGGCGTGATCCTGATGACGGGCCACACATTTTTGTATTCGCCTGTTGTCCGAAAGATCAAAGAAATTGTGGACCAGGGAGACATCGGCGACATCCGATACATTTGCGCCCGGCGGCTCAACCTGGGGTTGTTTCAAAAGGACATTAATGTGGCCTGGGACCTGGCACCGCACGACATATCGATCATTCAACACATCATGGGCGAACCACCGATTGCCGTGAACTGCCGCGGCTGCGCCCACATCACGCCCGGAGTCGAAGACGTCACGATGATTTGCCTGTCATTCCCAAAACAACGCACGGCCATGATCCACAACAGCTGGCTCGATCCGCGCAAAATCCGGGAAATGACCATCGTGGGAAGCAAGCGCATGATCGTATATGATGACGTGGCGCCGCTGGAAAAAATTCGCGTCTTTGACGCCCGCGTCGAAACTCCGCCCCACTACGATACATTCGCGGAATTTCAATACGCCTATCACTATGGCGACGTCTATGTGCCCTATGTAAAACAGGAGGAACCGCTCCGCAGCGAATGCCAGCATTTTCTGGACTGCATTAAGAACGGAACGACTCCATTGACTGGCGGCAAAAACGGGCTGGAATTGGTCCGGATACTGGAAGCTTCGTCGAAGTCCCTCCGGCTTGGCGGGGCGCCCGTGGATTTCCTGCCGGAGCAAGACGCGCCGAGTGAAGAAAAATACCGCCGCAACGGGTTTCCAAAAAGAGGGGAACAAAAGCATATTTCGACGAACGGATTCAACGGGGAAAAGCGGGCGGCCAAATTGATCAGGAAAATACCGAATGCGATGGTGCCGGAGATATTTCCGCAATGACGGCCCCGAAAGCATCGTCACGGCGTAATTTCGCCGGCGTCCGGATGGGCCGAAATGTTTGCATCTACGATTTCTCCAACCTCTACGGCTGCGAAATCGGCGACGACGTGAAGATCGGAGCGTTCGTAGAAATTCAGAAGGGCGCGAAAATCGGAAGCCGCTGCAAGATTTCGAGCCACACGTTTATTTGTGAGGGAGTAACGCTGGAGGACGAAGTTTTTATTGGCCACCATGTTGTCTTTACAAATGATCTGTATCCCAGGGCGACCAATGAAGAAGGACAACTGCAGACGGAATCCGATTGGAAATGCGTTCCCACTGTCGTCAAACGGGGCGCGTCCATTGGCTCAGGAGCCGTATTGCTTTGCGGAATTACGGTGGGCGAACGCGCGGTGATTGGCGCCGGGAGCGTTGTTACCAAGGACGTTCCCCCGGGCGCCATTGTGGCGGGTAATCCCGCGCGCATCAAGAGGACGGTGAAAGAAGCTGCGCCGGGCTTCGCTCAAAACGGCGGCAAGGCGTTGAAATCTTGAAGCGGTTTGACGATAAGAAATCCCAAACCCGGCGCCTCATCCGGGCGATAAGCGATACCCGAAAATTCTCAATAATTTAACGGCTTCCGACTGTGATATCTGAAAACGCCATCCATTCCACGGTGAGCATTCCGTTTTCCCGCGAACGACACTTTTCGCGCGGGACAGGCGTGCAGTGGACAAATCCGCTGGAACATTCGGACTGGGACGAACAAATTGCGGGGCAAAATTGCGCCGCCCGTTCCTTTTTCCATACCACGGCGTGGGCGAAGGCGTTGGCAGAAACTTACGGATTTGAGCCGGTTTATTTTGTCAGCAAGGAGGCCGGCGCAGTTCACTCGGTGCTGCCATTGATGGAAGTAAATAGCACCCTCACCGGAAGGCGGGCGGTCGCCCTGCCCTTTACAGACACTTGCGAGCCTCTCTGCGCCGACAGAGCCGATTTCTCGGAACTCTTCCGAAATGCGGTCGAATTGGCCCAGGCGCGCGGATGGAAATATTTGGAATTTCGCGGTGGACGAACTTTTTTAAACGGCATGGCGCCTTCGCTCTCGTTTTACGGGCACTGTATAGAAATACCGGCGGCTGAAGAGGCGATTTTTGCACAATTAAAGAGTCCGGTGCGGCGCGCGGTTCGGAAAGCTGAAAAAAGCGGAGTGCGTGTGGAAATCTCCACCGATTTGGCGGCGGTAAAACAGTATTATCTGCTGCATTGCAAATCACGGAGACGGCATGGATTGCCTCCGCAGCCATTTTCCTTTTTCAAAAATATTCAAAAACACGTGTTCACTGCTGGCCTGGGCATGGTTGTTTTGGCGCGCTGGGGTAAAATCCCGGTGGCAGGGGCGATATTTTTCCATTCGGGAAGCAAGGCCATCTATAAGTTCGGCGCGTCGGACGATTCGTACCAGCATCTCCGGGGGAATAACCTGGTATTCCGCGAAGCGATCGCCTGGTTTTCTAAAAATGGAATCCGGAAACTGGATTTAGGGAGGACTTCTCTCGGCAACGAAGGCCTGCGGCGGTTTAAACTGGGCTGGAACGCGGAAGAAACGACGATCGACTATTTTCGATTTTGTTTGCGGCAAATGAATTTTGTTCCGATGCAGGATGAAGGTTCCGGCTGGCACAACTGCCTCTTCAAGGCATTGCCGCTTCCAGCCTCAAGAATCGCGGGGGAATTTTTATACCGGCACTGGGCATAAACCAGACAACACAGGACTAAAAATGAAGACGCCAGATCACGATCAAATCACAGACCCGCCGGCAATGAGCCCGGGGGACATTTATTTCATACTGTTTCGGCACAAATGGAAAATCATTTTGCTGTCGCTGGCGGGCATTGCCGCGGCGGGAGCTTACTGGTGGTTTTATCCGCCCCCCTACCAATCTGAAGCCCGGTTGTTTATCCGCTACGTTCTGGACAGCCGTTCTGTCAACACCGACCCAAAGAACGCGCAAATGACGTCACCCGACGCCATGGGCCAAAGCATCATCAACTCTGAGATTGAGATTTTGACGAGCTTTGACCTTGCCCAGCAAGCCGCCAAAAACATCGGGCCGGACAAAATTCTGGCCAAATATGGCGGCGGCAACAACCTGCTCGCCGCGGCCGAGATCGTCAAAAAGAACCTCGTCGTGGAAGCGCCAAAGCAGGATAGCGTCATTCATGTCATTTACATGGCCGCCGACCCGACCACAGTCCAGCCCGTCCTATCGGAAATTATCAGCGATTATTTGGACAAACATCTGCAAGTCCATCAATCCAGCATGTCCGATGATTATCTGTCCCAGGAAACGGCGCAGTTACGCTCGCAAATTGATGAGACTGAAGATGAGTTGCGTGCGGCGAAGACCGGCGCCGGCATCATCTCCCTGCCTGACGCAGAAAAATCCTATACCGACCAGATTGCGTGGCTGAACACCCAATTATTTCAATCCCAGGCCGATCTGGCGGCAGAGCAGAGCGCACTCAATGCTCAGCCGGAGCAGACGAACGCGGCAGCGACGGCGCCTGCGCCGGGCCTGAACGTCCCTCAGGGCCGTGTCGAAGAATACCAGCGCGTTTGCGCCAGGCTCGACTACCTTCAAAACCAGGAAAGCCAATATTATACGCAACTCGGTTATACCGATGAAAACCGACTCGTGCAGGAAACGCAATTGGAGATCTCCCAAACGAAATGGCTCAGACAGAATCTGGAACAACGCTATCCGGATTTGGTTGGAACGTACGAGCCCGCTCCGGCTCCGGGGCAAAGCGCGGGGCCCGGGGATGCCGGCACGCAACGTTTGGCGCCAATTTCGCTTCAGGCAAAAATCTCAGTCCTGAAAAGGGAACTGGCCCAGTTGCAAGCGGAAGCTGTCAAGGTGGATGCGGCTGAGTCAAAAATCGCCGATTTGCAGCGCCGCAAGGAAATGCTGGAGGGCAACTATCAAAACTTCGCGGCGAGCCTGGAGCAGTCGCGTATCGACGAAACGCTGGGGCCGGGACGCGTTTCCAATATCAACACGGTGGAAACCCCCACCCCGCCTTACAAGGACCTGAGCAAACAAATCAAGGCCATGGCAATGATGATCGGCGGCGGAATATTGGCGGGGTTGGCCTGGGCCTTCTTAATTGAATTTTACCTGGACACCTCGGTGCGGCGCACAAAGGAAATCGAATCGCAATTGAAACTGCCCCTTTTGATTTCAATCCCGGACATCAGCCGCAACGGGCACAGGCGGCTGATCCAGGCGGCAGAGCGCCGACAGTTGCAATTCCAAAATCCGGACGGGGAATCGGACGGAATCCTGTCATGGGAAACCAGCAGTTGCCTAAACCCGTTCTATGACGCATTACGGGACAAGCTGGTAAACTACTTTGAAAACTCCAGAACGATCATTCAGCCGAAACTGATTAGCGTGACGGGAACGGAGAAAGGCTGCGGCGTCAGCGCCATCGCCGCCGGAGTGGCAACATCGCTCGCGGAAACCGGCGAACGCGTGTTGCTCGTGGACATGAAATTGGAACACGGTGTCGCGCAGCAATTTTTCCTGGGCAGGCCATGTTGCGGGCTGGATGAAGCGCTGGCGCTGGAAACGCGGGACTCGGCACTCGTTCAGGAAAACCTATATGTGGTCACGGCTGGCTCACCGGACGAACGGTTTCAGCGGATCCTGCCGCGCCTGTTCGTATCGCTGCTGCCGCGAATTCGTTCGAGCGATTACGGCTATATCATTTTTGATATGCCGCCCGTCACCCAGACGAGCATCACATCCCGCCTGGCGGGATTCATGGATATGGTGCTGCTGGTCATCCAGTCCGAGAAAACGCACCTCGACGCCGCACAGCAGGCCATTGGTTTGCTGGCACATTCCAAGACCAAAATCGGCGTCGTCCTAAACAAGACGCGAAGATATATCCCCGAACGTCTTCATCGCGAAACGCTCACGGACTTTTAGAATTGCACTCGTCACCGGGTGGCGGTCGTCTCCAGCCTGTCGCTGGAGACCCGCCACCCACATTTAAACTTTCATGCTTGCGCCCATGTTCAGCAACCGGATTTACTATCGGTTCAAACCTTATTTGCCCTGGAGACTGCGGATGGGCATGCGCCGCCTGGTTGCGCGGCGGAAACGTGACGCGTATAAGAACGTCTGGCCAATCAACGAAGCTGCCGGGCGGCTTCCCCAGGACTGGCGCGGCTGGCCGAACGGAAAGAAATTCGCCCTGGTTCTGACTCACGACGTGGAAGGCGCCGGCGGCCTGGCGAAATGCCTTCGACTGATGGAGATCGAGCGCCGGTTGGGTTTTCGTTCGTCATTCAATTTCATTCCGGAAGGCGATTACGCGGTATCCCCCGACCTGCGAAATGTTCTTTCGGAAAACGGCTTTGAGGTGGGAGTCCACGACTTGCGCCACGATGGAAAATTGTATTGGCGCCGAAATAATTTCTTCGAAAGCGCCCGGAGCATCAACCGTTACCTGGAAACCTGGAACGCGAGCGGCTTTCGCGCTGCCTTTATGTTGCATGACCGCGAGCGCTTGCACCATTTGAAGATTGAATACGACGCGTCGACGTTCGACACGGACCCATTTGAGCCGCAGCCGGACGGTGTAAACACCATCTTTCCGTTTTGGATTTCTGACGGAAACGGCGGTGGCTACGTGGAATTGCCTTATACCCTTCCGCAAGACTCGACGTTGTTCCTCGTGCTGGATGAAAAATCACCGGATATCTGGAAGACCAAATTGGATTGGCTGGTCGAGCACGGAGGCATGGCGCTACTCAACGTCCACCCGGACTACATTGGTTTTCGAAAGGAATTGGAAGCCTGCGAATATCCGGCGGAATGGTACGAAGATTTTCTTTTACATATCCAGCAACGCTACGCCGGCCAATTTTGGAATCCGTTGCCGAGGGAAATGGCGCATTGGTTCAAGGAGAATTATCGGCCAAAAATTCCGATAACTCCGCCATACCGCTCAAACGGCGCCAATGGTCATCATATCGATCCGCAGTTATCCGAAGCAAATACGGCTGTAGTGTTATACTCCTACTACGCGTCGGATCCACGTCCCCGGCGGGAGGCTGAAGCGTTGAGCCGGGCAGGCGCGAACGTGGACGTAATCTGCCTTCGCAAAGATCGCTCTGAACCGGCGTTTGAAAATCTCAACGGCGTGAATATTTATCGCATCCCGTTGAAACGCCGCCGTGCGGGCAAACTGACGTATATTTTTCAATATGCCTGCTTTTTAGCGGCCTCATTTTCCCTGCTGGCCCTCTGGAGCTTAAAAAAGCGTTACCGGCTCGTTCACGTGCATAATATGCCCGACTTTTTAGTCTTTAGCGGCCTGGTTCCGAGATTGCGCGGGGCGAAGGTCATATTGGACCTGCACGATCCCATGCCGGAACTGTTCCGCAGCATTTATCATCTCGAAGAGAGCCATTTCTTTGTCCGCTGGCTGGAAAAGATGGAACGCAACAGCATTGGCTTCGCCGATCTGGTTCTGACGCCCAACCTTGCGTTCAAAGAATTGTTCAAGTCCAGAAGCTGCCCGCCAAATAAAATTCAAACCGTGATGAATTCGCCCGAAGCGTCGATTTTCCGCGGACGAAATGGCGCAGCCGTAAACGGGCACAAATCTTTGGAATCAGGCAGTCCAAAATCGAATGGCAAAACGGGCTTCAGGCTCATGTATCACGGACTGATTGTGGAACGCCATGGCCTGGATCTGGCCGTAGCGGCGCTCGCGAAGCTGAAACACAAGATTCCCGGGGTCGCCCTTCATCTTTATGGTGAGCGCACGGATTACCTGGACCGAATCCTCGAATTGGCCCGGCAGTTGGACCTGGGAGAGGCGATCCAATTTCATGGTTTCAAGAGCCTAAATGAAATCGCCGACGACATTTCTAAAACCGACCTTGGTATCGTCCCGAACCGGCTGACCGTCTTTACGCAAATCAATTTTCCAACCCGAATCTTTGAGTATCTGGCCATGAACAAGCCGGTGATCGTTCCGCGGACACGGGGGATCAGCGACTATTTCAACGAAAGCGAAATCCTGTTTTTCGAGCCGGACAATGTGAACGACCTCGCGGCCAGAATCGAATGGGCGTATGAACATCCTTCGGAACTGCGTCGAGTGACCGAAAACGGGCGCAGAATCTATGAGAATAATTGCTGGGAACTGGAACAGGACAAATTCCTACGAATGGTTGGGAATCTGTTAAAGGAGCCGGTTCCGGCGCCCAGGACGGAAAGCCTTTTGGTGAACAGCCATTGAGGACTCCCCTGCCCGGCTTTGAGTTTCTGTCTAAAATCGCACAAGACATATTCCCATTCCCTGTCCCATGCAACCCCTTGTCTCCATTCTCATCTGCGCATTTAACGCTGAAAAGACTATAGCCGAAACACTGGAATCAGCCATGGCCCAAACCTGGCCAAACACGGAGATCATAGTGGCAGATGACGGATCCACCGACCGAACAGCCGAGATTGTACGGCAATTCAAAGCCGTCACCCTGGTATCATTAGAGCACGAAGGGTTCTCCGCGGCGCAAAATCATGCTTTCAACCACTCTCAAGGCGACTATATCCAATATTTGGATGCTGATGATCTGCTGGCGCCGGACAAAATCGAACGGCAGTTGGCCGTGCTTCAGGATCGGAACAATCCTCGCTTGCTGGCCTCGTCGCCATGGGCCCATTTTTACCATCGGACACGAAATGTCCAGTTTGTCCACCACTCTCTTTGTGAGGACCTTTCGCCGGCTGAATGGCTTTTAAGGAAGATGCACGAGGGCATTTACATGCAGAACGCGACCTGGCTGGTAAAGCGCGAATTGGTTGAAAAGGCCGGTCCGTGGCACACGGGTCTTTATTATGATCAGGACGGAGAATTCTTTTGCCGTGTGCTTCTGGCCTCGGAAGGAACCTGTTTTGTGCCAGGAACGGGAATTTACTACAGGCGGACCGGCTCAAGCAGCATTAGTGTCATTGGAAATTCGGATAGAAAGAAAGAGTCCCTTCTGGTTTCGATCAAGCTGCACATAAAATACTTTTTGTCCTATGAGGACAGCCAAAGGACTCGGGCCGCCTGCGTGCAATACCTCCAAAACTGGTTTCACATTTTTTACCTGGGCAGACCAGACCTGGCCGCCGAAATGGAATCGCTTGCGGAATCTCTCGGCGGACAGATTACGCCGCCAAAACTGCCCTGGAAATACGCCTGGATTGAAAAAGTGTGGAATTGGAATACGGCGGCAACGGTTCAGATGAATTACAACAGATTGAAAGGAAACGCGTTACGGGCGTTTGACAACGCCATCTCTAAACTCGAAGGTCGCGCCGTCGGCTCCGACAACTAGACGCTCCCAGCCGTCCTTCCGCGCAGAATTGATTTTCGCCATGCCTTCATCACTTGCACTGTTGCTGACTCTCGTCTTTGTCGCTGTCCTGTTCATTCGGGATTTCCGGCAAAAGGCGAACGTGACGGGTGCGCTGTGGTTTCCTTTTTTCTGGGTGGCGGTTTGCGGCGGCGGTTCACGTTACCTTTCCCAGTGGCTCGATATGTTCGGCTTTCACTTCGGCGCCACGTCCGTAGAAGATGGGAGTCCCGTGGACGCCGTCTTTAACGCAGGGTTGATTGTCGGCGGCCTCGCGGTCCTCCATAAACGCCGGGTTTCGGTCCTGGAATTTATTCGTAACAACCGATGGCTGACCCTGTATCTCGCATACTGCCTGCTGGCCATCGCATGGTCGGATTTTCCATTCGTGTCAGCAAAGCGATGGCTCAAGTTATTGGGAGACCCGGTGATGGCCCTGGTGCTTCTCACGGAACCCGAGCCGATGGAGGCATTCATACGGACGATGAAACGTTGCGCCTATTTTCTTCTCCCGGTTTCGATCCTGTTCATTAAATATTTCCCGGACCTGGGGCGCACTTTCGACGAGTGGACGGGGCTGGGATTGAACACGGGCATCGCCACCAACAAAAATGAACTCGGTTTTGATTGCTGGATTCTGGGGGCGGTGCTGTTCTGGCAGATACTGCAAGTGCTGCGATGGGAACGCAGCGCGGCGCGCCGGGACGAATTGATTTTATGCGGCGGGCTTATGGGGATGAATTTATGGCTCCTCAAAAACGCGCATAGCGCGTCATCACTTGTCGCATTTCTGCTGGCTACCGCGATCATGCTGTTCCTGGGACTTCGATGGATCAACAAACGAAGCGTCAGCGCCTATTTCGTTTTTGGATCGGCGGCCATAGCCGTAGCGTTTCTCGGATTCGGCCTGTACGACGGCATCATTCATTTGCTGGGCAAAAACGACACGTTAACCGGTAGAACAGATATTTGGCGAGTGCTTTGGCAATGGGACATCAACCCGCTGATTGGAACCGGTTATGAGGGTTTCTGGTTGGGCGATCGCGCGACGGAAGTCCGTCAGGTATTACCGTCCTTTCTCAACGAGGCACATAATGGCTATCTTGAGACGTATCTGAACCTGGGCTTCATTGGAGTGGTCATCACCGCCGCGGTCCTCCTGGCGACCTACGGAAAGTCGCGCCGCGAATTGTTCCGGAATTTTGAATTTGGGCGGTTTCGCCTGGCCTATCTTATCTCGTTTATCGTCTATAACTGGACCGAGGCAGCATTTCGAATGAATGCGTTCCCTTTTTTCATCTTTTTCCTGATTGCCACCGACTATCCCGTACGACCAGCCAAGGCGGCTGTGAGGATTATGGATCCCGGTGACGGCCTATTAGGGAACGGCCTGTCATTGGCGCCTTCACGATAACCGATTTTACATCTATGAATTCAGCTGTCTCCATTTCGTTAAAACAGAAGGCGCAGGGATTTTTTAAAACCCTGGGGCTCTATGAGCGCGTCAAGGCGTCTCGCATTTATGATTTTTATTGGTCCTATGCGGATCCACATTGGATTACAGACCGGGCTAAAGAAGTTCAATTCTATCGCACCGTTCTCGCCGGGTTGAGACGAGGGGACCTGATCTTTGACATTGGAGCAAATGCAGGCCTAAAAACCGACGTATTTTTGAGACTTGAGGCGCGGGTCGTCGCAGTCGAACCAGATGAAATGAACCGGGAAGTGCTAAAGAGAAAATTCCTGAAGAACAGGATTTTTCCGAAGGCGGTCACCATTGAGGGCAAGGCCGTCAGCGACCAGACGGGACGCGTGTCCATGCTCATAGACGCCCCTGGATCCGCATTAAATACGCTCAGCCCAAAGTGGGCCACAGCATTGCGAAGTGATCCGGCACGATTTGGCCAGCAATTTGACTTCACAACGGAAAAGACCGTTGAGACCACGACTCTGGAATCGCTCATCGAAAAACATGGAATTCCATTTTACGCCAAGGTAGACGTCGAAGGCCATGAACTGAATGTTTTGCGCGGGTTGAAGCGGCCTCTCCCGTACCTTTCGTTTGAAGTCAATCTTCCCGAATTTAGAGAAGAAGGATTGGAGTGCATTGGTCTTCTAAAGCGGCTGGCGCCGGAAGGAAAATTCAATTGTGTCGCGGATTGCGGCGCCGGCTTGAAATTCCCGGCCTGGCTCGCCGCGGAAGAATTCGCTCAGGCATACCGGCAATGCCCGGAATCAACGATAGAAATTTTTTGGCACAACACCGGACCGTTCCGTCAGAATTCCGGGCAGGAACAATTGGTTTAAAGGGAGGGAAGTCATGAATACACGGATTTGCTCAATATTCGGGATCGTGGCGGCCGCGGTCTTGTGGACGGCCGTTCGCAGCGACGCAAAAGTTATCCAGGCTGCCAGTTGCAAGTTTGTTGACGTCAGCAATGCGGTCGCCCAGGCATCTGCCGGTGATGTCGTGGACCTTCCGCCCGGGACCAATTGGTGGTCTGAAACTTTGAATTTGAATGGCGTGTCCCTGGTTGGGGCGGGAACCAACCTGACCGTCCTGATAGACGAGGAGAACCGTGCGGTCAGCTCCCAGATGATTAATCTTTATCCCGCGGCGGGTTACCTGACAGAGATTTGCAATATTCAATTCCACGGCGGGGTAACCAATACCAGCGTCAATTATTGGGGTACGATCGCCGCTTATGGCACCCCTGGCACTTCGTGGCGAATTGATCATGATATCTTTAACGTCCTTTACGCCAAAGACATTTGCACCTACGGAAATTCTTTCAGCGTGATTGATCACAACACCTTTTACGAAGTAGGAATTTCCATTGAAGACAACGGCTATATTCCGAATGACCCGGAAGGCGACGCCTCCTGGGCGTCACCGGCGACCTATGGCCTCAATAGCAGCAATGTCCTTTATGTGGAAAATAATTATTTTACCAACACAACGAGTTACCTGGGCAGCGTGGGCGCCACCGATGGCGAAGGCGGAGGGCGAATCGTGTTTCGTTACAACACCGTGATGAATGATTGTTTTAACAATCACGGCACGGAGAGCGGAGGACGCCTCCGCAGCGAGCGAAGCTTTGAAATTTACGGCAACACGTTTATGTGCCCGCCTGGCGCGAGCGTATATCCGATCTATGCCGCGTGTATGATTCGCGGTGGTTCGGGCGTGATCTTCAGCAATACCGTGACGGGGTATAACGCGCTGGCGGCCATTCGTAATTTCCGCTACACATGTTCCTATTATGGGGAATGGGCGCCATTTGCCGGCGCCGACGGCCTGTCTCTATACGATTCAAACGATCCCACGCTGTATCTAACTGGAAAAAACTCATCGCCCAACGGCTCCGACTTTTTACTGATGAATGGAGCGAATTGGACCCCAAATCAATGGTCCGGCTACAGCATACTGGACACAAACAGCGGGCTGTTTTCACTGGTCACATCCAATACCGTGAATACGATTTACTACATCGGCACGGGTTCGTCCGCGAGTATAATCCCCTGCAGCGTGCTGACTTTTAATTCCGGCGACGTCTTTCAAATTCATCGCGTTTATGCGGCGCTGGACCAACCCGGCCGCGGTTCAGGAGATCTATTGCAGGATGAAGGACTCGGAGCCAACGGAATCCTTGTGACGATCAATTCCGCCCTCGGGCTCGCAGCCTGGCCCCGCGAGGCTTTGGATGGTATTTATTCCTGGGGAAACACCCTGAATGGCGCAGACGGCACGCTGCTCAGTTTGTACCCGACTATTCAGGTGGGCCGCGACCTTTACAATGACACGCCAAAGCCGGGGTATACACCCTATACTTATCCGCATCCGCTGACGTTCGTCACTGTCAATACGAATAGTCTCTCCACAGGAACGAATGGCGCCCCGCCCAGCACGAACAACGCTCCGACAAATGGCCTGGCGCCGCCGTCCGGATTGCATCAGGTTCCATAATTCTACAGCAAACGATTCTACGATGGACAATTGTCTCATATCGGCAAGCGACAAAATTTTGGTGACTGGTTCCAATGGGTTCATTGGAACAAAGGTGGTTGAATGCTTGCTTCAAAACGGCGTGTCAAACATTCGCTGTTTTGCGCGCCCGTCCAGTCATCTGGAGCGGCTACGGACAGTTCTCAAGCAGTTTCCCAACGCCTCAAATGTCGAATTAATCCAGGGCGATTTGCTCTCTCGTGAAGACTGCAATTCCGCGGCACAAGGAGTATCGGTAATCGTTCACCTGGCGGCTGGTTTCCAAAAATCTTTCTCGGCAGTGTTAAACAATTCGGTCATGGCCACGCGAAACCTCCTGGATGCCTTTCTGGAATGCGGCACGCCCCTGCGGTTTGTTCACGTCAGTTCTTTTGCCGTTTATTCAAATCTAAAAATGCGCCGGGGCGAGGCGCTGGATGAAAGCAGCCCATTGGAAGACGCTCCGCAGGACCGTCATGACGCCTACTGCTTTGGAAAACTTTCTCAGGAGAAACTATTGATGGAGTACAATCAACGGCGCGGGTTGCCGTATGTGATCCTGCGCCCCGGCGCAGTTTTTGGCCCGGGCAAAGCCGACCTCACTGGACGAATCGGAATTAGGGCACCCGGCCTCATGATACACGTGGGAGGTTCCAACCAACTCCCGCTGACGTATGTCGATAACTGCGCCGAGGCCATCACCCTGGCGACACTAAAAAAGGGCGTGGATGGGGAAGTTTTTAATGTCGTGGATGACAATCTTCTGACCAGCCGCCAATTTCTCGATGCTTATCGCAAACGCCGGCGTTTGCTCAACATCCCCATCCCCTATTTCGCGGCTTATTCGTTTTGCGCTCTGTGTGAATATGGCTCCAGGTATCTAAAACTGTTCCCAACGCGTTTTAACCGGCGTCGATGCGCGGCGGATTGGAAAGGCAATCGATTCTCGAACCGGAAACTCCGACAACGCCTCGGCTGGAAACCGCGCGTTCCCATGGATCAGGCGATGAGAAATTTTTTGGCTCAATTCGAGCCGGTAGATGAACAGAAAATACCGTGTGAAAACCAGAGGTTTTCCGCGCTTCGTTCCGCGACAAGTAAAACACTATGAAGAGAATGGCTACAGCTATAGTTGGATGCGGGAACATTTCAGCTTTTTACTGCAACGCGATCCGCCGTCATCCGATCCTCGAATTCGTCGGTGTCACCGACCGGAATTCAGAGCGCGCCGCCATGTACGCGTCCTATTATTCCGTCCGAAAATTCGATTCACTCGAAGATGTACTCAATGATCGCAATATTGAATTGATCATCAACCTGACAAATCCAAGAAGCCATTTCGAAATCTCCAAAGCTGCCCTGGAGGCCGGCAAGCATGTGTATTCAGAGAAACCGCTGGCGATGTCTTTCTCCGAAGCCCAGGAACTCGTAACGCTGGCCGGCAAAAAAGGGCTGGCAGTCGCCTCCGCCCCCTCCCGCGTGCTCGCGGAAACATCGCAAACCATGTGGAAGGCGCTTCGGGAGAATGTCGTTGGCAAGGTCCATGCGGCTTACGCGGAGATGGATGGCGGTCTTATTTTCCGCTCAGACTACAAGGATTGGACCAACCAACTTGGGATACACTGGCCATACGAGGATGAATTCTCCGTTGGATGCACCATCGAACATGCGGGCTATGCCGTCTCCTGGCTGGCCGCGTTTTTTGGGCCGGTGGATACAGTCACGACTTTCGGCACGCGTCAAGTGACGGACCTGGGCTGCCATATTGATTCTGAAGCCTTGCCTCCGGACCTGACTGTCGCCTGCCTGAAATTCAAATCAGGCATCGTGGCCAGGCTGACATCGAGTTGGATTGCCCCCAGCGACCACTCACTCCGCATTTTTGGAGATACAGGTGTCCTGAGTACGCGCGATATTTGGGCCCCAAAATCCCCCGTCTGCATCACGCGAAGCAAAAGTGTGACAATCGGCCCCAAGACCGTCACCTTTCCATGGAAGACGAAATATCCCCTGGCAAAATTGCCCAAAGGGGCCTCAGCTGCCGAGGGTATTTTGTCTTCGCCCCGTTCCATCATCAGGGCTCTTAAGTGCCGCCTGCATCATCTCAAGAAACGGGTGGATTTTTGTATCGGTCCCGTTGAAGTTGCGTCATCAATTCGAGAAGAAAGGCCATGCAGACTTTCGCCGCAGTACTGCCTGCACAATACGGAGATTGTCCTGGCCATCCATAATTCTTTGCCCACAGGTTCAAATCACAAGGTCACAACAACGTTTGACCCGATCGAACCCATGCCCTGGGCGCTCTCACAATCCAATGAAATTCGTACTCATCACATCGGCAAGAAACGAAGAGTCCTACATCCGCAAAACGCTTGACTCCGTCGTGGCACAGACCCAATTGCCCGAACATTGGGTGATCATCGACGACGGTTCGACCGATCGGACAGCGGAGATTATCGAGGAATATATCGCGCGTTTTCCGTGGATTTCCCTGATTCGGAGAGTCAACCGGCCCAATCGCAATTTTGCCGGAAAGGCCGACGCCGTAAATAATGGATTCAAATTTTTTGAAACGGCAAAATTCGACGTGGTTGGAAACCTGGACGCCGATATTTCATTCGAGCCGGATCTCATGGAGTTTCTCATGCAGCAATTTGCCGCCGAACCGCAACTGGGCGTCGCCGGGGCGCCTTATATCGAGGGCGATTTCGATTCGGCCCGCGATAGCTTTGAGGGAGAACATTTCGTGGCCGGCCAGCTCCAGTTATTTCGCCGTCAATGTTTCGAGGAAATCGGCGGATATCCGAAAAGCCGCGCCGGCGGCATCGACTGGATCGCCGTCATGACCGCCCGGATGAAAGGATGGAAGACGCGCTCATTCGCAGAAAAGCGATTCGTCCACCACCGTGTGATGAGCACCGCGGAACAAGGGATCCTGGCCGCCCACTTTTCGTACGGCCAAAAAGACTATTATCTTGGCGGCTCGCCCATTTGGGAAATATTTCGCGTTGGATTCCGCGCTCTGAAAAAACCGTACCTGCTTGGGGCGGCGGCCGTTTTATGCGGTTATTGCCAGGCAGCCCTGCGCCGGATGGAACGGCCGGTGTCCGTGGAATTGATGCGTTTTCACCGGCACAATCAACTTAAAAAATTGCGAAGAATTTTTCAGTCTCTATTGCGATTTAAGAAAGTGGACAATTTTCGACTGGAAACCGGCCAGACGAAATTTTCATGATGCCCCGGCAATTAGAGCAAAACAGGTTTCCCGCCCTTCCCGGCCATAAACCGTGCCCTGCAAGCCAAAAATATTAATTGTTACGTTCGAGAACTGGATGGCCATCGCACGCCTGCCCAAAGCATTGCAGTGCGCGGGATTTGAGGTGGGAGTTCTCTGTCCGGAAATGAGTTTTATCGGGTCCACCCGATATCTGGACCGGTTGTTTACCTATGATCCCAGATGCGGTGAGACCGGGGTGATAAAGCTGTTTCTCGAAAGCCTCGCAGTTTGGGACGCCCAATTGATTGTGCCCGGCGACGAACGCACGTTGTTCTTTTTTCACAAGATGATTCAAGCAGACAGAGAAGGCGCGCTCCTGGACGGCGCTCTGGAAGATTTGATCTTTTCTTTCGGAAATCTGGACTGGCACGTGGAAGCCGTGAGCAAACGCCTGACACTTCAAACCGCGGCCCGACTCGGGATCAGAACACCGCGTTTTGCCCGGCCAATATCGTTGCCACATGCCTTATCCTGCGCCAAAAAGTTTGGCTGGCCGGTCGTCTTGAAAAAATCAAGCAGCTTTGCGGGACATGGCGTCTGGTTCTGCGAAAACGAAGGAGAACTGACTCTCACTTATCATGAAATCGACGACCCCGGCCATTGGGACTTAATTCCGATGTTGCATCCATTTAGAACCGGCGGTTCGCCGGGAAGGCCGTGCCTTTCGGATGACAGTTTCACTGTAAATGAAGCCATCAGTGGCATACCGGCAGCCGTTGCCGTTGTTGCGGCGCATGGGAAAATCCTGGGAGGTGTCGCCGCCCTGAAAGTAAAGTGCCATCCCGACGCCAAAAGCCCGTCCAGCGTCCTTCGGTTCATCAATAACGAGTATATGTTTGAGGCCGCTCAAAAATTAGTCAGCCATTGGAGCGCAACGGGCTTCATCGGATTCGATTTTATGATCGATGACCATGGGGTTGTCTATTTGCTGGAATGCAATCCACGTCCCACTCCCCTTTCCTACATGGGCGAGCATTCGGGCTGCGATTTATGCCTCTGTCTGCGTCAATACCTGACAGGCGGGAACATTCCGGTGCCATCGGCGCCAAGCCATGAATTTGTCGCTCATTTTCCCAATGAATGGCAGCGCGACAATGAAAGTCAGTATTTACACGAAGCGTACCATGACGTGCCATGGGATGATCCCGCCCTGTTTTATAAATTGGTGGCTGATTCGCAGAAAGCCCAAAGCCATTCCCGCTCTTTTAAAGCGGTCCGCCGTTATCTTTCCGGTCTGCGAGACACCTATATCACCGGCAGGGCTCTTTTACGATAACGACGCGGCGATCGGTTGAATCCTCTGAAAGTTTAGTGTTTATGAACACATTGACTCAAACGAACGAAGTCCAAAAGGTTTTGGAAGACTTTTCCGCCTGGCTTGGAGATTTCGGCGAAGTCTCGCACGATCATCAATCGTTTTATGCGGGCCCCGTTGGGCGCGCTGCCAAGTCACTTTATTATCGGCACAAAATCCTCGGCACAGCCGCCGTGGCGCCGATGGTCTTTTGCGAAGCGTTTTTTCCATCCGCCCGAAGGTGGTTTTATCATCCAATCCGGCTGCCCATCGCCGACGCGCACTATGCCATGGGATTTACCTATCTTTATGAGGCCACCGGAAACGAATTTTTCGCTCAAAAGGCGATGCACTTTTTGGAAGTTCTGCAAAAGACGCGCTGTGAGGGGTACAAGGAATTCTGCTGGGGCTACCCCTTTGATTGGGCCACGCGCAACGGGGTGATTGCCGCGGGCACTCCACTGATTACGACAACACCTTATGTATTCGAGGCGTTCATGCAGATGGAACAACTGCGTCCACATTTGAAATGGCAGCGAATTCTGGAGTCCACGGCGCGACACCTATGTTCTGACTACAAGGATTTCAAGGTCTCCGACCGGGCGAGCACCTGTACTTACACCCCGTTTGACAAGGTGGGCGTCGTAAATGCCTCAGCATACCGCGCCTGTGCGCTCACCAGCGCGGCGAAATTCTTTAATGATGACCGTCTTTTCGAAGCCGGGGTTCGGAATCTGAACTTCGTGATCGAGTCCCAAAATCCGGACGGTTCGTGGCCATACGCCATGGACGCCAAACGCGGCTTTGTAGACCATTTTCACACGTGTTTCGTCCTTAAATCCCTCGCAAAGATCTATCTTCATACCGGAGACGATGACTGCATGAAGGCTTTAAGCCGTGGAATCGATTATTATACCCAAAATCTTTTCTCCGAAGACGGAATGCCCAGGCCCTTTGCCGCCGCCCCGCGCCTGACAGTTTATCGACACGAGCTTTATGATTGCGCCGAATGTATCAACCTATGCCTCTTATTAAGGAAATATTTTCCACAACTCGAAACAACTTTGGAAAGGGTCACTGCCGGAATCTTGAACGATTGGATAAAACCCGACGGCTCATTCCGTTCACGGCAACTGCTGTTTAACTGGGACAACGTGCCAATGCATCGTTGGGGACAATCTCAAATGTTTCGGAGCCTGGCGTTTTATTTATATGAAGCGCGGGCGGCGGACACCCAAGTATATGAAAACCTCGACTCCAAATTTTATGTGCGGGATTTGCGGGCAGCTTAATTTTGCCAATGATGAACCGGTGAATCCGGAAACGATTCGCCGGATGTCGCGCTCGATGCTCCATCGGGGCCCGGACGACGAAGGCGATTTCATTTCCGGACCAGTCGGGCTGGGCTTCCGGCGGCTTTCGATCATTGACCTGGCCGGCGGAAGCCAGCCGATGTCGGATGCCGCAGGCTCCGTCCAGGTGGTTTTCAACGGTGAAATCTACAATTTTCGCGAACTGCGCCGGGAACTCGAAACTCGCGGCCATAAATTCCGCACCCGATCGGATACGGAAGTCATCGTCCATGGCTATAAACAGTGGGGAACCGAAGTTTTTAACCGCCTGAACGGGATGTTCGGGATTGCCATCTGGGATGTGAAGGAACGGCGCCTCATCGTCGCCCGTGATGCCATGGGGATTAAAATGATTTATTACCGGATTGATAACGGACAATTGACGTTTGGTTCGGAAATCCGCCCTGTTTTGGCGGCTGGCGATTCAAAACCGGAAATCTCGCCCGCGGCCGTATCGCTGTTTCTGCGCTTTCGCTATACGCCCTCACCATTGACCATCTTCAAGGGCGTAAAAAAGTTGGCCGCCGGCACAATGCTGATTGTTGAAAAAGGCGCCTGCCGGGAGCAGCGCTGGTATGATTTCACGCCCTCGCCGTTTCCCAACAAGATGAAGGACTCCGATGCGGCGGACGAACTGCTGGAGCTCTACCGCCGTTCTATTCGGCGACACTTGTGCGCCGATGTGCCGGTCGGCGTTCTCTTGAGCGGCGGGGTGGATTCAGCGCTTCTGCTTGCATTGATGAACGAGCACGGCCGGAATTGGCCGGCCTATACTGCCGGCTACGGGAAAGAATTCGCCGATGACGAGCTTCAGTCCGCCGCCCTCACCGCCTTGCGATTGGGCGCCCGGCACGTGGCGGTGAAATTGGACAAAAATGAATTTGAAAGATCGCTTCCTAAAATCGTTGAATACCTCGAGGAGCCCGTCGCCAGTTCGTCCATCGTTCCCATGTATTTCGTTTGCCAGCGCGCGCGGGAAAACGTAAAAGTAGCTCTCATTGGCCAGGGTCCCGATGAGCTGTTTGGCGGCTATAACCGCCACCTGGGCGTTCATTATGGCAATATCTGGAGGCGTTTGCCCGGGCCGCTCCGCTCACGCATGACTTCGGCAATATTGCGGCTGCCTCGAAATGAAACCTTGAAACGCGGCGTCCAATCATTGGGAATAGAAGACCGGGTCGCGCGCTATGAAAGCATTTTTTCCCTGCATTCCGCCCAAACTGTCTCGGGGCTCTTCCGTCCTGAATTCTGCCCAAATGGGGACAGCGAATTGTCTCATTATCTGGACCCGATTTTGCCGCAGATGGAACGGACCGACGAACTAGGCGGTTTTCAACTCCTGGAAATCCGCTCATCCCTGCCGGACGAGCTGCTCATGTACGCGGACAAGCTTTCCATGGCGCACAATTTGGAAGCGCGGGTGCCGTATTTGGACCGGCCCATCGTTGAATTCGTCCAACGACTCGGCGCCAACCATAAGATCCGTTACGGTGTGCGCAAATGGCTGCACCGGCGTGTTTGTCTTAAGCTGCTTCCGACATCCATTTTGCTTCGCAAGAAGCGCGGTTTCGCTGTCAACGTCGTGGATGATTGGTTCGACAGGCGTGCCAACAACACATTTTCGGAAGTCCTCCTCGATAAGGATTCCCTCATGTTTGAACAGTTGAGACCCGAACCTGTGAGCGCGCTTTTGGAAGCGCATCGCGCGCGCCGTCAGGACAATCACAAGCTGCTCTTCAGCCTGGTTATGTTTGAACAATGGTTGCGAGGCATCCGCTCGCAACAAAACAATATTCTCCACGGCGCACTTGCCGCCTGATTCTATGCCTGCAAATTCCATTTCAATTCCCAACAGCGTTGCCGAAATCCGCGTTCGCGGAAAGACGGCATTCGTCCCATCGGCTGTCATCGACGGCCGGACAGTCATTGTCACCGGCAAATGGCTCAAAACCGCGGCCATTCAGGACCAGAACTTTGTCGAAGGCGAAATCGTTAAGAGTCCGGACTCATTTCTGCGGGCATTAAAACAGAGCAACTTAAAAGCGGATTTTCTTACGTTCTCGCAGAGGCCGCCCGACGTGGCGCCAAAGTTTAAATTTCACTATGAATGGGACAATTTTGCCACGGTTCCGATTACCACGTTTAAGGAATGGTGGGAACGCCTGCCGCAGGAAACACGAAAGAATGTTCGCCGCTCCGCCAAGCGCGGTGTGACGGTCAATTTGGTTCCCTTCAACGATGAATTGGCGCGCGGCATTCACAATCTTTGCAACGAAACACCGGTCCGCCAGGGCAAACCCTTTTGGCACTTTGGCAAGGATTTCGAAACGGTCAAACGCGAGCATTCAACGTTTTTGGAGCGTAGCGATTTTATCGGGGCCTTTTTCGAAAATGAACTCATTGGGTTCATCAAAATCGTCTATGTGGACCGCGTGGCCCATATTTTGCACATCCTGGGAGCAAATGCGCATTATGACAAACGGCCGATCAACGCGCTGATCGCCAAGGCCGTCGAAGTCTGTGAGCAAAGGAACGCCGGATACCTGGTCTACGGCCAATATACTTACGGAAACAAAACCCAAAGTTCATTGGTAGAACTCAAGCGCCGCAACGGCTTCGAGCAAATCAATTTTCCCCGCTATTATGTGCCATTGACATGGAAAGGGAAAATTGCCGTGGCGTTGCGTCTGCACCGGGGTGCCACCGGCCTGTTGCCGTCACGTGTTTTGAATATAGCCGTCAACGCTAGAAGCTGGCTCAACGAAAGAAGGTCAAAGGTTTCATCAAAGCCCCTGGATGAGGCAAGGGAAAGCGCGACATAATTCAATTTTTACGCCGGTGTAGCTCAACGTTAGAGCGGCTGATCTGTAATCAGCAGGCTGGAGCGTTCAATTCCTCCCGCCGGCTCCAATTTATCCAACCAATCATGAATATGACGGCCAACCCGGGAAATTTGCCCCAGGAAATAGACAACGGTTGCGCCTCGAAACAGATACGGAAAATCGCGACATAATTCAATTTTGCGCCGGTGTAGCTCAACGTTAGAGCGGCTGATCTGTAATCAGCAGGCTGGAGCGTTCAATTCCTCCCGCCGGCTCCAATTTATCCAACTCAAAACCACACTAGAAACCCAGTCATTATGCCAGGAATCTTAGGGATCATCAGCCAATCGCCTGCTGAACAGTCTTCGCGCCGGATAGCTGCCATGGTCGGAGCCATGACCCACGAAGACTTTTACAAATCCCAAACATGCTCCGTGTCTGAAATGGGAACCCATGCCGCCTTTGTCGGATTCAAAGATTCCACTGATGGGATCTATTCACACCAGGGCGGGACCACTGTGCTCGTATTCTCTGGCGAATGCTTTGTCGGGACCGCCCTCGCAAACGGGGAAATATTGACCCGGATGTACGAACAGGAAGGCGAAGGAATGCTCGAAAAACTCAACGGGCTTTTCTGCGGTGTGTTGATCGACAAGGACCGAAAGAAAGTACTCCTGTTCAATGACCGTTACGGAATGCGGCGCATTTATTTTCATGAAAGCGACGGAAACTTCTATTTTGCCAGCGAAGCCAAGGCGCTGCTGCGGATTTTGCCCGAACTGCGCGAATTCGACCCCGAAGGTGTCGCCGACTACCTCACCTTTGGCAGCACCCTGGATTGGAGGACGTTGTTCCGCGGAATTGAAATTGTTCCCGGCGGATCGGTTTGGACGTTTGAGGGCGGACGTTGCCATAGGGGGAAATATTTTTCCCCTGAAATGTGGGAATCGCGCTCCGAACTCGGGACCGACGAATACGAAAAGCTTCTTCCGGAAACGTTCAGGCGGATTTTGCCGCGATATTTCGAATCGGACTCCAGGACCGGCATCGCATTGACCGGCGGGCTGGATACGCGAATGATCATGGCCTGCCGTCCGCAAAACAATGGACATACGACCTGCTACACATTCTCGGGCAACAATGGCCAAACACAGGATGATAAAATCGCCGCCCGGGTGGCCGCGGCGTCAAACCTGGAACACAGTCTATTGCGGTTGGAGCCGGACTTCTTTTCGAAATTCCCGGAGCACGTGGACAAAACCGTATTTGCCACGGACGGTTGCGCCGGGGTTTGCAACGCGCATGAAACCTACTTTAATCGCAAAGCCAGGGAGTTCGCGCCGGTGCGATTAACGGGAAATTACGGTAGCGAAATTTTGCGCGGCATTTCCACCTTTAAGCCGCTTTATCTTTCACCGCAGCTATTAAGGCCCAATTGGCGGCCAATTATACAATCACGCCCCGGGCGACTGTCGGCAGGAAAATCGCATCCGATGACCTTTGCGGCTTTTAAGGAAATCCCCTGGAATCTGTATGGAAACCTGTCTGCCGGCTGGTCTCAGCTTCAATTTCGCACGCCCTATTTGGATAACGAACTCGTTGCTCTGGCATTTCAGGCGCCGGCCCCGTCGCGAAACTCCTCGATGCCCTCCCTGCGGGTCGTCAGCGCAAACAATGCCGCGTTATGCGAAATTCCCACAGACCGGGGTTTTGCCAACGCTAATTCCGGTCTGGGATTCCTATCCCGCCGGCTTTTCGCTGAAGTGACCTTCAAACTTGATTACTATAATAACGAAGGTTTTCCCCGGGCTCTTGCTCCGTTCGAGCCGCTGCTGAAGAGCGCAAGTACCCGGCTTGGATTCGTCGGGCTTCACAAGTTTCTGCACTATCGCAGCTGGCTTCAAAATGAATTTGGACCTTATGTCCGTGAAACCGTGGCGGCCGCAAAACATCGTCTCGACAACTTTTTTGATCCCCGGTTTCTGGAACTCATGGCTGCCGAACACATTGAGAAAAGAAGGAATCATTCGCTCGAAATTAACGCTGTGCTGACACTTGCAGCTGTCGAACGCCTGCTGTTTCGGGACCTTCCTCGCGACTAAAGAACCGCATGACTAATCAAAAACATTTCGACGCGCGCATCAGCGTACTGACGGCAGGCCGTGACCGGCATTACACGCTGGGTTTCGCATCCTCCCTGGCGGACGCCGGGCAAAAACTTGATTTCGTTGGCAGCGACGACCTCGAAAGCGAGGAACTCCGAACCTCGCCGCGAGTTAATTTCCTGAATTTGCGCGGAGATCAGAGCACCGGCGCCACCCTTCCCAAAAAGACCTTTCGCGTGCTCGCCTACTACATTCGTTTGTTCCGTTACGCGGCCACCTCCCGCGCGAAAATCTTTCACATTTTGTGGAACAACAAGTTTGAATTCTTCGATCGCACGGCGCTGATGGCCTTCTACAAATTGCTCGGCAAAAAAATCACGTTGACGGCGCACAATGTCAACGCAGGCGTGCGTGACGGATACGATTCATTTCTCAACCGGGCCACCCTTAAATTCCAATATCGGCTCTGCGACCGCATTTTCGTTCATACACAGAAAATGAAGGCTGACCTGATCGGCAATTTCGACGTTCCCGCCGAAAAAGTTGTCCTGATTCCGTACGGCTGGAACAATATGGCCCCGAACACAACGTTGAAAGGATCCGAAGCCCGTCGGCGGCTTGGTCTGACAGCCCAGGACAAGGTCGTTCTCTTTTACGGCCACATCGCCCCCTACAAAGGAGTGGAATACCTCGTCGACGCCTTCGACGCCGTTGCGACGGAAGATCCGTCTCTTCGATTAATTATCGCCGGACGACCCAGGGGACCAAAAAATTATTGGAAGCAGATTGAATCCCGAATCGCGGCCGGCCCTCACGCAGACCGCATTATTCAAAAGATTGAATATATCTCCGAAGCTGACACGGAGCTCTATTTTAAAGCCGCCGACGTTCTTGTCCTGCCGTATGTGTGCATCTTCCAAAGCGGCGTCCTGTTTTTATCCTATAGCTTTGGACTTCCGGCGATCGCCACGGATGCCGGCTCATTGAAGGAAGAAGTTCTCGAAGGCGAAACCGGATTCACTTGCGAGGCGGGAAATTCCGCCGCGCTGGCGCGCTGCATTCGCAAATATTTTCAAAGCAATCTTTTCCGCCAATTGGAAAACCGACGACCCGAAATCCAACATTTTGTAAGGGAAAAGCATTCCTGGACCAAAATAGCCAACATAATAATCACAGCCTATTCCCAGATCATCCGTGAGACAGACCCGGGGCTTGATTCGAAAATCGAACAAGACCATGAAAGAGCCCTTAGTCTCAATTCTCACTCCGGCCTACAACGCTGAACAATGGATCGCCGCCGCAATCACTTCCGCCTTGCGCCAAATCTGGCCGCGCAAGGAAATAATTGTTGTCGACGACGGTTCAACAGACCACACGTTGTCCATCGCCTCGAAGTTCTCAAAAGAGGGCGTGAAGGTGATTTCACAACCGAATCGCGGCGCGTCCGCCGCTCGAAACCATGCCTATTCACTGTGCCGAGGCGATTATATTCAATGGCTGGACGCCGATGATGTACTCGCCCCGGACAAGGTTTCGCGGCAATTGGAAATTGCCGAAATCGCCAAAAACCCGCTGTTATTATTGTCGTCAGAATGGGGACGGTTTCTGTACCGGACAAGGCGGGCGCAGTTTATCCCCACGCCGCTGTGGCAGAACCAGTCGCCCCTCGAATGGCTGCTGCGAAAAATGACGTTGAATGTATGGATGCAACCCGGAAGCTGGCTGGTCAGTCGTGAACTCTCCGAGGCAGCCGGGCCGTGGGACGAACGGCTGTCATTTGATGACGATGGAGAATATTTTTGCAGGGTCATCGCGCAAAGCCAGGGTGTGGCCTTCGTTCGAGGCGCCAAAACGTATTACCGGACAAGTGGCCCTGGAAGCCTGAGCACTGTGGACAGCTCGAACAAAAAGTTGGAATCGGCGTGGCTTTCTATCCGGATGCACATTCGATATCTGCTGCAACTGGAAGACACCGAGCGGACTCACAATGCCGCGATCCGCTTTCTGCAGACCTGGGTCACCATGTTCGATCCGCACAGAACGGACATCATTGAGCAAATGCAGGCCATGGCCGGGTCGCTGGGAGGTAAAATCGGGTGTTTGAACCGTTGCTTGAGTCTCGTGGAACCGTTGCGCTGGAAATTCGCCTGGATGCGTGTATTTGGAAGTAGCACAGCCTATTGGGCCCAAAAATCGCTGCCCCATTTCAAACATTCTATGATCCGTTCCGCCGTCCGGGCCTGGGACAGGACTCTCTTTCAATTGGGATATTAATCGCAAAGACTATGTCTGCAACTTTGGTAATCGAAGCCGGTCATACCGAACGGCAATATTGGCGGGATCTTTGGAGATTCCGGGAGCTATTCTATCTGCTCGCGTGGCGCGATTTTTTGATTCGCTATAAGCAGACCGCGGTCGGAATTGCCTGGGCGCTGATTCGTCCGCTGCTCATGCTGGTCGCCATCACGCTGGTCGGGAAGGCCGGCAGCTTTCCCACCGGTGGAGCGCCGCCTTTGCTGTTTTATTTTTGCGGCCTGCTCCCGTGGCAATTTTTTTCGACCGCCATGTCGGAAAGCGGCAACAGCCTGGTCAATAATTCCAACCTCATTTCAAAAATCTATTTTCCCCGCCTCGTCGTCCCGGCCAGCAGCGTCATCGTCAGTTTCATGGATTTCCTCATTGCCGCCGTGTTTCTGCTCCCCCTCATGTTTTACTATCACGTCGCGCCCCCCCGGCAGATTGTTTTTATTCCATTATTCGTGTTGCTCGATTTTGCCCTGGCGACAGGCGTGGGATTTTGGATCGCTGCTTTGACAGTAAAATATCGTGATTTTCGGTTTGTGGTGCCGTTTATTGTTCAGTTTGGTGTTTTCGTTTCAGGTGTGATTCCCATCAGGCAGCACGCCCACGAAACGTTGCGCATTGCCTGTTCACTCAATCCCACCGTGGGTATCATCGACGGCTTTCGCTGGTGCCTCCTGGGAGGCGGAAACTCCGTTCAACTGTCCGAACTTTTGCTCTCCACGGGCGTCACCATGCTGCTGCTCCTCAGCGGTATCCGATATTTCAGAAACACGGAACGCACGTTTGCCGACATCATCTAGTCACCGGTCCTGAAATATTATGCCGCACTCCGATACAGTCATCGCCGTCAAAAATCTTTCCAAATGCTATTCCATTGGCCATCTGAACGGCGCCACCGGCGTCATGAAATACAATCCGCCCGGTTTGCGCCATGCCATCGAATACGCCGTGCGCAATCCCCTGGCGTGGTGGAAAAGCAAAAAAGTCCAGGACGAACATTTCTGGGCCCTGGCCGACGCCTCATTTGACGTCAAGGCCGGTGAAGTGGTGGCCGTTATTGGCCGCAACGGCGCGGGTAAATCGACCTTATTGAAAATTCTCAGCCGCATCACTGAACCCACCCGGGGCCGCATTGAAATCACCGGCCGGGTCGCCAGCCTGTTGGAAGTAGGCACCGGCTTTCACGCGGAATTGACCGGGCGGGAAAATATTTTCCTCAACGGCGCGATTCTCGGGATGACGCGCGCGGAGATTAAACGGAAATTTGACGAAATTGTCGCGTTTTCAGAGGTGGAAAAATTTCTCGATACCCCGGTAAAGCGCTATTCCAGCGGCATGTATGTCCGATTGGCTTTTGCCGTGGCGGCCCATCTGGAACCGGAGATTTTAATCGTGGATGAAGTGCTCGCCGTCGGCGACAGCGCCTTCCAGAAGAAATGCCTCGGCAAAATGCAGGAGGTTTCCCGAAACCATGGTCGCACGGTCCTGTTCGTCAGCCACAACATGTCCGCGGTCCTGCAATTAACAAGCCGGGCGGTGGTGCTGGACAAAGGGCGCGTCATTTTCAATGGGCCAACCGAAAAGGCCGTAGAGGAATACGCCGGCACCATCGGTAACGATTCCACCATATTCTTCCCGGTCGAAAACGCGCCGCGAAAATACCCGGGCACTGAAGCCGTGCGCTTTATTTCATTTCGTTTTGATCGTCCGGTTCCCATTTTTTCCCCGGACGAAGACTTTCAATTTATTGCCAGGGTTCGAGCGAATGAAACTGTGCAACGCATTCGTTTCAGCATGACGATTTTCACGCCGGAAGGCGTTCCTGTCGGAACCTGTTTCGGGACCGAAAGGCCCGGCTTGAACCAGGGTGAAGAGTCGGAATTTGAGATTTCTATACCCCGCCCGCGGCTGGCGCACGGCCGCTACTGCTGCGGAGTGTCCATTGGGAAAGGCGATCATCGCGTTGGCATGGTGGATTTTGACACCATCGTTGAAACCCTCGCTTTCGAAGTCCGCCCCGAAGAAGGCGACGGCGGCACCGTAGCTGAATGGCCCCGCGGCTGGGGATCCATCATTTTGCCTGATTTAAAGTGCCGCCCGGCGTGCCATCCGTCATTTGAGGCGCTGGCGGACAATGTTGAAATCCTTTCTGTCTAAGCTATGTCGAATCATCATCCATTGGCGATTGTCATTCCCGCGTACAAGTCGGCATTTTTGCGGGAAGTCCTGGAATCCATCGCCGCCCAAACCTGCCGGAATTTTCAGGTTTACATCGGCGACGACGCCAGCCCCGAGAATATCCGGGACATTGTCCGTGAATTCTCGGACAAACTTCCGGTCCATTATCACCGCTTTCCAAAAAATCTCGGCGGAATTTCTCTTTCGGAACATTGGCGGCGCTCCATCGCCATGAGCCATGAGCCATGGGTCTGGCTTTTCTCGGATGACGATCTCATGGAAGAAGGCTGTGTTGAAGCGTTTTATCGTGAACTCGCCGTCACCTCGGGCCGTCATGCATTGTATCGCTTCAACACCTGCTCAATCAACGGCCAGGGCCGGCTGATTTCTGAAAACGCCCGGCATCCTCAGAATGAAACCGGACCGGATTTTCTCGTCTCCCGCCTCCGTGGTGGCCGGACCAGCACGGCGCAGGAATTGATCTTCTCACGCTCTGAATGGGGAGCTGCCGGCGGATTCCCCGATTTTCCGCTCGGATGGGCTTCCGATGATGCTTTTATCGCCACCCTCGGTTCACGTAAAACGATTCGCGTCATGCCGGGACCCCTCCTGAAATGGAGGCTCAGTGGAAAAAACATTTCCACAGACAATTCGCTGGCAATGGCAATTCAAAAATTGCAGGCCTGCCGCAAATTCGTCGAATGGGCCGCGGACTTTCTTAACAACAATTCTCCCACTGACGGGCCGTTGACGAATGGCGAATTGGCAGCGCTGCTCGAAGACTGGTTTTTCATGCAAATGATTTACCGGCGGCAACTAATGAGTTTTAAGTCCAGCCTGGACGTGGATGAACTGGCCGCATCGGTGTGGCGCCGTCCGCGAGGGTACGGATTTTTGAAAACCATGAAATTTAACTGGACGCTGACGCGCGAAAAAGTCTTCAGCCGATGAAAAAAATCCTTCTCTTCACGGCACACGACCTGAACGCCCGGGACTACGGCTCGGTCCTGCGCGTCCGTAACATCGCCCAAATGCTGTCCCGGCACGGCGACGTCCGGGTTGTTCTGGGAAGTCGTTACGCAGAAGTGCTTCAAAACGCGAAATCTTCCCAGGCGGGCATGGAATTGATCCATAAAATAAAGTTTTGGCCGAACTGGTATTCTTTCCCCGGCCGTGTTCGGGCCAGTCTAAATCCCGATTTTACGGGCATGGAAAACTACCGGGCAACCCCCGGTGACAGCGAAAAACTGCAAAGCATCATGGCCGAACACGATCTGGTTTGGGTCCACGGTCTGGAAACTGCCAATGCTTTCGGCATTTGGAGATGGCCGTCCAGCGTCCTGGATGTGGACGATATCCCCAGCAGTGTTTATCAGCTGCGATTATCGCGGGCCAATTCCTTCTTCAAAAAATATTTTAACTGGCAGCAAATGCTCCTGTGGCGGCGAAGCGAGAAGCGACTTCGCCGGCGCTTCGATGCCGTTTGTGTCTGCAGCGAATTGGACCGGGAAAAGCTTGGCCGTGAGAAGGTTTTCGTCCTTCCGAACGGCTTCGAACTTCCGGCAACGGCTCCTGCCAGAAACCCGGCCACACCCCCGCAAATCGGGTTTGTGGGGACGTTCGTTTACTGGGCAAATTGCGAAGGAGTAAAGTGGTTTATTGAAAAGGTTTGGCCATTTATCCTGGCACGGCTTCCACGGGCCACATTGCGGCTCGCCGGCGAACGCGGCGACCATCTTTTCAAAGGCCCAAATGTAGAAACCTTGGGCTGGGTTCAAAATATGGAAGCGGAAATGGCCAATTGGTCTTTGGCTATCGTTCCGGTGCTGGCCGGCGGCGGTACACGAATCAAAATTCTTGAAGCTTTCAGCCGCAAATGTCCGGTCGTTTCCACCTCCGTCGGTTGCTATGGTCACGATGTTCAAAATGAACGCGAATTATTAATCGCGGACAAACCGGAGGATTTTGCCAAAAGCTGCCTGCGCATTCTGGAAATTCAGGCAGAAGGCCCGAGCCTGGCGGAAAACGCCTGGGCTCATTTTTCAAAGGCCTGGACCTGGGAATCGCAAACCGGCCGTATTGCCGAGATCATCGCAACCGTTTGCGGGAGGCCGGCGCAACCGAATGAATCGGACCCGGTCTCAACGTGGAAGTTTATTCCCAAAACAATTTCGACATGAACAAAATAGATAATTCAGCTTTACCCGCTAACATGACAGATTCGGTCTTTCCGGCAGTATCGGTGGTTATCCCGGCGTACAATCGCGCGCATTGTGTCGCCGCTGCCGTGGAAAGCGTTTTCGCGCAAACATTCAAAGATGTTGAAGTCATTGCGGTGGACGACGGCTCTTCCGACGGCACCGGAGACGTGCTGGAAAAATTCGGTCAAAGAATTCATCTCATTCGCCAGGACAATCGCGGCGCCAGTTCAGCCCGCAACACGGGCGTCCGCGCCGCCCGCGGAAAATGGATAGCCTTTCTGGACTCCGACGACCGATGGTACCCGGATAAACTCGGACGCCAAATCACCGCATTGGAAAAATATAATTCCAAAGTTTGCTTCACCCGCTCCATCAACAATCAGGGGAAACTATTGCGAGACGTCGATTCGATTTCGCCGGTCGCTCGCGAATCGGAACTTCTTTATGTGGAAAATGCCGTGGATTCTGTTTGCCTCGCCCCCCGGCATCCCTTGATTCAAACAATGGTCGCAGACAAAACGCTTCTGGAGAAGATTGGTCTATTCGACGAATCCTTTCCTGCGGCCGAAGACGCGGAATTGATCTTCCGCCTGTCCTTTTTGACCGGGTTTCTGTACGTGGACAGCCCGCTCGTCACGATTTTCGAAAACTCAGAAAATAGCCTGACCTTCTCGCTGAAACTGGCCTCCCAGGCACGGCGAAACCAATCCTATTTGCGGCTTTTGGCGCACATGTATTGGCGGTTGGCGGAAACTTCGCCTGAAAAACTGTCGGTCATGCGGAAGCGGTTCGGTTACTTTATATCACGCCGCGCGGAAATAGCCTGTGCCGCCGGACACCGGCCTGTGGCCAGGGCCCTCGCGCGTGAGGGAATTCTCTTCGCCTCCAGCCTCCGAGATTTTGCGCGATGCGCAGGCATCTTGCTTTGTCCGGGCCTGGTGGCCGCCCGCGCCAGAAAGAAGTGGCCGGTCTAAACTTAATTTCCGGCTTTTTCCCCCGCTTTTCCAAAGACCGGATGAACAAATTCAATTTGACGAGTTATGGTTTTAGTCCTGGGTGCAGAAACCTACGTTGGCAGGGTATTTTGCGCCGAATTGCGCCGACGAGGGCACGATTATCTCCTGCCCCGGGACAAGGACTATTCTGATTTTCACTCGTTGTTCGACTGCATCCGGAAGTCGAAACCGGACTTTCTAATTAACGCTGCCAGTTACTCCGGCGCTAACGTGGAGATTTGCGAGCCTGCGCGCGAAGAAATGCTCCGTACCAACACAATCCTGCCCCGGTTTATTTCGCAGGTTTGTCTGTTGACCAATACGCCATGGGGTCACATTTCCTCCTGCGGCATTTTTTCCGGCGCAAAAATTGTCATCGCGACGGGCGTGGTGGTGGAAAAAAGGCTCGCTCGAGGCGAATTATTGAAAATGACGGCGGAATGCCCCCAGAAATTAAGGGGCTTTACCGAATCCGACGAACCGAATTTCTCGTTCCGCGCCGCCCCATGCAGTTTCTTCAGTGGCACAGCAGCCCTGGCCGAAGAAGCAATCAGAGGCATTGGACGCAATTTTATCTGGCGCATGGGGTTGCCATTTAACGAACGCGATGAACCTGAAAATCTTTTGCGACAATTGCAGACTGGAGAAAAGATTTATGACGGCGTCCATCCCGGCTCCCACACCGACGATTTCGCCCGCGCCTGCCTTGACCTTTGGGAACGAAAGACTCCCTTCGGAACCTATAATGTCGCCAACCCGGGTATTGTGACAACGCGTCAGATTGTTGAAATGATCCAAAAAATTCTCAACCCGCCGCGCTATTTCGACTTTTGGGAAAATGATGCCGAGTTTTACAGGCAGGGAAACCGCGTCCCACGCGCCAACGGCATTCTGGATGTGTCCAAACTGCTCGCCACAGGAGTATCCATGCGCCCCCTCGCGGACGCGATCGAGGACGCGCTGAGAAACTGGCACGGACAAAGTTTTCACGATGAATTGAATCGAGCAGCCGCATAAAGATGAAATTAAAAATAACGACGGCTTTCCCCACCTCAAAAAGGTATTACCTGCCGCCGCTCGTTGGTTTGTTTGTTTTGGGCGCCACAGCCAGGGCCCAACAGATGACCACCCAGCCGGCAACCATCCAGCAGGTTGCCCCCCCGGTCGAGTCCACTTCACAACTGGCTTTGACCAACAATTTTGAGGTTTTCGACAAATACCCGCCCGCACCGGCATCTCAGCCGTACGAGCCGTTTAAATGGGATCAATTCATTCTTCGGCCGCACGCGGATTATCAATATACGAAAGCTTATAACATCCTCGCCGCGCCAAGTAATAAAGTCGACTCCGCCATCCAACGGATCTCGCCGGGATTCTTGTTTAATATTGGCCCGCACTGGGCTTTGGACTACACGCTCACGATTGGTCTGTATTCCAACACCAATTTCGGGACCGAGGTGGACCATTCCCTCACGTTGACCGGCCAAACGGTTTATGGAGATTGGATCTTTGGATTCTTACAAACAGTTCTTTTGACTCAATCCCCCATGATCGAATTTGGCGGGCAAACGGCCCAACAGTATTTCGATACGTCTGTCACAGGGCATCATGAAGACAGCAAATATATTTCCGAGGATCTCTCTCTAAACCAAAACATTCAGATCTTTCCAGGCGGCGGTTTCGAAGACATGCGTTCCTGGTCGACGGTCGACTGGTTAAACTACCAGCCTCAGTCCCATTTCAGCCTCGGGATCGGTCCGGGGTTGGGATATAATAATGCGACTTTTGGTTCCGACTCGGTCTGGGAGCAATTACAGGCCCGGCTAAATTGGCGCCTGAATGACGTTCTGAGCCTCCAAATTTCCGGCGGCGTCAGTGAAACCGAATTTCTTGGAGGGCAGGGATACAGCGACCTGTTCAGCCCGATTTACAGCGGGACCCTTCAATTCAAGCCTTTCTCCCAAACTCAGCTCGCTCTTTCGGCCAGCCGTTACGTTTCGCCCTCCGTCCTGGTGAACGAATATGCCGAAGGCACGACTATGGATGCGTCCATCAGTCAGCGTTTTCTGGGACAATTTTATTTCAGCGTGGATGGCGGCTACAGCGATGTGAAGTATGTCGCCCCCACTTCCTATTTGTTCGTCCTCGTCAATACCAACGACATTGAACTTGAGAAGATTAATCAAGGACGTTCCGACAAATTTTACACACTCTCTTTCCGTCTGTCCCATTCCTTTCTTGGTCGCGGCAATATTTCGGCCTTTTACAGCTATAACAGCGACCAGTCCAGCGCCCCGGGCTATAGCTTTGCCAGCAACCAATTCGGCGGCGAGGTCAGTTACAGCTTCTGAAATTTATGCCTGTTAATGAACTAAAATTAGCATCGGAAAAGAATCGCTTCGCCTTGAAATCGCCGGAGTCCTCCGGCAAAGCGAATAAATCGAGGCTTGCGTTATTTCTTCTCGGGATCGCATTGCTCGCGCTCCTTTTTAGCGCGCCGCTTTATCGCCTGCTCCGACTGGCGGTTACCAATGACCTCTATTCAGACCTCCCAATGGTTCCCTTCTTGAGCTTGTATCTTGTCTGGTTACGGCGCGAAAGAATGCCGGCCTCTTTTGAACCGGCCTTCAAGTCCGCCGCGCTGTTCTTTTCCGCGGGCCTGTTAATCCTGGCTGCCTTCTGGCTGTTCACGCGCGACGCCGTCATGCCCGTCGAAGATTACCTTGCCTGGAATATATCCGCGTTATTGCTATTTTTGGCCTCTCTTTGCTGCATTTTTCCAGGTGGCGCCTTCATGCGCGCATTTGCGTGTCCCATGGCGCTCTTAGTCTTTGCTATTCCATTCCCGACCGCCCTGCTCCATTGCATCGATACGTTGTTGCAGCACGGATCGGCCGTCTTTGCAGGATTGTTTTTTAGCATCGCCGGCGATGCCGTCGTGCGTGACGGACTGTATTTTCATTTGTCGAATATTGTTTTACGAGTGGCGCCCGAATGCAGCGGAATACACTCCACAGTGGTCCTGGCCATTGTCAGCATCGTAGGCAGTTGGCTATTTCTGCGTTCGCCCTGGAAGCGCGCGCTGCTCGTATTGGCCGTCGTTCCATTGGCGCTCATCCGGAACGGTTTCCGGATTTTTGTCATTGGCCGCCTGTGCATGGCGTATGGTCCGCAAATGATCAACTCACCGATTCATCACCATGGAGGACCCCTTTTCTTCGTTTTGTCACTGATCCCCTTCTTTCTTCTCCTGATTTTCCTGAGAAAGACAGAAGGAAAACCGTAAACCATCAACCAAATCTTTGTTATGAAAACGAATCCTCTCATTCCAATTCTCGCTGCTGCCTGCCTTATGGCGCTCATTGGCGCTGGATGCTCAGAGCGGGCAAAAACGCATGTCAACCTTGAGGCGGCGGATCGCTTCTTCGACTCCGGGCAGTTTGATAAAGCCGAAGCCGAGTACATGAACGCCCTCCATGGCGACCCTCAAAATTCCAAGGCAATCGGACGCCTCGGAATAATTTATTTTGACGAGGGCCGTTTCCAAAAGGCCGCGCCCTACCTGTTCAAAGGCAGCGAATTGTCCTCAAGCAATCTGGAACTGCGCGTCAAACTGGCCCAAATCTACCTGGCCGTCGGAGACGCCAGGAAGGCCGCAGAGCAGGCGGACTTTGTGCTAAAAAACGATCCCACTGACCACGATGCCCCGGTGCTGCTGGCCCAATCTATGCCCCTGGGGCAATTGGGAGACCTGCAAAAACAACTGCGCGGGATCGCGGCAAATGGCGATAGCGCAGCCATCGAAACCGCTTTGGGCGTCGTGGCCACACGGCAAAACAATTTCAAGCCGGCTTTGGAGAATTTTCAGCGCGCCCTGAATCTCGACCGGCGCTTCACCGCAGCCTATGCCGCCCTGGGCAACACCTATTTGCAATTCAACCAGCCGAAAAAGGCGGGCGACGCGTTCAAGGCCGCCTCCGATTGCGCAGACACCACTTCTCCATTACAAACCGAATTCGGCCAATTCGAAATCGGGATGGGCGATTTTGGCGCCGCCGAAACATTTTTCAAAGGATTCGCCGAAAAAACGCCCGGTTACATGCCCGCCTGGCTTGGCCTTGCTGAAGTGGCGCTTGACGAAAAGAAATTCGACGACTGCGATCTTGCGCTGAAAAAAGTCCTCGCCGGTGACCCGGAAAACCTTGAGGCGCAGGTGCTCAATGCCAGGCTCGATATGGCGCGCTCGGATACAACCAAAGCGATTGCTGAACTGGAACATCTCGTCGGAACCTATCGTCAGGCGCCCCGCATCCATTATGAACTGGCCCTGGCATACCTCATGGGCGGAAAAAACGACAAGGCTATGAACCAATTGCATGAGACCATAGAGTTGCAGCCCAATTTTCCCCAGGCCGCTTTCCTGCTCGCACAGCTTGACGTGAAGAAAGGCGACGTTGAGTCCGCACTCGGGTTGCTAAAGCCCTTGACCGCCAGCCAACCAGACCTCATCGAGCCACGATTGCTCCTCGCCGACGTCTATCGGCTCCAAAATGATTTCAACGACGCACAGTCCGTTTATCAACAGCTTGAAAAATCCGCGCCGACAAATCCCAATATCCCCCTCCTGGCCGGCTCGACCTATATCCAGCAATTCAACGAGGATGCGGCCCGTTCGCAATTTAACCGCGCCCTGCAAATGGACCCCGCCAACGTTAGCGCCCAGGAGGAACTGGCGCAACTGGACCTGACGGACAAAAATTATGACGCGGCCCAGCAGCGCGTGCAAAGCCTGGTCTCAAAAAACCCACGGCAGGCCCAGCCGGAGATTCTTTTGGCGAAAATTTTTCTCGACCGCGGCCAGACCAATCAGGCGGAAGATGCCTTATCAAAGGCCGCCGCCCTTCCTGACGGTCTCGAGGCCAATTTACTGTTGGCACAGTTGTATTTCAGCCTCAAGGAGGACAAAGACGCTCTCGACATGCTCAATGTAGTCATCACAAAGAAACCGGACGATCCCTCGCTCCTCATGTTTGCGGCATCGATCCAGACCGACCAAAAAGATTTTTCGGGCGCCGCAGCCACCTACGAAAAAGTGTTGGCCATCAGTCCTCAATACGGTCCGGTGCTCAATAATTTGGCGTGCCTTTACTCTGATCACCTGGGCGACCTGGACAAGGCCTACGCCCTCGCCCAACGCGCCCACCATCTGCTTCCAAACGATCCGTCCACTGCCGATACACTTGGATGGATTCTCTTCAGGCGGAACGACTACGCGTCCGCGCTCAATTTGTTTCAACAAAGCGCCGCCGGATTGCCAAACAATCCCGAGGTGCAATATCATCTTGGCCTCGCCTCGTATATGCTCGATAACGAGGATTCCGCGCAGCAGCAGCTTCAGAATGCGACCACGATGGACGCGCCATTTCCTGATCGAAGCGATTGCCAGAAATATTTAGACATTCTAAGTATCGACCCCGCCACTGCTGACAGCTCGGCAAGCTCAAAATTGGAAAAAAGAATTTCTGAACAACCGGACGATCCCGTCGCATTCGCCCGGCTGGCCGCCATTTATCAACGTGCCAACGATGGGGCCAAGGTCATCGGACTTTGCCAAACAGCTCTGAAGGCAAATCCGAAAGACGTCAAAGCCATGATTATTCTCGCCCGGATTTATGAATCCGGAAACCCTCAAAAGGCGTTAGACCTGGCTAAAACCGCCTATCAGATCAGACCAAATGACGCCAATGTTTGCGCCACACTTGGGCACCTGGCGTCCGTTACGGGCAACGATCAATTGGCCTTCAGCCTTCTTGATGAGGCGTCACAAGACCAGCCAACAAATGGCCAAACCCTTTTTGATCTGGCGACTGCCGCTTTCTGCCTGGGAAAAGTTTCTGAAGCGCAGACCGACATGCAAAACGCTTCGCAAGCAGGCCTCTCTTCCCTTCAGTCCACGCAGGCCAAAAATTTCCTGGACATGATCACCGTGTGTGAAAACCCGAATGCGGCAGCCGCGAATCAATCGCGCGTTGAAAATGCCCTGGGTACGGACCCAAACAATCCAGCTGCTCTCTTTGCGGAGGGCCTGGTCGATTCCCAAAATAACGATGCAGTGGGCGCGGAACGCGCCTACGAAGGCTTGCTGGAGCGCCATCCCAATTGCGCCCCCGCCTGTAAAAATCTGGTCATCCTGTATGCCCAAAATCTCGTAGACCCGGTGAAGGCCTATCCCATCGCTATCAAGGCGCGCGAAGCGTTTCCAGACGATCCTCAGGTGGCACGGGCGCTGGCAATGGTACTATTTCAACAGGGTAATTACGACCGCGCCGCAAACTTGTTTAATACAATTTCCAATACGGCAGGCTCTGACGCCCGGCTCTTCTATTGCCTCGGCATTTGTGAATACCATCTAAAAAACTACATCGAAACCAAAACGTCGCTGCAACACGCGTTAAGCTTGAACCTTTCAGGCCAGGAAGCCGTCGACGCGCGTCAAACGCTCTCGGAACTTCATTAATCCGGTTCCAACGATACAAAGCGTCGGCCAATTTGACACATTCCGAATCACCGGATTGACCGGGAATCAAAGGGAAAATGAAAATCTTTGTGAAACGCGTCGGAAAAACTTACGGTTCGACCCTTATATCCCCTGAAATTCCCGCACAAAATCGATGGCACTTCTGATGCTAAAGTAAAAAACTGACGATTGCAAAATACAAGGAGAAACAAAAAGGAAAGTTAAAATATGAAAAGCAAATTGTTAATAATGTCGGCGGTCGCAATGGCCGTCTGTGGGGCAGGCGGGATCGCTCAGGCGCTCCCAATCTCGGGTGACATCACGTTCGCCGGCGGGGCTACATTGGATTCATCTTCGGCTGCAACAGCCACGGAAGTTCTTTCGTGGACCGGTCCGGGTGGAACGGGAATGCCGATCGTCATCAGCGATTCCGGAAGTTTTTCGGGAATTGCCCCTGGCACAACGGCGGATTTCACCGCTCCGTGGTTCTTTAACTCGGGAGCCGTATCCAGCCTGTGGAGTGTCGGAGGCTTTACCTTCGATCTGACCTCATCACACATTGCGTATCAAGGCACCACCGAACAAGGTGGCGTGGCCGTCGGCGGCGTTCTCGTGACCGGGATCGGCGCGATCATGGGTAACGGTCAGAGCCCGGAAGCGATGACCTGGGAATTCGCCGCGGGCGACCCAAGCGCGGATGGCACCTTCTCGTTCCAGGTGGCTGACGGAACAATCGGCTCTTCGACTGTCCCGGATGGCGGCACGACTGCTATGTTGTTGGGACTCGGCGTTCTCGGACTTGGTCTGGTGAAGAAACAGATGTTCGCCTAAGCGAACTGGCATCAGTTACAGGATTTTTGGGCGGAATTCTCCGCCCAAAAATTCTTTTTTTGCGCATCCATAGAATTTCTCACGGCATATGGATATTACTTCTCTCATCGCCTTTATTGCCGCACTCTTCAGCGGGATTTTGGCGTTTGCTGTCGCCTGGCGCGGCCGCCGCACGGCCCATCGTTCGTTTGCCACCGGCATGTTCGCGCTTTCGGTAGAAAGCGTTTTCAACGGGCTCGCGATTGATGCCCGCTATCCCGAAGAACAAGTTTTTTGGGAACAATGCCGCCTGGTGGCTATGTCCCTTCTTCCGGGAACATGGCTCTTTTTCAGCCTGAGCTACGGCCGTGGAAATTATCGCGATTTTCTGCGCCGTTGGCGCTTCATTCTAATAGCGGCCTTTTTGATTCCGATTGGGCTGGCAATGCTGCTTCACAGCCATTTGATCTCAGGGGTTCGTTTGGCCAACGGCCACAGAATCTTCGTGCTCCGGGAATCCGGCGTAACATTAAACCTGCTTTTCCTCGCCGGCGCGGTTTTGGTCTTGATGAACCTGGAACGGACATTTCGCTCAGCGGTCGGTACGATGCGTTGGCGAATCAAATTCATGATCGTCGGGTTAGGCCTCTTGTTCGCCGTCCGTTGCTACGGCGCCAGCCAGGCCCTCTTGTTCCATGCCGTGGATCTCCCATTGCAAATCCTCAATAGCGTCGCCTTGTTCGCCTCCTGTGCGCTGATTTCACGTTCCTTGTTTCGAACCGGCCATTTTGACGTGGATATTTATCCATCGCATTCCCTCCTCCAAAACTCCCTGACCGCGCTGCTTACGGGAATCTACCTGTTTGTCATCGGCATTTTTGCCAATGTCGTCGCTTTCCTGGGCGGAGACAATGCGTTCGCAGCCAAGGCCTTCTTCGTTCTCGTCGCCCTCGTATTGCTGACTGTTTTGCTGCTCTCAGACCGTGTCCGTCTTTGGTCCGCCCGCTTTATCAGCCGTCATTTCCAACGCCCGCAATATGATTACCGCGACCTGTGGCGAAAATTTACCGAAAGCACCGCCTCCTGCGTCAGCGCCGGTGAATTGGCCCATGCCACCGTCAAATTCACCGCCAATATCTTTCACACGTTGTCCGTTACGATTTGGCTCGTGGACGAAAACGGCGAGCAGCTCGAATTTGCCGCCTCAACGTCTTTGCCGGGCCCCAGGGCCGGCGAATCAAACCATGACAAAGACGACGTGCGCGAATTGCTCTCCGCGCTCAGGCAAAAATCCGCCCCCTTCGATATTGATCTCTCCCGCGAAAAATCTGCCGCGACCCTCAAGAAAATTCATCCCGCGGAATTTACGAGGGGCGGTCGCCGCGTGTGCGCGCCCCTGGCCGTCGGCGGCAATTTGCTCGGCCTGATTATCCTGGGCGACCGCATCGGCGGAGTCTCCTTTTCAGGACAGGACCTCGACCTGCTCAAATGTGTCGCCGATGAAATTGCCGCCAGCCTTCTGAATGCCCATCTCTCCAAAAAACTATTGCAGGCGAAGGAACTGGAGGCCTTCCAGACCATGTCCGCATTTTTCGTTCATGATTTGAAAAATGCTGCGTCCACGCTCAACCTGATGCTTAAAAATTTGCCCGTCCACTTCGACGATCCCGCCTTTCGGGAAGACGCTTTGCGCGGCATCTCAAAATCCGTCACTCATATCAACCGCCTGATCCACCGGCTGACCCTCCTGCGGCACGAGCTGAAAATCGCGCCCACGGAAGGCGACCTCAACGACTGGATCTCCAGGTCTCTCACCGAATTTGGAAAAAATTCCGGCGCCAATCTCGTCAAAGAATTACAACCATTGCCGAAGTTGTTCTTTGATCGCGAACAATTGCTCAAAGTCCTGACCAACCTCGCGCTCAACGCCCAGGAAGCGTCCCCCGTTGATGAACCCATTCACGTGGCCACGAGCCAGATCAATGGATGGGCCGTGCTTTCCGTCTCGGACAACGGCTGCGGCATGAACAGCGAATTCCTGAATCGATCCCTGTTCCGTCCATTCCAAACCACAAAAAAGAACGGCCTCGGCATCGGAATGTTTCAAAGCAAGATGATCGTCGAGGCGCATCGCGGCAAAATCGAAGTCCAAAGTGAAACCGGCAAAGGCACCACCTTTCGTGTCTTTTTGCCCGTCAATCAAAACCATGAATACGAAATTGCTCATAGTTGACGACGACGAGGAAATTCGCGCCCAAATGAAATGGGCGCTCTCCACCGACTACGACGTCGTCCTCGCCTCAGATCGCCTCACGGCGATCGAAACCTTTCGCAACGAAAGACCATCCGGCGTCCTCCTGGATCTCGGCCTGCCTCCGAATCCCGGCACTCCGACCGAAGGTCTCGCCGCCTTGTCGGATATCCTCGCGGTGGACCGGCTTGCCAAAGTCATCGTTATTACCGGACAAAACGAAAAGGAAATTGCGCTTCGGGCCATCGGCGGCGGCGCCTACGACTTCCTGTGCAAACCCATCGAAATGGACGAATTGAATCATCTCTTGAAGCGCTGCTTCCACGTCTCTCAATTGGAGAGAGAATTTGCCGAACTGCAAAATCTGGTCGGCGCCGGTGAATCGTTCGAAGGCATTCTCGGCAACAGCGCCCGGATACGGCCCGTCTTTGAAATGATCCGCAAAGTGGCGACCACAGACGCCCCCGTCCTGATTTTAGGCGAAAGCGGGACAGGCAAAGAAATGGTGGCCCGCGCCGTCCATAGAAAGAGCGACCGCCAAAAGGGTCCTTTTGTGGCCATCAACTGCGGCGCCATTCCCGAAAACCTTTTGGAGAGCGAGTTATTCGGACACGAACGCGGCGCTTTCACCGGCGCGCACGTCCAGCGCCAGGGACGCATCGAGGTCGCGAACGGCGGCACATTGTTCCTGGATGAAATCGGCGAGATGCCCCCTACCCTGCAAGTCAAACTGCTCCGGTTTTTGCAGGACCAAACGATCGAACGCGTTGGCGGCCGCGAGGAAATCCATGTGAACGTCCGGGTGATTGCCGCCACCAACGCGGATTTAAAAAAGAATATGGCCTCCGGCGCCTTTCGAGAGGACTTATTTTATCGGCTTGCCGTGGTGCAGATTTCATTGCCTCCGTTGCGCGAGCGCGAAGAGGACATTCTATTACTGGCCAAATTCTTCCTTCACCGGTTCGCCACCGAAGCCGGCAAAGCCAGCCTTGCTTTTGACGCGGACGCTTTGCGCGCCTTGAATAAACATACCTGGCCCGGAAACGTCCGCGAATTGGAAAACTCCATCCGCCGCGCTGTCATCCTCGCCGAAGGCAAGCGCGTCACCGCTCGAGACCTGGAACTCAACGCGGGCGGCATTGACATCAATGGCGCTGTAACCATCAAAGATGCCCGTGAAGCAGTCGAACGGCAATTGATACAGCAGGCGTTGCGAAAATACTCCGGTAAAATTGCCCCTGCCGCGGCGGAACTTGGTTTAAGCCGGCCGACAATTTACGAATTAATGGAAAAACTCGGCATCGTCAGGCCGGGCGTAGAACTCGCCAAAGGAGCGAAGGGGTAATTCGACCCGCAGGACACGCACCCCACCTGCCAGTTCTGCGCGCAAACGGCGCGCAGTCAAATGGGCGGCTTGATGCCGGCCCTGATTGGCGGGTAGGGTATCTGCCCTGCGGGTGGATGGCCAATGCAAGCGGCTACCTCAAAAACGCCTCGTGCAGTCCGCCGTCTACCGTAATGACCTGCCCGGTGGTCTTGCTCAATCGCTGCGAAACCAATAGAAAATACGCCTCAGCCTGGTCACCCGGCGTTATCGGCGCTTTCGTCAACGTGCGGTCCGCATAGAATTTCGCCAGCTTATTCACGAGAGAGTCCGTCGGCTCATCGTCCTGGTATGGAATTCCATATTTGGCAAGCGATCCGATGACGCGATCGCGTGGGAACATCGCTGAACCTTGAACAACCGTCGCCGGGGCCACGCCATTCACTCTCACCAACGGCGCCAGCTCGATTGCCAATTCCCGCACCAAATGGTTCGCCGCGGCTTTCGAAGTGTCATAGGCCAAGGAACCCTTTTTGGCCACCGCCGCATTGGCGCTGGTCGTCAAAACCAAACAGCCCTTCAGATTCTGCTCCTTCCACGTCTTCGCCGCTTCGTCAGCCACCAGATAGCTTCCGGTCACGTTAATCTTGTAGGTTAAATCCCATTTTTCATCAGGGATATGACCCGTCGTGTCGCTGGGCACGAATATACCCGCCGTCACGCAAATAGAATCAAACCCGCCGTAAGCGAGCGCAGTTTGGTCGAGCATCTTGCGAATGCTTGCGCGCTGGGTGACGTCGCAGGCCAGCCCAATCGCCGGACCGCAATTTGAGATTCCCGTTCCGGCCACCCCAATTCCCGCCCCCAGTTTGTCGGTAATCTCCTTTGCGGTAGCGCGCGCCGCGGCTTCATTCAGGTCCACACACACAATGTGCGCGCCCTCTCGAGCCAGCCGGTGAGCGGTTTCCCGGCCAATACCCGAGCCCGCTCCCACCACAATAATTACCTGGCGCGCCAGTTCTTTTTCCGCCGGCATCCGCTTCAGTTTCGCTTCCTCCATCAGCCAATATTCGATGTCAAACGCTTCCTGTTGGGGCAACGACACGTATTGGTCGATCGCCTCCGCGCCTCGCATCACTTCCACGGCGCAATTATAAAATTCCGCCGTTACCCGCGATTCGCTCTTGTCCTTGCCCCAGGCAATCATGCCCAGGCCCGGAATCAGAATGACCGACGGGTTTGCATCGCGCATCAGGGGCGAATTCGCGCGTTTGTGCTTCTCATAATAAGCCGCGTAATCCTTCCGATACTGCGCCACGGCTTTGGAGATTTTTTCCTTCAACGCCCCGACGTCTTCCTTTTGGCCATCCCAGTCCACGTAAAGCGGCTTGATTTTGGTCCTCAAAAAGTGGTCCGGACAGCTTGTCCCCAACTCAGCCAGCCGCGGAGCGTCCTTTGAATTCACAAATCGCAGGATCTTTTCGTCGTCCTGGACCGTCGCAATCAATCGCTTCTGTTGTGAAACCACTCCTCGCAGCCACGGCAAAATCGCCGAAAAGATTTCGCTGCGCTTTTCATGCGGGCGAAACTTCTGTCCGCCAAAAGCCGCCGTGTCGCCGCCTTTTTCAGCATATTTCTTCTCGATGAATTGCGACGCGCGCTCGATGAATCCCAAAGTCAACCGGTAGCAATCCTTGTCGTCACTCGCCCAGGAGATAAAGCCGTGCTGGCCCATCATGATGGCCTTCGCGTTGGGACTGCGCCGGCAAATTTCCTGCATCGCCAGCCCCAGTTCAAAGCCCGGGCGCATCCATTCGACATATTCCATTTCGTCGCCGAAGATTTCCTTCGTCAGCTTTTTGCAATTGGCCGAAGCAGCGATGGCGATAATGGCATTCGGATGCATGTGGTCCACAAACTTCGCCGGAATGAAACTGTGCAACGGCAAATCAATGGATGGCGCTCGCGGATTCAGATTGAACGTGCAGTGGTTGTACGCGGCCACCATGTCATCCTCGGCCTGGGATTTGAGGCCCTTATTCTTCTGTCCTGAGTACAGCTTTTGCAGGCCGATCAGTTCGGACTGGTAAAGCGATGAAAAGTTTTCGCGCGTGCTGGTCCGTAAATCTCCCCCGGAGCCCTTCACCCAAAGCACTTCAATTGATTCTCCCGTCAACGGGTCCCGCTCCTGCAGTTTCGATGAAGTGTTCCCCCCGCCGGTATTGGTAATGCGCTGGTCGGTGCCGAGTTTGTTCGACCGGTAAACCAGCCGCTCCATTCCGGAGAGTTTTTCCACTTCGGTGTCGTTCCACAGGTCGTTAACGTATTGAAAGCTCATTTTTGAATTTCTGTGTTTAATTGGTTATTTCTGTGATTTTATCCTTGCGCCGGCCTCAGAAACAAGTAAAAAGAAAACCAATCCGCTACAAAAAAGCACATGCTCGCCGCCCAGAGACAACAGCGCATTTTGGACATGGTCCTCAAGTCCGGCGCCATTAGCACCGTCAGGGCCGCGCGGTCGCTCGCCATTTCCGAAGAAACCGCGCGGCGTGATTTTGAAATGCTGGAGGCCGAAGGCCTGTTGTCCCGCAGGCACGGCGGCGCCGTTCGCCTTAACGACAGCCATCGCGATTTGCCCCTGGACAGCCGTGAAAGCGCCAACATCGAAGAGAAACAGTCTCTCGCCAAATCGGCTCTGGCCCTCATCCACGCTGGCGATTCCCTGTTTTTTGACGCCAGTTCAACTGTCTTTCACCTGGCGCGCCTTCTTCCAAATATGGATTTGACGGTCTTGACCCCGGCATTGAAGGTCGCCATTGAACTGGCCCGGCGTCCAGCGATCCGGGTTATCCTATCCGGCGGCACTGTGGGGCACAGTTCGCTTTCCTGCCAGGGCGATCTTGCCGCAGCCAGCCTGGAACGGTGCCAGGTCAAAAAGGCGTTTTTTTCCTGCCGCGGCGTGGACCCAAATCGCGGACTGAGTGAGGCCAACCTGGAACAGGCCGATCTCAAACGAACAATGATGAACCTTGCCGAGCAAACCATTTTGCTCGCGGACCACAGCAAGATTGGCGTTAAATCGTCCTGGTTTTTCGCCAAATTGTCCGACGTCGACATCTTGATCGCGGATCAGCGGCCCACCCGGGCCGTGATCCGCGCGTTAAAAATGGGCGGGGCAAAATTTATTTTATCTCAAGGCAAATGAAAAAAACAAAAATATGCCTGGCCATTGATTTGGGCGCCGGCAGCGGCCGCGTTGTCGCCGGAATTTGGGACGGCAACCGGCTCAACATAGACGAGTTAAACCGATTCCCCAATGACCCGGTCAAGGCGTCGGACGGGCTGCACTGGGACCTGGATCAGCTTTTCGGCCACATCAAGACAGGCATCGCGCTGGCCATAAAAAAATACGGCGACGCCGTCGTATCCGCCGGCGTGGACACCTGGGGCGTTGACTACGGTCTTCTCAATGCCGGCGGAAAGATGCTTGCCGCGCCGTTTATTTATCGCGATGCCCGCACAAACGGTATGCAGGAAAAGGCCTTCACTCAAATGCCGCGCGCAGAAATCTACCAGCGCACCGGCATTCAGTTCATGTTTTTCAATACGCTCTTTCAACTGCTGTCAGAAAAGGACCTCGGACGCGCGGAACGGATGCTGTTCATGCCGGACCTGCTTCACTTTCTTCTGAGCGGCATTCAGGTCAATGAACGAACCATCGCCGGCACGAGCCAACTACTCGATCCCCGGTCACGCAATTGGGAGATGGAAATCATCGGCGCGATGAAGTTTCCGAAAAAGCTTTTTGGCCGCCTGATTGATGCCGGCACGATCCTGGGTCCCCTGCTCCCCGCCATCGCTGCCCAAACGGGCGCGCACAATCTTCAAATCATCGCTCCCGCCGCGCACGACACGGCGTCGGCCGTAATCGGCGTTCCCGCCGCTGAACCGGAGCCCGTTTTTTTGAGTTCAGGGACATGGTCCCTCATCGGCCGGGAATTGAGCCGTCCGGTGGTTTCCGAGGACAGCCTTGCCGCGGCTTTTTCAAACGAAATCGGGGCATTTGGCACGACGCGATTCCTCAAAAACATCGCCGGCATGTGGTTGTTGCAGGAATGCAAACGCGCCTGGGACGCCGCCGGACATTCCCTTGATTATAGCGCCCTCGAAAAAGAGGCCGAAAAATCACCCCCCTTTATTACATTGATTGATCCCGACGCCGCAGATTTTCAAGCGCCTGCGAACATGCCCGACGCCATCGCCGCCGTGTGCCGCCGCACCGGCCAACCGGTCCCGCAAAGTCCCGGCGCATACGCCCGCTCCATCCTGGAGAGTCTTGCCCTGAAATATCGCCTGGTTGCCGAATCGCTGGCCCGCGTCACGGCCAAACCGATCGACAAAATTTATATTGTCGGCGGCGGCTGCCGGAACCAACTGCTCAACCAGTTTGCCGCGGATGCCCTTAATTGCACGGTCGTTTGCGAACCGGTCGAGGCGACGTCCATCGGGAATATCATCGTACAACTTCACGCCCTTGGCGAAATCGGGTCGCTTTCCGAAGGCCGCGCCGTCGTTCGGCGATCGTTCGAAACCAAAACCTATGAACCCCAGAACAGCCGCGCGTGGGACGACGCCTTTGCCCGGTTCCAAAAAATTCTTTTGCACTGACTATGAGAACCTTTAACAACTGTCGCGTCTCCGAATTGATGCGATCCTTAGCCGTTACAAACCATCGGACGACCATTCTCCCTCTCCCAGCGGGAGAGGGCCGGGGTGAGGGAGAATCGTTCGAACGAGAATATGGTTCACGAAAAGGGCGTCTCTACGACCGAGAAACGATGCTCTGACTAGCCGATTCATGACCAACCAGATATAATCGCCCCGTGAAAGTCACGCTCTTCATTCCTTGTTTCGTAGACCAACTCTTTCCGCAAACCGGAATGAACATGGTGACTATTTTGGAGCGTCTGGGCCATACGGTCGAATTCCCCGAAGCCCAAACCTGCTGCGGCCAGCCTCCTTTTAACTCAGGTTATTGGGACGAGGCCCGCGCGGTCGCCGAACGTCAAATGACCGTTTTTCGCGACGCCGAAGTCGTCGTGATTTCTTCCGGGTCCTGCGGCGCCATGGTAAAAGTCTTTTATCCGGAACTGTTTCACGGCCATCTGCGCGAATCCGAAGCCAAAGCGCTCGCCGCGAAGACATTTGAATTCTCCGATTTCCTCGTCAACAAACTCGGCGTGCTCGACGTCGGCGCGCGATTTCCCGGCCGCGCCACGTTTCATGACGGCTGCCACGGTCTCCGTGAACTCGGGCTCAAGAAACCGCCGCGCCAATTGCTTGAACATGTGCGGGGCCTGACATTGGTCGAGATGAAGGAAGCTGAGACGTGCTGCGGGTTCGGCGGCACTTTTGCCGTGAAATTTCCCATGATTTCCACGGCCATGGGCGAGGTCAAATGCGCGTCCGTCGCGGACACCGGCGCTGATTTTGTCATCTCAAACGATTCGAGTTGCCTCATGCAAATTCGCGGTATCCTCGACAAGCAGGGAAACCCCGTCAAAACCCTGCACCTGGCCGACGTGCTCGCTCAGACATGAAAACGCACGCCAGCGAATTTTACGACTCCGCCCGGCGCTATACCGCCGATCTCGGCCATCGTCATTTGATCCAAAAGGCGTTGTCCGGCTACTACGTCAAACGGGACGAAAATAAAAACCGCTTTCAAAACTGGTCCGGCGCGCGCGACGCCGCCGCGGAAATCAAATGGGAAGCCGTTAATCATCTGGACCGGTACCTGGAGGAATTCGCTTCCAAACTGGAAGCGCGCGGAGCAAAAGTTTTTTGGGCGGAAAATGCACAGGAAGCCCGCGACTACATCGTTCGCGTCGCCCGGCAAAACAACGTCCGCTCCATCATCAAATCCAAGACGATGACCGGTGAGGAAATTCACCTAAACGAAACGCTTGAAAAGGAAGGATTTGAAACCATCGAATCCGATTTGGGCGAATACATCGTCCAATTGCGCCAGGAACCGCCCTATCACCTCGTTTTTCCCGCCATGCATTTGAAGCGGGAACAAATCAGCGATTTATTCCACGATAAACTGGGTTCCGCGCCCACCGACAAGCCGGAAGAACTCACGATGATCGCCCGGCGCGTCATGCGTCAAAAATTTTGCGCCGCGGACATGGGAATTACCGGGGCGAACTTCGCCATTGCCGAAACCGGCATGATCAGCATCACCGAAAACGAAGGCAATTCCCGCCTCACGGCTTCGCTTCCTAAAGTTCACGTCGCCCTTGTCGGAATCGAAAAGGTTCTCCCCAAACTAACCGATCTCGCGCTCTTTTTGCCCATGCTCGCCACCGCCGGCGCGGGCCAATCGCTGACCTGCTATAATACGCTCTACGGCGCTCCCCGACTGCCCGGTGAATCAGACGGCCCCACGGAATTTCACGTCGTGCTCCTCGATAATCGCCGCACCCAACTCCTCGCCGACGCCGAACAGCGCGACGCCCTCCACTGCATCCGCTGTGGAGCATGCCTGAACGTTTGTCCCATCTTCAAAAACGTTGGCGGCCACAGCTACGGCACCACTTACCAGGGCCCCATCGGCTCAGTCATTACGCCGCATTTGCGCGGCCTTCACGACTGGAAACATTTGCCTTCCGCCTCTTCGCTTTGCGGCGCCTGCACGGAAACTTGCCCGGTCAAAATCAATCTCCACCATCACCTGCTCCACAATCGCCGCAACGCAGCGCGCACCGACTCGTCTCTGATGGAAAAAATCATGTATCGCGCCTTTGCCTTCACCATGCTGCGACCCAGGGTCTACCAATTGGCCACCGAACTGGCTCGGATACTGCAACCGTTGCGACAAGTCATCGACGGAACCTTGCTCGACCCCCTGCGTCCCTGGACCAGAACCCGCTCATTTCCCCCGGTCGCCGAAAAAAGCTTTCGCGACCTCTGGCGCGAAAGAACAAACGAATCCGAAGTTCATCTTCCAGTCCCGCTGTCGCCGCAAAACCTCGTACCGCAGGTTTCCAAACCTGCTGACTTGAGCGGCTTGGGAAGCCGCGAAAGGGATTACCTGAGCGCAGCGAAGGCAAGGCCCGAAGGGCCGAACGAGCGGGCGCGAGCGAGCCAATCGCCGATTTCCAAATCGGCAAACCGTGCGATTGCTGACAATGCTTCGCCCACAAAGGCCGGTTCCAACGGACGCGAAACCATCCTCGCCCGCATCCGCGAAGGCCTCAAAATCTCCGCGGCGCATCCCGTCACTGATGCGCCGGCAATGCCGTCATCTCCTCAACAATGGCTGCCCGCCGTCGGTAAAACGCCGGAAGAACAAATCGAATTGTTCCGCCAGAACGCGCAGGCGTTGAAAGCCGATTTTCATGTTTGCGCCGATATGGCCGCAGCAATTCAAATTGTAAAAACCATCGCGGACAATGAAGGCTGGAAAAAAATCGGGCTTCACGACGGCGAACTAACCGCCGCCATTGCCGGCCCGTTGGCGTTGCCAACGGTCAAAACTAACGGCGGCTACGCCCTCGACGCCCTCGAAAGTTGTGACGCCGGATTAACCGAATGCGAAGCCCTTATCGCTCAAACCGGCACAGTCTTGGTTTCGGGGCGTCGTTGCGGAGGCCGGGCGCTCTCTGTCCTGCCGCCCCACCACATCGTCCTCGCCCGACGCAGCCAAATGGTGCCAGACCTGACCATCGCGTTACAGAAAGCCCAGGAAAAATTCACCAATGAATTCCCCGGCGTCCTTTCCCTCATTACCGGCCCCAGCCGCACCGGCGATATCGAACGCATCCTCGTCCT
>DASXFM010000444.1:0-27263 GCA_036489615.1 Verrucomicrobiia bacterium | reverse complement strand
ATGTACAGCTCGGCCTTTGTCATCGCCATGATTATGACGGTGACGGTCTTCATGCGTTTTTCCGATCGAAATTTCAGAACGCGGAAGTGGTTATGGGGGGTGGGTGCAGTCATGCAGATTTTCGCCTATGGATTATTTTTGTTCGCGCCGTTTACCATCCCAACAATCCTCATAAACATTGTAATGTTCGCGGCGGGCGGAGCCCTCGCGGGTGAAGCGTTTTACAAGGTTTTCAGCCAGGAATTGTTTCCCACAATGCTGCGAGGCACCGCCCAGGGAATCACCTTTGGGGTGGCCAGATTATTACTGGGAATTTGGAGTTTCTTCATTCCGACATTGGCCAATTCCGGCATTCGGACAATCGCCGCTCTGTTGACGTTGTTCCTCTTCATTAGTGGAACGGTGGGTTTCTTTTTCATGCCGGACACGTCCGGTAAATCCCTGGAGCAAATTGAAAGCGAACGTTCCGGGGCATGAATTCATCGCGCTCAACCGAACAGCCTGGCATTTCCCGTCTCCGCTGCGAATACCTCGTCGCGCCGATGGGTATTGACGAACGCGAGCCGCGATTAAGTTGGGCGGTCACCTCAACCCGGCGAGGTGCGCGCCAAGCTGCCTATCGCCTGCGGGTGGCGAGCGCATCAGAAAAGCTGGTGGATGGGCAAGCGGATTTCTGGGACAGCGGTAGAATAGAAAGCGCCCAAACGACGCATGTCGTTTATACGGGGAAGCCATTGCGTTCACGTGACGTTTGCCATTGGCAGGTGGAAGTTTGGGATGAGGCCGGCAATTCCGCTATTTCGGCGCCGTCGCATTGGAATATCGGCTTGCTGGAAAAGTCCGACTGGTCCGCGAAATGGATTTCGGCCGATCCGGAAATCATTCAGAGAGATGCCACAGCAATAGGTCCGAGTTTAACCCAACCCGGCACACCTGCTCTATTCCGCCGTGAATTTGAAGTGCCCGGGGTGATCAAACGCGCCATGCTTTATGCCAGCGCCCGAGGGCTATTTGAACTGCGGGCCAATCGAGAACGCGTCGGCACAGACATTTTCGCTCCCGAATGGACGGACTACAATAAACGAATTCATTATCGCACCTATGATATCACGGCGATGCTTGTGCCGGGGCGAAACGCATTGGTTGCGACACTTGGCGACGGGTGGTGGAGCGGCTATGTCGGCTGGCAAGAAACTCGCGGACGTTATGGCTCACTCGAAAACAGCTTGATAGTTCAAGTCGAAATCGAACTGGCCGACGGAAACATATTGTTCATCAATACCAACGGTTCATGGCGATGTAACACCGGTCCAATTGTGACTTCAGATTTTATGATGGGCGAAACCTACGATGCCCGTCGCGAACATTCCGGCTGGGATAAGGCTGGTTTTCCCGACGGAAATTGGTTGCCTGCGCGCCAAATCGCGGCACCGGCAGCGCCTCTATTGGCTCAACGCTCCGAGCCGGTGCGGGTTATGGAAACGATTGCGCCGGTTTCGATGAATGAAATTCGCCCCGGTGTTTTCATTTATGACCTTGGCCAGAATATCGCCGGATGGGTTCGATTGCGAGTGAACGCTCCTGCCGGGACGTGTGTCACGCTCCGACACGGCGAACGATTAAGCCCCGATGGCGAGCTTTATACCGAAAACCTGCGACGGGCCAAGGCCACCGATGTTTATATTTGCAAGGGTGACTGTGAAGAAATCTACGAACCGCATTTTACCTTCCACGGTTTTCAATATGTCGAACTGAGCGGCTTGCCATCCGCCCCGGGGTCGGCTGCGGTTCTTGGGTGTGTGGTTCGTTCCGCAACGCCTGACGCCGGGAAATTTGAATGCTCTCATGCCGGAGTAAACCGGCTCTGGCTGAATGGCCTTTGGTCGCAGCGCGATAATTTTCTTTCTGTACCAACCGATTGTCCGCAGCGCGACGAGCGTCTCGGTTGGATGGGTGACGCACAGGTTTTCCTTCGGACCGCCAGCTATAACATGGACGTGGCGGCGTTTTTCACCAAATGGATGGTGGATGTGGAAGATGCGCAAACAAACGATGGAATTTTTCCAGATACGGCGCCACGGTTGGCCGAAGGTGAAAACTTTGCCGGCCTGGATGGGCTCGGCGGCGCGGCGGGCTGGGCAGATGCAGGTGTCATCGTGCCATGGACAATTTGGCGGGTTTACGGCGATACTCGCATCATCAAACGGCATTGGAATGCGATGGTAAAATGGCTCGGATGGATCGAGCGGCACAATCCCGATGGCCTGCGTGTCAATCGACTCGGCAACAATTACGGTGACTGGCTGTGTATTCCCGGCGATACAAACTTTCGCACACATTCGCCGATGAAAAATCTGTTGGCTACGGCTTATTGGGCGGACGACGCGGCGAAAATGTCCGCCATGGCGCTGGCGCTGGGACGCAACGATGAAGCCGGGAGATTTCAGAAGATGTTCGAAAAGGTGCGCGCCGCGTTCCAAAAAGAATGGCTCCGCGACGATGGCCGGCTGACGGTGGAGACACAAACCGCATATCTGCTCGCGCTCGCGTTTAACCTGTTGCCGGAAAATATGAGGGCCCGCGCGGCGGAACATCTGGTCGAAAATATCAAGGCGCTCGACTGGCATTTAAGCACTGGTTTCATCGGCATCAGTCATCTCAATCCCCAGCTGACACTGACCGGCCATGCTGATGTCGCCTACCGTCTGCTATTCCAGGATGACTTTCCTTCCTGGCTATATCCGGTAAAGCACGGGGCAACCACGATTTGGGAACGTTGGAATGGCTGGACCGAGGAGGATGGGTTCTTTTTGCCGGTTATGAACTCGTTCAACCATTACTCACTTGGTTCGGTCGGCGAATGGCTCTTTCGTCATGTCGGAGGCATCGAATTGGATCCGGAAACGCCCGGCTTCCAAAAATTTGTCTTACGGCCATTCATCGGAGACGGTTTGGATTTCGCCAACGCCAGTTATCAGACAATGCATGGCGAGATTAAAAGTGAATGGCGGCGTAATGACAAAAAATTCTTTTGGTCCATTTGTATTCCTGCAAATACCACTGCGCGCGTTTATGTTCCAAGCAAATTGGATACGGACGTAACAGAAGGCGGCACGTCAGTGCGCCAAGCTGCCATTGGAATCCGTGTGATTGGCCGTGAAGGGAATTTCTTAATGTGCGAAACAAGCTCCGGCGTTTATAAATTCGAGTCGACAATTTAACATCATTTATGCGCTTCAAACTCCTGACTGGCAGCTTTGTCGTTTGCGTGTTTTTGTCGTGGAACCTGTTTGCCAAGCCGGCCAATGACACCGAGAAGGTTGAGGAATGGGGAATCTTTGAGATCACCTTGAGTGGCCCCACAAATGGCAACCCGTTTATGGACGTGCAGCTTTCCGCGAATTTTGACAACGGCGATAAGCAAGTCAACGTGCCTGGTTTTTACGACGGCGACGGTGTTTACCGAATTCGATTCATGCCCAATGCGCAAGGGTCCTGGCGTTACGAAACCCGCGCCAATGTTTGGCCGTTGACCGGCAAGACCGGCGACTTCCTGGTTACGCCTCCAACCAAAGGAAATCATGGCCCGGTCCGGGTGCATGACACCTATCATTTCGCCTATGCAGACGGCACACCATTTTACCCAATTGGCACGACCATTTACAACTGGCTCGACACTCCCGAGTCACTGCAAGAGGAAACGCTCAAGACGCTTGCGGCTTCGCCCTTTAATAAAGCACGCATGTTGGTCACGGAACAACCCACCCGGTATCGCGAAGAATTTGCCCCGCCACTGTGGCCTTTCGCCGGCTCGCCTCCGCACGACTGGGATTTGACGCGATTCAATCCAGAATATTTCCAACATTACGAACAACGCATCAGCCAGCTTCGCGATCTTGGTATTCAGGCCGATTTGATTTTATTCAATCCTTACGGCAAATGGGGTTTCAATACGATGACTGCCGCGGAAGACGACGCCTATGTTCGTTATGTGGTCGCCCGTTTTAGCGCCTATCGGAATGTCTGGTGGTGCCTGGCCAATGAATATGATTTCATTCGCACCAAGACTGATGCGGATTGGGATCGGATGGGATTGCTGGTGCAGGCGTGCGATCCCTACGACCATTTGCGTTCGATTCACAACGGCTCGCTGCTTTATGACTATGGCAAATCCTGGGTGACGCATGCCTGCATCCAAAATGGAATCGCGGTGCAAAGCCCCGGGAGCGCGGAATTATATCGCGACGCCTGGCGCAAACCGGTGATATACGACGAGGTAAAATATGAAGGCGACGGCAAATTTCGCTGGGCCAACCTGTCCGCACAAGAGATGACGCGTCGTTTTTGGTGCGGCATCATCGGAGGCACCTATGTCACACACGGCGATTATTTTACGACGGTGGATGAAGACACCTGGACATCTTTCGGCGGGAAAATGAGAGGACAAAGCGCGCCGCGAATCGCTTTCCTCAAAAATATTCTCGAAGCCGGACCTGCCGACGGTTTGGACCCTATTGACAAGTGGAATGAACCAAACTTTGCCGGCCAGGCGGGCAAATACTATTTAATCTATTTCGGAGAAGAAGCACCGACGAACTGGGATTTCCAGCTTTACAAGGATCACTTGAAAGACGGCATCCGATTCAAAGCGGAGATCATTGATACCTGGAATATGACGATTACGCCGGTTCCCGGCGTTTTTATTACCAAAAAGAAGGACCAATATTACTTTGCGGACGAGCATGGTCGATCCGTTTCATTACCAGGAAGAACGGACATGGCGGTGCGACTCCGCCGGGTCGATAAGTGACTCATAAAACCCGTTTTACCGCTTGATTCCAGCCACTATAATTCTGCTCGACCAGCTTTGAATTCATTCGCGGACGGAAGATCTTTTGCCTGCGCGGCAATCTTTCAAAATCATCGAGGGATCTGCAAATTTTCAAGGCCAGCAACCCGTTCATCGCCGCGCCCCAGGCGGAACTTTCCGCAACTTCCGCCACCCTGAACTCCACGCGCGTGATGTCCGCGGAAAACTGCATCAAAAATTTGTCCCGAGTCGGCCCTCCATCCGCGTGAAGATTTCGCAATTTGATTTTCGATTCCGCGCGCATCGCATCCAACGCATCGCGAATCTGATAAGCAATTGATTCTTCCGCGGCGCGCGCGATCTGCGCTTTGGAGGTGTGCGCCGTCATACCGATAATAGCCGCGCGGGCATCCGGCGACCAATAGGGCGCACTCAACCCCGCAAATGCCGGAACAAAATAGACACCACCATTGTCCGCGATGCTCGCCGCCAACTTTTCCACTTCGTTGGACGTTTGAATCAATCTCAACTGGTTTTTTAACCATTCGATTGTCGCGGCGGAAAAATTAATAATTCCTTCAAAGGCGTACGCCGGCTTGCCGTTCAAAACCCAGGCCAGTGCGGTAACCGTCCCCCTTTTCGACAAACGAACCTTTTCGCCAATGTTCAGCAGAATCGAAGTGCCAGTCCCAAACGTCGCTTTTGCCATGCCCGGCAAAAAACATCTTTGCGCGAACAAAGAGGCTTGCGAATCACCCATGACACCGGCGATTGGAACAGATTTGGGCAAAATACCGCCAACGTCTGTCTCGCCGAAATGCGCCTGGCTTTCACGAATTTCAGGAAGCGCGCGCACCGGGACTTTGAAGCACTTACAAAGCGTCTCGTCCCAACACAATTTGCCGATGTCAAATAACAGAGTGCGGCTGGCGTTGGTAAAATCCGTCGCAAAAACCTTTCCTCCAGTCAGCCGGTGAATCAAAAATGTATCAATCGTGCCGACAACAGCCTTGCCGCTTTTTAAATCTACTGAAATGGCCGACTTGTTTTCGACGAGCCAGCGGACTTTTGACGCGGAAAAATACGTGTCAATTTTCAGTCCGGTATTCTTTCGGACAAGCGTTTCACAACCCTGCATGCGAAGCTTTTCACATATCGCATCACCGCGCCGGTCCTGCCAAACAATCGCGTTGTGCAGCGGTTTGCCGGTTTTGCGATCGAACGCAACAACTGTCTCGCGCTGGTTCGTGATGCTCACGCAAGCAAGCTTTGGAAGCTTGGAACGATTGCGTTTGGTAATTTCACTGATGACGCGCTGGACGTTTTCCCAGATTTCTTCGGCGTCGTGTTCCACCCAACCAGGCTGAGGATAGATCTGCCGATGGTTGCGCGACGCCTTGTCCAAAATTCTCCCCCGCACGTCGAAGAGAATTGCCTTCGTCCCGGACGTGCTTTGATCAATGGCAAGAATGAAACTCATTTCAACATTTTTAACGCAATTTCACTCAAGCCTTCCATTGAAATTCCATAATGGCGAAAGATGTCCGCTTGCGAGCCCGTGACCGTGTCTTCGTCCGGAATTCCGACGACGCGGAACGGTTTGCAAATTCCGGCCTGCAACAAAGTTGACGCGCACGCTTCGCCCAACCCGCCGTGAACGCTGTGTTCTTCAACTGTAATGACCGCGCGACATTCACGCCCGGCTTTCAAAACTATCTCCGTGTCTAGCGGCTTGACCGTATGTATTGAAATAACCCGGCAGTTCAAATCTCGTTTGGCAAGATTGGCGGCGGCGAGCGACGCATGCACGACAGTTTCGCCCGTCGCGATGAAAGCGATGTCATTCCCCTCCCGCAATTCCATCCCCCTGCCGGCTTCAAACCTCGTTTTCGGAGTGTGCAGGTTGAATGTTGCCGCTTTGCCGAACCGGATGTAGACCGGCCTCTTCGCTGCTGCCGCAAACCGAACGGCTTCGCGTGCTTCGAAATTATCTGCCGGAACGATTATGGAAATGTTGTGGATTGCGCGCAGCGCCGACAAATCGTGCAATGAGTGATGCGTCGTGCCGAGCGCGCCGTAACTCACACCCGCGCTGATGCCAACGAGCACGGCCGGAACGTCCGAATAGCAAACATCGTTTTTTATCTGCTCAAGCGACCGCGCAGTTAAAAAGCACGCCGGTGAAACGCCAAACGATTTTTTCCCGCAGGCGGCCAGACCCGCCGTAATGCCGACGAGATTTTGTTCTGCAATGCCGACTTCGATAATTTGTTTCGGCAAATTTTTACCAAAAGGCGCGAGTTTGCCGGAGCCGCGTGAATCACTGGTGACTGCTACAATATTCGAATTTGCCTTCGCCAATTCTTCGAGTGTCGCGGCGAATTCATCGAGATTGGCACGGCCCATTTTAAGACCAAGTCCCCCGGCAACTTCCCTGGCGGCGGGTGAAAACAGGGATGGCGCGGGCGCACTCATGCGACCTCCTTCAATTTCGCCGCCACCGCATCCAATTCCGCAAGCGCTTGTTTCAGCTCGGTCTCGCTCGGCACACCGTGATGCCATTTAGCCACGTTTTCCATGAAACTGACCCCCCGCCCTTTGACTGTGTTTGCAATGACGCAGGTCGGCTTGCCGACTTCAGCTGGTTTGCTCAACGCATCGGTGAGTTGCCCGTAGTCGTGACCATTCACAATTTTCACCTTCCAGCCGAACGCGCGCCATTTTTCGTCGAGCGGTTCGTTGGACATTACGTCGCGGGTGTGGCCGGTGATCTGCAGGGTGTTGTGGTCGATGATTGCAGTGAGATTATCGAGCTTGTAATGCGCGGCGGCGAGCGCGGCCTCCCAGTTTGACCCTTCGGCGAGTTCGCCGTCGCCAAGCAACGTGAAAACACGGTACGACGCGGAATCCATTTTGCCTGCGAGGGCCATCCCGATGCAAATAGGCAGGCCGTGACCGAGCGCGCCCGTGTTCATTTCAATTCCTGGAATATGCCGCGTGGGATGGCCGACAAAGTATGATTGATAATGGCAAATCGTTTTCAGTTCCGCTTCGGGAAAAAATCCGCGATCCGCGAGGACGGCATAAAGGGCCTCGACTGAATGCCCTTTGCTTTGAACGTAGCGGTCCCGAGCCGTGTTGGAAAAAGTTTCCGGTGACACGTTCAGAATTCGATTATAGAGCACGTTCAATATATCGAGGCACGACAGACTGCCGCCGGTGTGGCCGGCACCCGCGTCGAAAATCGCTTCAAGCGTTTTTTTGCGAAGCTGAGTCGCTTTCAACGACAATTCACGGTCAGACAAATGTTTTTCCATTTCAAATTAGAATACGCAATCGGTATCCAAATAACCTTAATCGCAACGGCAGGCGTCTGCGCTTTTCGATAGGTGAACAATGTATATAAAGTTGAAAATCGTGTTACATTGTTACATCGTTGCGCTGCAATAACTTGCTGTGTTACACAGTTTGTTACACGCTGTTACATTTCATAAGATATTGACCATCAATCGATTACGATGTTACATTAACGATAATGCTCCAATCTCCGCACGTCGCACAGGATTTTAGCGACTTTTGCTGTCGCCCAAACCTTCCACCTGCGCTTGGAAAGTAGTGACGTCCCGGCCTTCGGCGGCATGGATACTTGAATTCACAAATTTAACGTCCGTAGCGTAATACAACAATAGCCCGGTCTGCGCGGAAATGTGGACATTGGTCAGCAGCAAATCGGTAATGGGCGCCTCCGGCAATCCGCGAATGACGCCTGCCATGGGACACTTTGTCGCCGTCACATTGCGGATTACGATGTGCCGGATGAGAGGAGTCGTCCGCGTCAGCGCCTCGGTTTTTTCCGTGGCTGGGTCTTTCGGCGCATTGCGTTCGGGATACCAGTCGATAATGTAAATCGGCCGTTTTACCGAATCCATCGTGAGGTTCTCGTAGATTGCATTTTGCACCAGACCGCCATTGCCGCGCGGTGTCTTGATGCGAATGCCGGCGTCCGTGTCCGCAAATGCGCAGTTGCTGACCGTCAAGCCGTCGAGACCGCCGGATGAACCGCCGCCGATGGACATGCCGTGCCCATGCACGAACTGACAGTCGGCGATGAGAAAGTTTTTGTTTCCTGGCGTCCGCTCCCGGGTCGGTTTGATGGCAATATTGTCGTCGCCGGTGTCAATATGACAACGCGTGATGAGGAAATTCCAACCCGAGGGATCGATGCCATCCGTATTCGGCGCGTTGGCCGGTGAATGAATGGTGACATCGTGGATATTGACGTCCGTGCAATTCTGCGGCGCCAGGTGAAACATCGGAGAGTTTTCCAGGGTGACGCCGCCAACCTCCACGCGCTGGCAATTGGTAAACTTGATGAGATAAGGCCGATGCGTCATTGTTGGATCGTCCCGAAATGCGTTCCACCACGACTCCCCCTGCCCGTCAATTGTGCCCTCCCCGGTTATTTTAATATCGTGCGCATCCTGCGCCGTGATGGCGTCCACATACCGCGCTCTAAGCACTGGATAATTCGCCCGGTCATCGCTGATCAAAATGACTGCATCCTTCGCCAACTCCAGATTGATACCGCTCGCCAGCGTGAAGGGTCCCGTTAGAAATTTTCCCGCAGGCACGAGCACGATGCCCCCGCCAGCGGCAGCAGCCGTGTCCACCGCTTTTTGAATCGCGGTGGTATTGAGGGCCTTTCCATCGCCGACCGCGCCGTAATCACGGACGTTGAAAGTCGCCGCATCGAGCGGCAGCGCGAGTGTTAAGAACAACCAGGCAATTTTCGTAGAGCACATTCGAGATTCGATTAATTCAAAATTCCGCGGCAAAGCTGATTCTTTGCGCCGGCGGCTGATAATATTTTAAACCCCATGATGATGCACTTCCCATTCAAAATAATTTCCGAACGCCTCAGCCAGGATTTCCCCCGAATGTGATTGTGTCATCACGACGTGATGTTCAAAGCCGTTTTTGCAAACGTGGCGCATGAGTTTTTGCAGTTGCGGAATTTTGGCGACGGCACGATTGCCAAACGTCTTGAGTTTGTCGTCCGTCAGTTCACCTTCGCCAACGTACGTTCGGATTTTGCCGTCGGCATCGGCCGTGGTAATACGGCCAAACGTCAGCGGTCCGGCGGGCGTCCGGCCGTCAAGCGCGCCGTAGGTGTTCTCCACACCGAGAATGCTGCCAAGAATCGGCGCATTGGCGATTTTGATATCCGGCAAGAACGATTTCGCCCAGTTTCCACAATGGAACAGCACGCATTTGTCATCGTCGTCCGAGTAATTGTTATTCCAGTCCACGAGAGCAGCGGGCGTCCCGCCGGCCAACTGCATCGCATACATCGTCAACACGCCCGTCACGTCCACTTCACATGCGCTGGGCATAAATTTCTCGCTCATCATGCTCATCAACGTGCAGACATTGCAGCCGAAATTCTGCTGCACGCTCGTCCAGCACTGAATCGCCGTCGCGTCAATGGCATTGGCGTCCATCCAGTCGCCGAGAATGACACCAAGTTTCGCCATCTGCAAAATTTTCTCCTCCGGCACGCCCGGCGCGGGGGCGTAGCTTTTGATTTCCGACAATTTGCTTTTCACGGCGACGGCGTTCGCATCCAACTTTTTCGCTTTCGCCAGGAATTCCGACAGGTCAACCGTCGTGACACTGATGCCATGGCGCTCGAGAAGTTTTTCGGAATAACGAACCGTATTGAACGCGCCGGGCCGCGCGCCGACGGCTCCCAGACGCACACCACGCACGCCGTTCACCACGCGACAGACGCCCAGAAAATTCTGGAGGTCCCGCAGAAAACTTTCCGAGTCCGGACGGGAAACGTGTTTGCTGGTAAGCGAAAATTTGATTCCCGCCTGAACCAAATTGTTGCAGACGGAAATCTTTCCGCAGTAGGCATCGCGCCGCCGCGCAACATCGAGCCGCTTCAAATCGTCAGGATAACCCTGAATCAAAACCGGCACGTTGAGTCCGGACATTTTCAACGTATCGGCAACGCCTTTCTCATCGCCAAAATTCGGCAGGCAAATAAGCACGCCGTCAATTTCGCCGGCGTGCTTTCTAAAGAGCCCCGCGCATTTGCGCGCATCCGCGTGAGTTTCCACTCCGCCGAGCTTGGATTCCTTTTCGGAAAGCTGGACCGCCTTGATACCCAGGCGGGAGAACAAATTCGCGACGTCGGACCGGGCTTCAGTGACGAGCGCATCGGGGAAAAAATCGCGGTTGCCGTAAATGACAGCGAGCACGGGTGATTTGATTTTCACATCTTTCATATTCTTTTGTCGACACGGGAAAATGCGAAACCAAGAATCGGCTGGCCACGCCCGGATGCAAGAATTTTTTAAGAACGCCGCGGCCACTGTCATTTTCAGCAAATCATTTGGCGGTTTTCAGATGACGAAACACGCCGGTTATCCGTAACATAAAATCACCGCCTCCGGGATATGTTGGATTGATAAATTATCGCCGGTGGGATAGCGAAATGAATTTACAGAAGTGAACGGGATCAACAGAACGTTGAAAAGCCACCGCCAGCGGAAATTGAATTTTTCCGTTGCGGCGGTTTTCTTGTGCCTTTTGTCCGCGCTCGTGGCGCGCGCGCAAACGGGCCCAGAGCCCGGGACCATTCACGTTGTGGCGTCGGATTTCACGATGGGCGCGACCAATTTGATTTGCGACGGCACGGCCGGCGAATTTTCGTTCACCCAGTCCGCCGTGAAGCAGGATACCACCGCGGCGAAGTTTGGGCCGGCTGCGGCGATTCCCTATTTTACTGTCCGTTTTGCGATGCCAATTCCGCCGGAGAATGAAACAAACAATTTTGCCAGGCTTACAGGAATTGATTCAAACGTTTTCACCCACAATCACTCGCCGGGCTTTGAAATTTTGCCGAACGGCGACGCGCTGGCTGTCTATTTCAGCACCCCTCCCGGCCAAAGCGAGAGCGCGACAACGACGACTTTTGTGCAAACGCGATTGCGCTACGGCTCAGAGGAATGGGACATGCCGGAATTGTTTTTTGATTTCAAAGATCTCAATGACCAGTCCGGCTTGCTTTGGCGAGACGGAAACAAGGTTTGGTTTTTTGGCGGCGGGCGCGGCACGCCGCCGATGATGCCATTTAAGATGGCGACTTCGACAGACGATGGCGCGACCTGGACGTTGTCACTGCCGCAATTGGACGAACCTGCGGAAGGTTACACCCCCCAGCCCATCACGAGCGCGTTCCGCGACGGCCAGTCAATTTTTTTTGCGATGGACGGCAACAAATCCCAAAGCTTTTTGTGGCGCAGCGACGACGATGGCATTCACTGGCAACAAACGGCAGGCCGCACCGGTGGACGGCATTCGGCCATCGTGCCGCTCGATGACAAAGGCGATTTGCTCTCTCTCGGAGGAAAAGACGCGAGCGTTGACGGCTGGTCACCGGAAAATTTTTCGACCAATCGGGGCGCGAGTTGGAGCAAGAGCATCGCCTCACCGTTTCCGCCGCTGGGCAGCGGCCAACGGCCAGCCATGATCCGGCTCACGGACGGTAATCTATGTTTCGTGAGCGACGCGTATTTGAACAAAGCGCAACGTCCGCCACCAGATAGCTGGCATTTTGGCGATGGCGCCTTCGTCGCGATTTCGACGAATAACGGAACTTCGTGGCGTGTCAAAACGTTGCCGGTGCAATTACCGAATCACGGGCGCGGCACGCAAGGCACGCTTGGCTACGTTACCGTGAGGCAGGGGCCGAACGGAGTCATTCATATTTTGACGACAGAGACGGAGCCATGTTTGCATTATGAAATGAACGAAGCATGGATTTTTTCCGATGCCGGGGACATTCAGCCCGAAAACTCCGGCGGCGTGGTTAAAGTGTTTTCCGAAAATTATCCGGACGGCAAAACGCGGTCGAAATGGAGCGCGCGGATTTGTCCAAACGGACGCTATTTGCTTGATGGAAAAGAAATTGATTTTTACGCCAATGGGGCGAAAGAACACGAAGTGGCCTACAAGAACGGGCGCAAAACCGGCGCGGAGAGTTTTTGGGCGCCAGACGGAAAAAGACTCTGGGAGTGGCAACATAATCTGAAAAAGGATCGAAGCGTTTGGACACAATACTGGCCGAATGGAAATAAGAGGTTTCAATCAACATGGAACACGAAACCGGAGGCCCGCGATCTGAAAAGAAGCTTTTTTGGATATGTTGCCGAGGGCCCGGCAAGTCAATGGAACGAGGACGGCTCGATGGAGGTATCCGGCACATTCTCAAACGGCTTGCTCGTAAGCGAGGTGACGCATTGATATGACCTCACCCCGTCAATTGGATTTAGTCGTTATCGCGGTCTATTTCCTTGCCGTCGCGTGCATCGGCCTAAGATTCTCGCGCCGGCAGAAAAGCACCGAAACGTACTTCGTCGCGGAACGCAGAATTCCCTGGTGGGCAATGGGACTTTCCGTCTTCGCGACCATCATCAGCAGCATCACGTTTATCGCTTACCCGGGAGCGGCATTCAAAGGCGATTGGAACCAGCTCGTTCCCGGCTTCATGGCGGTCGGCGTTTTGCTCGTCGCCGGCACCACGCTGATTTCATTTTTCCGGCAGGCTGTCCGCATGAGCGCGTACGAATATTTTGAAAAGCGTTTTGGATACGGCGCGCGGGCGTATAGCGCGCTGGCATTTTCGGCGGGGCATTTTTCGAAAATGGGATTCGTGCTGTTCACGGTCACCGTTGCCGTTTGCGGAATGACCGGCTGGGACAAATATCATGTCATTCTCGGCGCCGGACTTTTGACGATCCTCTACACACTGTTCGGCGGGATCGAAGCGGTTATTTGGACCGAAGTGCTGCAAGGCATAGTGAAGCTCGCCGGCGTCATTATCATCATCGGCGTTTTACTTTGGATCATCCCCGGCGGCGCGGGCGCGGCGTTTCATTTGGCGTCGGAAAAAAATAAAATGAGTCTCGGCAATTTCAGTTTCAATTTAGCGGCCAACGGCAATTTTTGGGTCATGCTCCTTTACGGCGCGTTCTGGTACTTGCAGAAATACGCAGCCGACCAGACACTCGTGCAACGCTATCTGGTGGCAAAATCCGACCGCGGGGCGATGCGCGGCGTCGCGCTCGGCGCGCTTTTGTGCGTGCCCGCGTGGACCGCGTTCATGCTCGTCGGCACATTGCTGTGGGCCTATTACCAGCTTTCCCATGACACGCTGCCGCCAAACCTTTTTGACGCAAACGGCAAAATCATCTCGGACGAGGTGTTCCCATATTTTCTAACGACAAAGATTCCCGCGGGCCTTGCCGGAATTTTTATGGCGGCGCTTTATTCCGCCGCGATGTCCACAATGTCTTCGGATTTGAACTGCCTCTCCGCCGTGGGAGTTGAAGATTACTACCGCCGGTTGCGGCCAAACTCCACCGACCGCCAGCAATTGGTCGCCGGCAAATTGATTGTGGCGATTTGCGGCGTGATCGCCACGGGCATCGGGCTTTTTATTGCGAGCAAAGGCGACAGCGCGCTGAAACTTTATTACGCCGCCACGGCGATTGTCGCCGGCGGACTGGCCGGAATGTTTTTGCTCGCATTCCTTTCCCGCCGCGCCAACCGGCAAGGACTTTGGATCGGCATTGCCGCCATGCTCCTTTTCACCGCGTGGGCGACGTTCACCAGCGGCAATGACGCAGCGATTAACCTTGGCGACTACAATTATATATGGCCAACGGTCATGATTGGAGTCATCGGCCACGCCATCGTGTTCGTTGTCGGCTGGTTTGCGAGTCTATTTTTTCCCGCCGATCCCGACCTGAAACAGGAATGGACACTTTGGGGCTGGCTGGAAAGACGAAAAGCGTCAGGCACTGAAAGAAGATCTGCCCCGCCGGGATTTGCGGAACAGAAAATATGAATCCAATTACTTTACTCCAACCGCCGCGCATCGTGTTTGGAAACGGCTGCGCGCGCGATTGCTTGGATTTCCTGGCACAACGCGGTTCAAAACGCGTTTTGCTGGTAACCAGCAAATCCGTACGACCGCAAATCGACTTTCTCGTCGAAGCGCTGAAACAATCCGGGAGAGAAATTGTTGAAAACCGATTTGTTCCACCTGAGCCGACGTTGAAATTTTTTGAGACGAACCTGGCTGAAACGCGCGGTCAAGAAATCGATTCCGTGCTCGGCATCGGAGGCGGCAGTGTATTGGACCTGGCAAAGCTCATCGCCGCCCTTGCGCAAAGTCCGCAAAAGATTTCAGACGTTTTTGGCATCAATCTTTTGCAAGCCCGAAAAATCTCCCTGATCTGCCTGCCGACAACGGCGGGAACCGGCAGCGAAGTTTCGCCGAATGCTATTTTGTTGGATGAGGCCGCCGAATTAAAGAGGGGCGTTATCAGCCCGCATCTCGTTCCCGACGCCGCCTTGATTGATCCGCTGCTCACGATTTCTGTTCCCGCGGATGTCACCGCGGCGACCGGCCTCGACGCATTGACGCATTGCATCGAAGCTTTTGCGAATAAATTTGCTCACCCAATTACGGATCATTACGCCCGGCGCGGCATTCGGTTGATTGCGGAAAACCTTTTGCGCGCCGTTCGCGACGGCAAAGATAGAGAGGCTCGCGAGGCGGTCGCACTCGGCAGCTTGTACGGCGGCCTTTGCCTTGGCCCGGTCAACACCGCCGCGGTTCACGCGCTTTCGTACCCGCTGGGCGGGAGATTCAAAATTGCGCACGGAATTTCCAACGCCATTTTGCTGCCTGAAGTCTTGAGATTCAATTTATCCGCCGCCGCAGATCGCTACGCGGAAATAGCGATTGTATTGGGAGTGGAACGAAACGGAGACGCATCCGCCGCAGCACAAACCGGCATCGAACGCCTGGCCAGGTTATCGCGCGACTGCGGCGCTCCCCAAAGACTTTCAGAATTGAACATTCCCCGCGAGGCGATTCCGGCGATGGCAAAATCCGCGCTGCAGGTCCAGAGGTTGTTAAAAAACAATTTGAGAGCCGTCACGGAAGCCGACGCAGTAAAGATTTACGAAGCGATTTTTTGAAATGAATCCACAAGTCACCAACGGAAAACCTGCGGGCGTGGTCGTGCCAATGGTCACGCCGATCACTGCTGACGGGCGATTGGACGAGCCGTCCGTGGATCGTTTGGTGGAATTTTTGCTGGCAGGCGGCGTGGACGGAATTTTTGTCATGGGTACGACCGGCGAAGGCGGTTCGATCCCGCGTGACACGCGCAAGCAACTCGTGGAACTGACCGTCGCCCGCGCACGCAGCCGGACAAAGATTTTTGCCGGGCTGGGCGAAGCGCATCCGGAAGAGATCACGGCGGGAAATGATTATTTCCGCGCCGGAGTCCACGCCGTCGTGTCGCGCCCGCCGGCGAAAACCGCCCCTGAGGAAATGCTTTTGTGGTATCAAAGATTACTGAGCAGCCTGGATGGACCGCTGCTTCTTTACAATATGCCAATGACGGCAAACGTTTCCATTCCGCTGGATTTGGTCGGGAAACTGGTCGGCCATCCAAAACTCGCGGGCATCAAAGACTCTGAAAATAATCCGGCCCGGCACGAGGAATTGCTCAAACGCTTCGGCGGCAGGAAGGATTTTTCCATATTTATTGGCGTCGGCGCGCTGATGGAAAAGGGTTTGCGGCTCGGGGCCGACGGAATTGTGCCGAGCGCGGGCAATTTGATTCCCGGCATCTGCAAAAACTTTTGCGCCGCTGCGCGCGAACGAAATTGGAACGCCACGAGCGACTATTTTTCACAGATGAATGCCATCGCGGCGCTTTATCAAAAGGGCCGCACACTCGACGAATCCCTCGCGGCGCTCAAAGCCGCGGCACACTGGCTTGGTTTGTGTTCGCCGGCCGTTCTGCCGCCGCTCAAGTCGCTTTCAGGGACACAGCTGCAAACGATGCGGGATGAGATGAAACGGCTGCATCTTTTGAACGGAAAATGACACGCCTGAAGCCAGTCCTGGGTTTGACGATGGGCGATCCAGCGGGCATTGGCCCGGAAATTTGCCTGCGCGCGATGCGCGAGCCGTCCGTATTGAGGGCCTGCTCGCCGGTCCTGTTCGGCGACGCCGGCGTCCTGAAACGATTGCAGAAGAAATTCGATTGCCGAATTGTATCGATCACCGAATTTACAAAGCTGGAAAAAGTTGATCAGCCGCTCGCGGTTGATTGCGGCGCGATTGATCCCAATAAAGTTCGGCCCGGAAAAATTTCCGCCGCCTGCGGCAAGGCCGGTTACATTTACATTGAGAAAGCCATTCAAATGGCTTTGGAAAAAAGGATCGACGGCATTGTGACGGCGCCGATCAATAAAGAGGCCTTGCATTTGGCAGGCGTGAAATTCCCGGGACACACCGAAATTTTCACCGCCCTCACCAACGCGAAGCGAAGTTGCATGATGCTTTACTCAGACAAGCTCACAGTGAGCATGGTCACGACGCACATCGGTTTTTCCCAGGTCCCCGGGAGAATTTCAGCCCGGCGAATACTTGACGTAATCGAATTGACCGCGGAAGCCATGCGGGGACTGTTGCGCCGCGCGCCAAAGCTGGCAATTTGCGGGCTGAACCCGCACGCGGGTGAACGCGGGCTTTTTGGAAATCGCGAGGAGGAAAACTTTATTGAGCCGGCGATCGGACGGGCCTGTAAAAATGGAATTTCCATCGAAGGCCCCTTGGCGCCGGACGCGGCGTTTACCAACGGCCAGCGCAAAAGATTTGACGCGATCATTTGCCTGTACCACGACCAGGGCCACATCCCGTTCAAAATGCTCGCGTTCGACACGGGCGTAAATGTCACGCTGGGTTTGCCAATTGTGCGAACATCAGTTGATCACGGGACGGCATTTGACATCGCATGGCAAGGCAAAGCAGATCCTCAAAGTCTATTTTCAGCGGTCGAAGTCGCCACGAATTTGGCGAAGAGAAATTTATTAAAACCTAATAATCCCGCGCTTTCAAACGGTTCGACCGTTCGACGATATTAACCATTTAACGAATCCAGAATGATTGGCGTCATTGCAGATGATTTGACGGGAGCCGCCGAAATCGGGGCGGTCGGCCTGCGCCACGGCTTGAGGGCGGAGATCGTCCGGACTGGCAAGCCCAGCGGACGGGCCGATGTCGTCTGCATGGACACGGATTCCCGTTCCTGTCCGGCTGCGGAGGCGGGCAAACGCGCAGCGGTGGCGGCGGGAGAATTGCGGGTTGCCGGCGCGCGATGGATTTATAAGAAAGTGGACTCGGTTTTGCGCGGCCAGGTGACGGCGGAAATGGAGGCCGTGATGCGTGAGTTAAAACTGCCACGCGCCCTGCTCCTGCCCGCAAATCCTTCACTGGGTCGAACCATCCGCAACGGCCAGTATTACGTGCAAGGCAAATTGATTCATAAGACAGAATTCGCCCGCGACCCCGAATTTCCGCGCCGTTCCTCGCAGGTGCTTCATTTGCTGAAAGTGCCGGAGGAATATTCCCTGCGCCTGGTCAAAGACGAGCCTCAGTTAATTGATCGGAGCATTGTCATCGGCGAGGCCGCTTCATCCGGCGACGTGAGCGACTGGGCCGCAATATTTGAACGGGGAGGAACGCTGGCCGCCGGCGGCGCGGAATTTTTCAATGCATTACTGGATCGGGAAAAACCACCAACCGGAACCGCAGTGACAATTCCGCCGTTATCGCCGCCGGGGCGCGAGTTGTTTGTCTGTGGCGTTTCAACCGTGTCATCGCGAAAATTTCTGTCAATGGCCCGTCGGAGCAAACAGCCGGTGTTCACCCTGCCCGTGGAGTTGGTCTGGGGAGCGGAATTCACCCCGGCGACGGTAGCGGCCGTGACCCGGCGCGTGGTTGCGGCATTCGAGTCCCATCCGCGCGTGATATTGGCCGTTGGTTTGCCAAATGTGCGCCATCTAGAGGTGGCGAAACGATTATCGCGAAATGTGGTTGAATTGGCTGAGCGCGTGATAAAATCGGTTCCCGTGGCGCGCGTATTCGCGGAAGGCGGTGCGACGGCAGCGGAACTCGTTCGGCGCATGGGATGGTCACGACTGACGGTGGAACGCGAGCTGGCGCCGGGTGTGGCGACATTGACCGTTGAACATGACCAACCGCTTTTGCTCACCATTAAACCCGGGACTTATGCCTGGCCCGCACAGTGGACATGACGCCGGGCTTTCTGTTAAACAATTCGCCATGTCTTTACCCAAAACCGCCGACAATCTGATTTTCATAGATCCTTCCGTTGTCGCCCGCAGATTGTTATGGCATTTATTTTCGATCGGCCCCCGGCGTATCGAGCAATCCGATCGTCACGAGCGATTTGAGAAGCCCGGCGCGCATCTCTTCTGGGTGCAATCGGGGGAAGGAGAGCTGGAATACAAGTCCGCTCGTTTTGAACTGAAGCGCGGCAAAAGCGTTTGGCTGGTGGATATGAGCCGTCCGCGCATGTATCTCCCGGCGCCCGGGCGCCACATGACGATCACCGGGTTTCGCTTTGGCGGTCCGGGCCTGGAATTTTGGCATGAGGAATTTCGGGACGAAGAAAATGCCGAATTCCCGGTGAAGGATTTCAAATTCATCACCCGCGTTCAGGGCGAACTGCTTCGCCTCGTTCGCCGCCAGCCTGTCGGGTGGGAATGGCAAGTGCATGTTCGCATCACGGAAATCCTTGGCGCGCTGCTCATGTCGCGCGGCCTGCTGGCTTCACCCCGGGCGGAACTACCACCATCGGTCATCCGTGTGCTCAATGCGATTTCAGCCAATCCGCTCCGCGATTGGAAAGCCAAGGAACTGGCGGCCATCGGCATGGTAAGCTATTCAGGTTTGCGCGCGCTATTTCATCAAGCCGGACAGGGAACGATCCATGAACATATCCAGAGGGCCCGATTGGACCAGGCGCGCCTGTTGCTCGCGGATAAACGGCTTTCGATCAAAGACGTTGCCGGGCAGTTGAACTTTTCCAGCGAGTTTTATTTCAGCCATTTTTTCCGGCATCACACCGGAATGACACCGACGGAATTCCGCCAATATTTAAAAGGTTAACCAAAAACTTCTCGCCATCCGATGTTGCCGCACCTCATGGAAAACCAAATTCAGCGGAAATTTGTTCCGCGAACAATCCGAGCGGCCGCCCGCTTCATTCTGCTTGCAGCCCTGGCAGTAGTCCTGCCGGCGGCCGCGCAACAAACGGAATTTCAATTTCTCTCCGGCCACGGCAAGGACGATGCAATCCCCTGGAAATTCTTTTGCACGAGCGGCGCGCAGTCCGGTTATTGGACAAATCTCGTCGTGCCGTCCAATTGGGAATTGCATGGTTTTGGCACTCTGAACTATCACCGCGATTTCACGAACGCCTACAATGAGCGAGGACTTTATGAACATGAATTTTCCATCCCAAAGAAATGGCGCGGCAAACGGATTTTTCTCGTATTCGACGGAGTGATGACCGACACCAGCGCGAAATTGAACGGCCAAAGCGTCGGAGCGATTCATCAGGGCGGTTATTATCAATTCAAATATGAAGTTACCCCGCTCGTCAGGTTCGGCGCGCAAAACAAATTGGATGTCACCGTCGCCAAACATTCGGCGAACAATTCTGTCAACGGAGCTGAACGCAAGGGCGATTATTGGATGTACGGAGGGATTTTTCGCCCGGTTTATCTTGAAGCTGTGCCACAGCAATTCATCGCCCGTACGGCGATTAACGCCAATGCGGACGGAAGCTTTTCCGCGGAGGTTTTTCTGAATGGCGCAACAAACGCGGGGGCCATCGTTGCGCAAATTCAAACGCTCGATGGGAAAAATATCGGGAAACCATTTTCCGAAGACATATCAGACGCCAGGGCTTTGCTCCAAACGCAGATCGCAAGTCCGCAACTTTGGAGCGCAGAAGCGCCAAATCTTTACCGGGTCCTGATTCGCCTCAAACAAAATGGCGAAACCATTCATGAAATCTCGCAACGGTTCGGATTTCGCACGTTCGAAGTTCGCGACGGCGACGGACTTTATTTGAACGGTCAACGGGTTGTTTTAAAAGGCTGCGACCGTCATTCGTTCTGGCCGGATTCCGGCCGATGCTTGAGCCAGACTGTTCAACGGCTTGACATTGAAACCATCAAAGACATGAACATGAACGCAGTCCGCATGTCGCATTATCCGCCTGACGCGGACTTTTTGGATCTGTGCGACGAGCTTGGTCTTTATGTCCTGGATGAGCTCGGCGGCTGGCACAAATTTTACGACAACGAAATCGGCCCAAAGCTCGTGAAAGAGATGGTTGAGCGCGACGTAAATCATCCAAGCATCTTGTTTTGGGACAACGGCAACGAAGGCGGCTTCAACACCAATCTCGATAAACTTTTCGACGCGTTTGACCCGCAAAACCGCCGGGTGTTGCACCCGTGGGCGCCCTTTGACGGCCTGAATACGGCGCATTATTTGCCTTACGATTTTGCCGAACTCGCCTGCGAGGGAGTACCCATTACATTTCACAAAAATCGTTATATTGCCGATACCAATTCGCCGCAAAAGCTCATTTATATGCCGACAGAAATGATTCATGGCCTTTTTGACGGCGGCGCAGGCGCGGGATTTGCCGACGTCTGGGCCTTAATGTCGCATTCCAAATATCTCGGCGGCGCATTTTTTTGGGCGTATTTGGACGAAGGTGTGAACAATCCATTCACAGGAAAGATCGACGTTTTCGGCAACGAAGCGCCGGATGGGATCGTCGGGCCATATCGGCAGCGCGAGGCAAGCTTCTACACGATCAAACGGATTTGGTCACCGATTCAAATCCTTGAGACAAACCTGCCGGAGAATTTTGACGGCACGTTGACATTGGTGAATCACTTCAGCTTCACGGACGCGAACCAATGCAAATTCGAATGGCAACTGCGGAAGTTTTCCGCGCCTGACGAAAAAGGCGATTTCAAGCTTTTGGCGAAAGGAAAGATCGTTGCGCCAACAATCCCGCCAGGACAAAACGGTTTGCTCAAAATCAACTTGCCGGATTCGCAAGCACGCGCCGATGCGCTTGCCTTGCGCGTCTCTGATCCGAAAGGCCGGGAACTGTGGACTTATGTCTGGCCTTTGCACGAAGCTGATTTCTTATCCAACGAGGCAAAAATCATCGCGCGCGCGGATTTCGATGGCACAAAGGGCAGCATCATACAATTGAAAGGCGACGGCACTGAGGCGCAAATCCAAAATGGCGAGCTAATATCCGTTGAACGTGATGGCAAAAGCTTTTCGTTGAGGAACGGCCCGCGAATCGCCACGACGAATTCGGTTCTTAGAAACGTTTCCTGGCAATTGTACGACGACGGCTGGCTGCGCTGTGACTACGCCTATTCAGCGGAAGGCACGAATGATTTCATCGGTGTGATTTTTGATTATCCGGAAAACCAGGTGAAATCCAAACGGTGGCTGGGTGAAGGACCGTATCGAGTTTGGAAAAATCGTCTCGATGGCGCCACGCTCGGCGTCTGGCAAAATGATTACAACGATACGATCACCGGCTGGCGTGATTGGATCTATCCGGAATTCAAAGGTTGCTTTGCCAATGTGCGCTGGCTGCAACTGCAAACTACCGAAGGACAAATCACCATTATTCCCGACTCCGGGGTTCCCTTCATACAGGTCTTAACGCCGGAATTTCCGCCGGAAAAGATCGCGGGCAATACGATCCCGTCACTGCCAAAATGCGGCCTGGGATTTCTGAACGCGATTCCGCCAATTGGCAGCAAATTTCAGGCGGCGGACGTTGTCAGTCCCTCCGGCCGGCGTTCCGTCGCGCACGGCGAGTATCACGCCTCCGTGAGTTTTTATTTTGGGAAATTGCCGTAAATTAAAACCGCGACTCAAACGTATAATCGCCGGAGCCGATTTCAAAAACCGCGCAACCATTTTCGGTTCGCACAAATTTCCCGCCACCAGCGTTTTTAATCGCGATCGTCGAATCTTTCGTTGGAACAAAAACTTCTGCAGTCGTGTTTGGCGGGGCCAAAACCTCCAACGTGAGTTTGCCGCCGTCGCGTTTCCAGCTGCTGACAATTTTGCCGTGGATTGAATCGTAGCTGGCGCGAACCCATTTTAGGTCACCGACGATTTGCGGCGCGATGACAATCTTTTGAAACCCAACGCTTTCCGGCGCGTTTTGAATGCCAGCAAGGTCATGGAAAAACCATTCCTGAATCTGACCGAGCATAAAATGGTCTTGCGACGAGCCGCCGTCCCACGCCTCAGTCAGGCTTGTTTTGCCTTTGGCGATTTGCATTCCATAGCCGGGCTTGTTCGTTTGATTATTCAGGTCAAAGATCACGTCGCTACGCCCGCCATCGGCAAGGGCTCGAAGCAAATAGCGATAGCCAACATCACCGGCCGTCAAACCATTTTCCCGCACGTTGCGGACAATAGCATCAACTATTGCCGAACGATTGGACGAATCGCAAAGGCCGAAAACGAGCGGAATCGCGTCGGCGCATTGGGAACCGGTTGCATAAAGGCGATTCGTCGGATCATAAAATTGTTGGTTGAATGCCGCTCGAATTTTTTCCGCCAGCCTGGAGAACTCCATTGCATCATCCTTATAGCCGAGCAAATCCGCCGCCTGCGACAGGATTTTTGCGTCTTCAAAATAAAACGCCGTCGCCGTCAGTTCAACCGGCGTCAGTTGCGAGACACCGGGTTTGTTCGGGCCAAGGTCATACCAATCACCAAGGCCATAGTTGACAAGGGAATTTGTCGCGCGACTGCCGAGATAGGCCAAATAATGTTTCATCCCATCATAATGTTTGCGAAACAGGCTCAAGTCGCCGTCGAATTTATATTGTTGCCAGGGAATGAGGATAAAACTGCTGCTCCATTCGGGTGAATCTCCAAAATCGTTCCGCAAGCGACTCGCGTCGTTTCTACCCCGGAAAATCGCGTATTCCGGCGCCGTTGTCGGGACGAGGCCATTGGTCAATTGCGAATCGGAAATGTCGTTGACGATTTTCGTGAACAATTGAGACAGGTCAAAATCATAGCGCAAAGACGGACCGTTCAAATGATCCTGTTCCAGCCAGCCGAGGCGTTCGCGATGCGGGCAGTCGGTCAGGATACTGACAGTATTATTTTGCTGCGCCCAGCGGACGAGCTTGAAGATGCGATTGAACAAATCATTTGAGCACTCAAATTCACCGACTGACCTTGACGCGGAATGGATCACAATTCCCGCAACCGATTCTATTTTTGGCAAATCGCCGCCGGGTTGCGCGGAGGAAGAATGAATTTGCAAATAACGGCAGCCGGCATAAAAGAACTTTGGCGACCACGTTTCCACGCGATCAGTGGCTTTCGTGAATCCGCAACAGATGTAACCGCGATGGCCGCCGCCCATCGAACTTTGATTCACCGAACCGTCGAGATTTGTCAATTCCGAGGGGAATATTTTCACGCTGCCGCCCGCCAAACCGCTGACGGAGATTTTCGGGACGTGGGAAGCGTTTTGTCCCAAATCAAAAACCTGATCGCCGTTTGCCAAAGTCCAATGCGCGACCGGCTGGTGAATTTCAAATTCGCGGACTGGCGGCGCCGCGCACGATAGTCCGCGCAATTCACCGCCGGGACCCTCCACAATTTCAGCCCGCTGCCATTTTGAATCGTTAAAACCGATTCTGTTCCAATTGTTTTGCGCCAGCCGCGCGTCTTCATCTTCGCCACCGTAAATTGAATCAAACGTAATTGGACCCGGTGCAACCTGCCAGTCTTCGCCAGTGCCGACAAATTCAACCCGGCCATCATCATACTCGAGGCGAATTTGAGCGATCACCTTTTGCGCGCCGAACGATCTCTTGAACTTTGTAAATCGGCCGCCACCAATTACGTTATACATGCCGTTGCCGAGTTCGACACCAACAGCGTTGTTTCCGGCCACCAGATTTTTGGTCACATCAAAGGTATCGTAGAGACAGGTCTGGTCGTATTTCGTCCACCCGGGTGAAAGGAAGTCATTGCCAATCTTTTTTCCGTTCAACGAAAGCTCGTATTGGCCGAGGCCGCATATATTTACAAGCGCGCACTTGAGATTCGGCTTCACAAGCAGTTCGCGACGAAACCTGAAATTATTGGACATCGCGGCATTCGGTGCGGAGATCCAGTTCGCGTGCCAATCGGATCTTTGCAAAACACCCATCGTCCAACCAGCGGGTTTACTTTCGGAAACGTTCCCGCGCCCGTCCCAAACGCGAACTTTCCAAACGACCCTTTGGAATGAACTTAATTCTCTGCCGGCGTAATCGATTTGAATCGTATCCCCGGACGGAATCTTCCCACTATCCCACAAATCGCCGGAATTTCCGGCGAGTAATTTTGACGATGAGGAAACAAGAATTTCGTAAGCGATTTGCTTTTGCCCGCGTTGGTTGCCCGGCAATTGCCAGAACAAGCGCGGGCTCTCCGAATCCACACCGAGCGGATTGATGGAGTAATCGCAGCGCAGATCGACAGGCGCTAATCCGGCGACAGCTTGAAATGCAAATACGGCGAATGTGAACGAGGCGATGAAAAAGGTTTTCATTTTGAAAGCAAATCACGAAATTCCGGATCGAGTCCCGCGGCATTTTTAATTTTTCCCGACACTTCCGGGCCGTTGTTTGTCCAGACGTTGCCCGGCCCGTTGGCATTGCGCAAAAACTGTTTTGATGGCGTCCAATTATCACGAAATGTTTCAAAGGACGAGCCCTCGTCGGCGTAAAGATAAAACCAGTGGCCCGGGTCCGGGACAAATTTGCATGGTTTAATATCAAAAACGGCATTTTCGGCGACGACCGTGCCGGGCTGCGCGGACAATAGATAAATCCCGCCAAGATCGCCCAGCTTTTCTCCGACGTCGTGGACTCGATTGGCAAAAATCAGATTGTCACGCAATGCGTTCGTCATCTTTGTCCAGCCCCAGCCAACGCTGATACCGGTATAAGGCAAATCGGATACTTCATTGTGTTCAATTTTGATTTGGCGCGCATAGCCGGCACAAATCCCGACGCAACCCCAATCTTCATTCGCGCAGTTTGAGATGAGATTGTCCGAAATCGTTTCGCGTGAGCAAATTTCGCGATCATCTGCCGGGTTGTAGGGAAAATGCGTCTCCACATTTGTGTCGGAGAACTTTCCAAGTTGAATTCCGTTTCCGCCGATATCCCGGAAAATACAGCCGTCGATCAAATCGTCGTGAGTACCGCTCTGAAGATCCAATCCGGCGGATGCGAGGTTTTCGAAATCGCAATGCTCAAAGGAGATATGATCGGCATTCTTAACCTGGACCGCGGCGGGCGGACGGCCAATCCATGCGACGTTGTCCAATTTCGGGTGATAACTCGTCCCCCGCGGTGAAAGTTTATGTGCGTCCAGCATGAACATGCCATCCTGAAGCGGAACATGGCCCCGTTCGGACGGACGAAGCCACGTGGTGTTGGCGAACGTAATTCCACTGAATTGAACATTTGAAACCGGATCGTCCAAAGTGCCGGAAATTTGAACGAGCGTTTCCAAAACCGGCGCGGTGACTGTGGCATCGCTCAAATTTTCACCGGCGCGAGGCCAATAATAAACTTCTCCAGCCCGGAAATCCTCGAACCATTCGCCCGGCGAATCGAGAAACTGGATCCCATTAGCCAAAAAAAATGGCGCGGCGTAATTTGAAGTCACGATGACCGGCGGCCAGGGATGTTGAAACTCGATTTTGCTTTCAGGCTGCCGAAACATCACGAACGCATTTGTGCCACTAATTTGAAAACTTCTTACGCGGAGTGTTGCGGTTTCCCAGACCTGATCGATGACCATTTCCAAACCATTAACTTTTTGGATGGCGGAAACCGCAGACGAGGGGACGGTGGCGATTTGATGCGCTTTATCCCAGGTCACGAGCGGCAGCATTTCACCGACATTTGGTGTTCGGGCTCGAACACCCTGTCGTCCATCGATCCAGAGCGTCCGAAAACTCAGGGGACGGCCTGCTAAAGTGGGAATTTTGGCTGCCCAAATACTCCCCAAAGCGGCGCGCGGCAGGTTGACTACTACTCCGGCCTGATGCCAACCTTTTAAGGCGATCCCACCGGACAAGACAGGATGTTCACGTTCTGCCGCCATGATTAGGGTTGGATGGGCGGGCGTCCCTGAAAGACCGGGGTGAATCCACAAGGGACGGGTCAAGGTGTAGCGGCCACCCCGCAAGATAATGCGAACTGGCATTTCGGGGGAACGCTGCCGGATATCTCCTGCTTTTTTCAAGGCCGACTCCAACGAGAGCAGCGGTCGCGCGGAGGTACCGGGGTTGGCGTCCGATCCGCCCCCGGCCACCCACAAATCCACGGCAACGGCGATGCTGCCATTGGCGAGAACCACGCCAATTGCAATCCAGCAAAGCAACCGATTTTTCAGGCT
>DASXFM010000504.1:0-4746 GCA_036489615.1 Verrucomicrobiia bacterium | reverse complement strand
CATCGAGCAGTTGGTTATGCCAAGGATCCCGTATGGTTCGATGTCGGTCAGGCGCCATTGCAAGCCGGGCCCCGGTATCGTCGGTTGTACCAATGGATAAACGTCGGCCGCATCAACAAGGTTGCGAAGAGTCGGGCCATTATCATTGACCAGGATTTGGAACTTCTGTCCGGAGGTGAAGCTTCCGTTCACGTTTGTTACACTCCAAATACAGCCAATGTTGTTCCACCGCACCGCGGTGATGGTGTCGTTAAGGTTATGGGCCGCGTCCACCTCCACCACGAAAGTGCCAACGTTATTTTGCGGGCTGCTGGCATGCATATCCAGCCGTGCTCCGACAGACATGTTGCCAATGGAGCCTCGTGGCGTCGCGCCAGGCGATAGGACTGCGGTGATAGTGCTGTCCATTTGAAGTCGACCGGCGCTCGTGCTCGATGGATCAAACTCGACCTCATTGAACGAACCGGTTCCGAAGTAAAGACCATCGATCAAAAGACGTCCGCCTTCAGTTGTAATTGAGCCAAAGTTGGCCAGGGTGGCGCCGGCGAAGGCTTCCCCTTGTGGATTGGCACTCCCGTTCATCGCTATCGTACCATCTGCATTATTCGTTAAAACCGCATTGTTGGTGACGACCAATGATAATGTAGTGCCGGGAGTCGTGATGGTTCCGTCGTTAATGAGCGATCCGCTTTGCAGGATAACGGGCCCATTAATTGCCCCCCCGGCTTGTACCGTCACGGTTCCGGCCGAAATCAGGCTGATCGCGGCTCCGCCGCCAAAAATATTCAGCACGGCGTTGGATGCCAGCGTAGTAGAGCCAAGAATGCCGCTAACGTTGACCTGGCCGGCGAGGATGTTAATCGGGCCGGACTCTGCGGCGTTAAAGGCCAAGCCGTTCGTGCCTTCTTTGATCAATTGCGCGGTTCCAGCGATTGACCCGCCGGAAGCATTAAACGTGTACTGGTTGACTGAATTACTGATGACGACGCCGTTAGTCGCCTGGCTGGGAACGACTACTGCCGTGATGCTGATATTTGTGACACTGGCACTGTCGTCGAACACCGCATTATCACCCATGGAAAAGGTTGTTTGTGTGCCGTTGGTAGTCACCCAGTTGGGGGTGCTTAAATCCCAATTTCCGTTGACGTAACCTCTCCAGGTCAATGCGACCGGTGGATTCGTCGTCAGGAATAGTTGGATCGCACCGCTGTTATTTAAAATGTAGCCCTGAACATTTCCGGAAATCGAGGACATGTCAGCCGCCAAAAAGGGCGAACCGTTCTGGTAGGAAATAATGGTTATGTTCGTGGGATAAACCGGAAAAGCCGGGAGCGATGCGATTTTGATTATTCCAGGGGTCGAGCCGCTGCTGAGAAAATTCCTGACATAAACATTCGTTTGACTGGGATTAACAAACAATGTCAAAACAGACCCCGCCGCCATCGAAAGTGTGTCCAACGGCAGTCCCGGCGCTCCCGGTGTATAAAAGGTCGGATATCCGCCGGTGAAGTTGCCACTGCCAATAGTGTTTGAAACGATCAGGTTACCGCCCTGATTTATCGTGATGCTGTTCTGCCTGCCATTGCTATCGTAGTAGTTCAATCCTCCGTCCACGACAATATTGCTGGCCATGACCGTGCCGTTTGGTCCAACAGTAAGCTGCCCGTAGGTATCAAATTGCTCGGCGTCCGCTACGGAATTGGTGTCCGCAGTATAACCAAGCGTCAGAGTTCCATTTACCGTGAATGTTCCTCCATTGGTCACAACCATTCTGCCCTGGCAATAGTTCAAATAAGGCTGTCCACCCCCGATGATGGTCCAATCGGGTTTGGTATGTTCCTGGTAGCCAAGAATGGCGGTATTGACATTTATTTTGCCTTTGCCCATCGCGAAATCTGCCTGAACATTGGGAGTTTGATTCGTGGCGATCATTTCCCGGTCTCTCGCCAGGTAAAACCTGTCTGCGAGCATATCCACGTATCCGTTATTAACCCCGAAATTCACAAAGCCTTTGACGTTGCTGTCGGCTTCATTGGTGCCGCCGTCATCAGCTTCTGAAAATACAGACATTCTGCTGGCCCCGTCTGTATTTCTGAAAAAGGCGCCGCTGTTGGTAAGGCCGAAGGAAACTCCTTGTCCGCCGCTGCCCGCGCCGTTGGCGCCGTAAAAGCAGACGCTGTCCATCAAAAAGCGGTTCGTAAGTCCCAGGATGAACAATTGTCCCGATGTCCCGCTGCCGACACCGCTTTGTTCGTTATTGTTCAGCATCAATGCATAACCCCGGCTAAATTCGTTAGTATAATTCTGCGGATCCACATACGTTGCGGTGATGGTGTTGGTCTGCGCCAAATACACAGCCTGGGTCATTCGCCTGGGTTCAGCCGAATAGTTGTTCGTGTCGTGGCCGCCATTGATGGCAGCGTTAATACCCCGGTAATTTGGATAGAGCTGATAGTCAGCAAAACCGACCCGGTTGACATAGATTGCGAGGGCCGGCAAATTCGTCATGATCAAACTCGGAAGAAGGGAGTTGCCTACCAGAACAGTCGCGTTTGCCGTCAAGTTGCTCAAAATCAATTTGGAATTCGCATCACCGGAAATCGTTACGCCCATGGTCCCCAATCCCGCGGCGTCCTCTTCAAAATAGTCGCGCATCATGGAAAAGCCGTTTGTGCCCGTAATGGTCAGAGTCTTGCCGGCCGCGATGTGAACATGATGAAAATAGGGCGGGGGATTGGTGGCAATCGTATTGGTCATGCCGGTCTGTGCAAACCTTAATGAGGCGACGGTCATGCTCTGGTCGACGTAGCTGTTTGTAAGCGGAATCCCCGACCCGGTTGGAAAATTATTGGTTTGTGCGCCCACGTCGGTAAAGACGACATCGTCCGTAGCAGCGGGTACGCCGCCCAGCCAGCTTCCGGCGGCAGACCAATAGTTTGAGTTTTCGAGCGTTCCATTCCAAATATGCGCAACCTGGAGGATGAACGGGAAACTGTTTGTGACGGCCAATCCATTCGTGTCGAATCCGCCCGCGTCGAGTGTGAAAGTATAAACTCCCTCGGCAACGTTTGTGGCATCTATCGTCAGCCACATATTGGTATCCCTCGTCGTGGACAATAGCGCATTGCCATTGGTGTCTGTGATAACGGCTATCGCGCCTGCGGGCAGTCCTGCAACATCAAAAACGGCATTGGTCGTTCCATTCAGCAGGTTGACATAATTGGTAATAGTCGTTGAAGTGCCGGAATTCACAGGCACGGTAACTCGCGACTGCGCCAGGCTGAATCGAATCGCCGATTGAGCGCCCGCCTGTGACGTCGCCAGGAACATAAGCAGCGCAACCATCATCGCGAATCCGGCAATTGAAGTTGTCAAACAATGGATGAGGCGATGGGGGGCAAGCTTAGGGTTCGCCTGTTCTATTTGTCCTGCGTATAGATGTTTCATGGTCTAATCTGGTTGAGTTTTTATTCGGCGACTTCGTGATCTTTATATCGAGAACCGATTACCGATACGGCATCCCCTGATTCATCCAGGCATAATCAACGCTGGGCGTTGGCAAGCCTACGAGATACGTGCTTCCCGACTGCCAGTATTTGTATCTCATCTGCACTGGCTTCTTGGTCCGCGAATCCATCCATTTGTGGATTTCGGAATGACCATCGGAAAATGAAAGTACGCAGTCTCCATCATGCAGGCTTGCCGGCAAGTCTTGCCACTGATAAGAGGTCGGAGCGTACCCCGGCCTGAATTGAAAAACCGCATCCGAAATGCTATCCGGGTGTTCGTCCAAAATGACCCAAACTTTGCTTGGACCAGGCTTGTTTAATACCGACATTCTATGGTCTCCCTGTTGAGTCCCGTCAATGTAAATGCGATTTGGATCTTCAGGAGAATAGGTGCCGCCGATAGTGCCAACTTTTCCACCGACTGCGGCGTTCATGCTGTACGTTCGAACCCGTGGTCCGGGATCCGCCGGAGCCTGGTAAAAATCACCCGGACATTTATAGACGCTTGGATTTTTAATGTAATCCGCCATCAGCGATTGGGTCGGGTCCACCATAATAGCAGAATTTGTGCAATCAGCCGCCGTCCAGGCTCCCCCGCTCGTGGTCTGGCCGTCCATGCTTCCAGCGACCCATTTATTTTCATCCATCATGGTGTCGTTGTTTTCGTTGGCATAAATCAACCAACCTAACATCAATTGTTTCGTATTGTTCAGGCAGCCCACGGCCTGCGCCCGGACTTTTGCATGAGTTAATACCGGCAACAAAAACGCCGCCAAAATTCCGATGATCGCAATTACCACCAGCAGTTCGACCAGGGTAAACCCCCGGCAGATAAATAACCGGCATGAGCCATGGGCAGGACCAATCTGTTTGTGGCGGGCGTGTGAGGATTGCTCGTCTCTGGATCTGTTCATGTTTTGCCAGTCAAAAGCGTGCGCGTTATCTAAAAGGGACGCTATGACTATATTACAAACAGGCGATTAAGCGTAATGCAAAAACGAGCAAACCATTTGCGATTTTTGCCAATCCATCTCTTGTGGAGTTTACATCCCCATGCACATTGGCAAGAATGTCTTTTCTCAATTCCGTGGATTTTAGCCTGAAAAATCGGTTGCTTTGCTGGATTGCAATTGGCGTGGTTCTCGCCAATGGCAGCATCGCCGTTGCCGTGGATTTGTGGGTGGCCGGGGGCGGATCGGACGCCAACCCCGGTACCTCCGCGCGACCGCTGCTCTCG
>DASXFM010000443.1:0-9128 GCA_036489615.1 Verrucomicrobiia bacterium | reverse complement strand
CCATTGTCACAGTCTTCATACGCCTGGCCGGGCGTGAAGTGCAACGAGCCGGCGATCTTTTCATCGAACAAAATGTCGCACATGGGATTCAGGATAAAGGGATTGAAGCCCAGGGAAAATTCGCCGATGTAACGCGCCCCGGCATCCGTATCCAAAATCTCATTGAGCCGTTTCGTATTATTGGCACTGCAGTCCACGACTTTGCCATCTTTGAATTCGAGCCGGACGTTTTCAAACTTCGTGCCGGCATAAAGTGTCGGCGTGTTGAATTGGATTACCCCGTTCACTGAGGTTTTTACCGGGCAGGAAAAAACTTCGCCGTCGGGAATATTCCGGTCCCCTTTGCACATCTGCGCGCCAATGCCTTTGATGCTGAACGTCAAATCCGTGCCGGGCGCTTTCAGGTGGACTTTGTCCGCGCGTTTCATGCGGCGCTCCAGCGGGAGCATGGCGCGGCCCATCCTGGCGTAATCCATCGTGCAGACATCGAAATACAAATTCTCAAACGCTTCCGTACTCATGCCGGCCGCCTGCGCCATGCTGGGCGTGGGCCAGCGCAACACCACCCAGCGGGTCTTATTCACGCGGTAGTCCTGCACCGGCCGGATCATTTTGGAGTAAAGTTGCATCCGGTCGCTGGGGACATCGGAATTTTCACTCGCGTTGGCGGTGCCACGAATGGCGATGTACGCCTGCATCTTTTTCATGCGAAACATCTCGATGTCCCGGATTTGGGCCGCCTGGGTCTCCGTAACGCCCATCAGCACCTCGCGCGTCAGCCGCGTATGGCGCGCTTCGACAAACGGCGTGCCTCCCGTAGCGCGGACCGCACGGATAAGCTCGACGGAAAACTCATCGGGCACATCAATCATATCCAGCAGCGCGCGGTCGCCCTTCTTGATGGCGCAGGAATAATTGACGAGAAGTTTGGCCAGTTTGGGATAACGCGGATCGGTCATAAATATCCGGCCAACTTAAATGAAATCCTGAAATTTGCCAGAAGAGAAAATTTGCACGAAGGATGTGAAACCAAAACAGTATTTCACTTTATCCCCGCCAGCCGCTCTTTCCAAATTTTGTAAAGCTCCATCGTCGCACGCACGTCCCGCAGGCAGTATTCAGCGATCTCACGGAACTTTTTCTCAGCCATCAACGTGTTTACATCCATGCCGGTGACGCCATGGCTTTTGGGGGACTCAATGCCAAAGGACTTGCAGTAAAAATCCAGGTTAAAACGCCGGGCCGCGCCGTCACGCCCGCTCACGCTGTAAAAGGTTAGTTGCTCAGCCAGGTCGCAATGCGGTTCGGTGGCATAACGATAACCTAGCCAATTCTTCTTTGAAATCGGCACATTTAAAATCGCCGAGCGCAAGTAGATGAAGGGCACATCAAAACCCCGGCCATTGAAGGTGACCACGGAATCGAACTTCTTCGCGGCGTCCCAAAAATGCGTGAGCAATTCCGTTTCGTCGGCGCAGGGAATGAATTTCACCGGCGCGGCCTCATCCGGCTCCTCCTCAAAGTCCTCGGCGATAAAGAGCGATTGACCGCGATTGGTTTCGGCATTGAGCATGGCAATGCAGACGACCTGCGAAGTGAACGGCCATAAATTGCACATGTGGCGCAATTCCGTGCGGCGGGCTTCGCGGGCAGTTTCGTCAACAATTTTTTCGCATTCGCGAAAGAGATATTCCTGCTGGGCCTCGTCAAAATCATCGAGGGGCAGCGCGGAAGTTTCGATATCAAAAACGAGCGTGGCCATGCGTCTGACCGTTGTAAGGAATTTCCGCCTCGAACGGAACAAAATTCGTTGCCGTCCGCACGATAGTCATTAGATTAACCGCATGCCGGCTTATCCTTATCATTCAGAAAATGGCCAAACCGAACTCATGGCCGCCGCTTATAACGGAGATACCGATCTCGTCGCCCAACTGCTTGAATCGCCCGCGGACATTGATGCCCAAGATCAATATGGCACGACGGCTTTGATGTATGCCGCCATGAAAGGACAGGATGAAGTGGTGCAACAACTGACCGAACACAAAGCCAACCTGGAGTTGCAATCGACGCAACGCTATACGGCGCTGATGTATGCGGTCCGCGACGGACATACCAAATCGGCCCAAATACTTCTGAAGTCCGGTGCCGACCCGGATGTCCACGGCGATTACGAGACGTTTGAGACCCCCTTGACACTAGCGGCCTGGCGCGGATTTTTTCCAATCATTCGCGCCCTGGTGGCGGCAGGCGCCAATACTGATCTGCGCGGCGGATATTCCCAGTGGACGGCCGAATGCGCAGCCCGCCAAGCCGGGCATCATGACATTTCGGAATTTCTCCTCTATCACGAAAAGCGCCCTTCCAAGAAAGAGAATTAGCCTGGAAACGAACCGCCAACCCGAATCCGAAGAGGCCAAACTGTGCCAGCAGTTGGAGGAGTTGCGCGCCCGGGCGCGTGAACTGGAGCAGGTATTGCGCGCGCCCGAGGGACTGCCGCATCTCAACGAACCCGCCACGCTCGTTGTCCCCTTGCACGAATCCATCCTGCCCGGTTCAATCCTCACGACGCTTTTCCGTAATCCCAAGACCGGCCGCACCGTGTCGTTCAAGCGCGAAGACCTGGCGCAATTGGACGACATGACGACTGATTACCTCCTGAAATATTATCAGTCGCAATCGCTGTTCACCGAAGACGATACAGCCCGGTTGCGGAGCAGCATTGAGGCGCATACGCGGCGGTTGCATCAGTTGCTTCGCCACGGCGATTGGCGCGCGGGGGTTTTCAGTTACGAAGCGGCGAAGGAAGAAGCCATCCTGCGCAGCCTGTTGCAATTGCAACTGCTCGTTGAGTGCATCGAAATCCTGACACCACCGCTGATGACGGTGAAACAGATCAATAACGAAGAGTTTGATTTGATCGATGACTTCCAGGGGTTTCTTCGCGTGATGACCTTTTTGATCTGGCAGCGGCTCGCCGCCACGGGCGTAGAGGAGCAGGCCTATGGGGCGCTGACTGCGTGCATCGCAGCGCTGGCCGCCAAAGAAGATGACGCCATGGGCATCATCCAGTCCGGATATGCAGCAGCGAACGGCGATGAACTGGAGTTTGAAAAATGGTTCAAGAAAAGCGGTAGCAAAGCGATGGAAAAGGTGGAGTCGCTTTTGCAACCAATGGAGAAGCATGGCACGGATGAAATTTTCAAGCTGCTGACCCGGCATGCGCTGGACCTGGGCTTACAGCCGGTCACGCTGGAGTTTATCCGGCAAACGTTGCAAACCCTGGCGACGACCCTGGCCTCGATGGACGGCCAGATGTCCGATGCCTGCCGCCGCCGCATCGCCGTCGTTTCGGCGCAGATCACGGATATCTCGCGCCAATATTCTGTGGATTATGCCGTGCGCGCGGCGGACCCCGGGGTCAGCGAGGAGGATCTCAACGCCATCCTTAAGGAGTTGGATGCGATGGTCGGCCTCGAGCCGGTGAAGAACGAAGTCCATCGCGCCACCAATTTCGCACGGATGCAGGTCATGCGCCGCCAGCAAAACCTGCCCGTCGTGGAAGCCAGTTTGCACAGTGTTTTCTTCGGCAACCCGGGCACCGGCAAGACCACCGTCGCCCGCCTTATGGGACGCATCTATAAATCTCTCGGCCTGCTCCGGCGCGGCCATGTCGTGGAATGCGACCGCGGACGGCTCGTAGCCGAATACGTTGGCCAAACGGCCGTGCGCACACATGCAATGATCGATTCCGCGCTCGACGGGATTCTCTTCATTGACGAGGCCTATTCGCTCGCCGGGCGAGGCGGCGAGGACTTTGGAAATGAAGCGATTGAACCGCTGCTCAAACGGATGGAGGACGACCGCAGCCGGCTCATCGTCATTGTAGCGGGTTACAACGAACCGATGAAACAGTTCATCGCGTCGAACCCCGGCCTGGAGTCGCGCTTCACAAACTACCTGAACTTTCCAGATTATGCGCCGCCGGAATTGTTGGAGATTTTTCATCGCATGGCGGCGCAGAGCGGACTGGTTTGTTCGGCAGAAACAGAAAAGAGCGTCCTGGCCATTTGTAAAACCCTCAATGCCACGCGCAACGAACAATTCGGCAACGCGCGCGAAATGCGAAATCTCTTTGAGGCGGCGGTGCGCAACCAAAGCACCCGGCTGGTCAACAGCGGCCAATCAGACCGTGACGCGCTTACGACGTTGCTGCCCGAAGATTTGCCGGCGGACTTTGCGGCCGGTATGCCCGCGCCGGCGGACCCCAAACATTCTTCGTCCCGGATTGCTCCACAAGCCGGATGAACTCTCCCCAGGCGAAATCCCCGCCCAACTGGACGCTGATTGCCTGCGCCGTTTTTGCCCTCTTCATTCTTTTGGCCATTGTGACCGGGCGCGGCCTTTATGCCGATGGCTCCTTATACTTCTTAATGGTTTTGAAAGCGGGAGGTTTTGCCCCGATCATTCCCTGCCGCGATTTCGCGACGTATGTGTTTCAATTGCCAATGGCAGCGGCATTGAAACTGGGAATCAACCATATCCCATGGCTAATACCTTTTTTTGGCGTCGGTTGTTTTTATGCGTGGCCGGTGGCGATGCTTTTGTGTTACCGCCTGGCCTCGCGGCATTTCTGGCTGGTGATGCTCGCCTGCGCGGCGGGTTATCTCAACACCGCCTTCATGGCGGTGGGCGAACATATCGTGGCCCATGCATTCTTTTGGCCGGCCTTGTTCGCCATTTTGTTTGTCCGGCCACTGACGCCCTTTGCCGCTGGAAGCTTGTTGTTGTCGGGTTTCATCCTGATGCGCAGTTATGAATCCTATCTGTTCCTCGGACCCCTCCTGACGGGATTGGTGGTTTGGCGCATGGTTCGGGACCAGGAAAGGCCGTGGCGGCAGGCAGTGCTGGCGGCGGCGGCGGCGTGCTTCGTTCTCGCCGCTTACTTTGCCTGGAAGAGCGTGGCGCATGCCAATGCCAGGAACTACAACAGCTTCAAGCAAGGCTTGTTCGAGCAACTCGCTGCGCCGGTGTGGACGGTAAAAATGAGTTTCTGGTGGGGCTTGTTCATGGGGGGAATGATGTTTCCGCCGATCGCTAAAGCGCTCAAACTGCCGGTGGCGTGGATTTTGATTGTGCTGTTCGTGCTGATTTGGGGCGCATGGCCAATCCTGGCGCCCGCACAGCTTCATCCCGGCCTCCAATATAATTGCCGGTTTCTGGATCTGCTCGTACCGCTGGCGTTGACCCCGGTGGCGATGCTGCTGGCGTTCAAACCTAATTGGCTCGCGGCCCAGACGCCGGATTTGAGGCGACTGAGCGCCATCATGTTGGTGGCGCAATCGCTCTGGCATATCTCGGCCACTTATCAGTGGCAGCGGACCATCAGCAGTTGGAAACATTTGCTGGCCGAAAAGGACGGCCCGATCTTTCTGCCCCGCGACCGCTGTTTCAATGACCCGGACTATAGTTGGGCCAATCCCTGCGTCAGTTTGTTGGTCGGTCCGGAGCGGGTGCGCGCCATGATCATGCCCGATCATTCGGAACTCTGGCAGCCGTTCGACTGGCTTAAGCCGAGCACTTTCCCCGATCTTAAGCGATACGGCGTGGATTACACGGAGTACGTGGATGCGCTGAACCGGGAAAAGTTGAACCATGATCGTTAATCGGCAGTCACGTTGATTTGGCCGGTGAAAGGGCTTTGCGATCATCGCCGGAACAGGAAATAAGCGCTGCCAGGGAAAAAAAGGCTTCTATCACGATGGCAGAAACAAGCAGCACCAGGGTTGGCGGCAAACCCGAGTTTTGAGCGCCCCAGCTTGATTCGACAACTTGAAGCGCAGGTTCCACAAAAAGAGGCGAGACGATGGCGAGAACGGCCAGCGTCCAGGCCCGTCCCGCTGCCGGTGACCATTGCCGCACACCGAGCCATCGTTCCGCGAGAATGAGGAAAGGCTGCACCAGAAAAAATGCGCCATTGGCCAGGGCAATTCCCCAACGCCCCATCGCCATATAAAACACGGCCATGTGCATAAGTGCACTAAGGACAAAAGCGGCAAACAATGCCAAGGCGGGATTTCGCCGCGCCAGCGGCTCGTACACAATTTTGCAAAACAACACCGACATGCCGGGATTCCAGCGCTTGTTCCAAAACTCGCTCACTGAAGCCGAAAGCCACGGTGACAGCATCAGTGACGGCGCCGTGACACCCATTAGGGCTGTCAGAAAATTGTGGCCAGCCGTCAACATCCCGGCAAACGCAGAGAGCATGATTGCACCCGCCAGCCATCGGACGATGAGCCAAAATCCAGAGGCGGGAACCTTGATTATGGCGGTCATGGCGACGGCACAGACCGCCGCGGCTAACAACAGATAAAACAGCGGGACCATGTCAAATTCACGTGGACGCAGCTTCAGTTGGCGGGTATAAAGCCAGGAAGACAGAAAGGCCAGCCGCGCACGATAGCTACTAATGGCCGGCGCAAGCATGGGTGTTGCCGCGATGGCAAACGGCAGAAACATGCCGCACATCAGCGCGAAACGAATTAAAGGCGGGGCCTGGAGAAAACAGGGAACGGCCAGGAACAGTCCGGCCAGGATGACTCCAATTCTCGCCGTCAGCGGATGCGCCCAAAGGATGAAGACCAGCGCCATATCGGCGAACCAGGCGGCGACTCCGGCCGGAAGCGGAATGCGCGGCTTCCCAAAAGGGTTCGTGGCCAGAAAATGGATGAAGAGTATCCCTAAAAAAATTGCGCCAGGCGGCCAGAGGAACAGCTTTCGATTACGTGATTTCGAGTTGGCATTCATTATGACTATGGTGAATACGACAAAGCCACTCAGACTTCGTTTCACCGCAAGTTACACCGCGCAATGCCCCAGTTCGCGGAGCGAGGCGTAATCCCTGGGACGCTCGGCAGTAGCACGGCCAATGATGACATGGTCGAGCACTTCAATCTTCAACAGTTTCCCGGCACGGATTAAATCGCGGGTCGTCTTGATGTCGGCATCGCTGGGGGAAGGATCGCCGCTGGGATGATTATGGACCAGCACGATGGCTGAAGCCCCGGCCTCGATGGCTTTCTTAAAGACCGCGCCCGGGTCCACGAGGATGGTATCACGCGTGCCGTGGGAAATTTCTTCGACGCGAATCAATTTGTAACGCGTATTGAGCAGCAATACCTGGAGGGTCTCGTTATTTTTGACGAGATTCTGGTCGCGCAATAATTGAACCACGTTTTCGGGATTGTCGAGGACGGGCGATTCAGATTGAAGCTCCCTGGCCATCATGCGCGCGAGGGCAAAGGCGGCGGCGAGCGTCACGGCCTTGTCCCGGCCAATGCCTTTGATCTTCTGCAAATCGGCGAGGGAGGCGCGCGCGAGGGCCTGGAGCGTCTGGTATTTGGCCAATAACTGTTTGGCTACGTCTACGGCGTTGGTGCCTTTGAGGCCGGTGCGCAGCAGGATGGCGATCAGCTCGGCATGGCTCAGGGCATCGGCGCCGTGCGCGGCGAGGCGTTCGCGCGGACGCTCGCTGGCCGGCTGGTCTTTGATGCGCAGTCCTTCGGGCATGGCGCTCATTGTTAAAGTAAAATGGGAAAAGGAAAAATTAAATTTTTGGTCAGATTTATTTTTAACGCAAAGGCGCGAAGCCACGCGTGGCACGACGCCAAGCCGCACGACAAAGAATCTTTTTTCCTGAAAAAGGCTTGGATAGGTTTGAATGGCGTTGAATGAGGTTGAGCAGGCTTGAATGAGAAGGCTGGTTTTACATCCATAAGTTTTACTTAAACGCGATTTTTGTTGTTTCCTTTTGATTGATAGGTACTTGCAACGGAAATTGGCTTTGTTTGGTAATTTCGACCTTTTTCGCGCTGACCGGAGGTTTGGACAGAATGACAGAATGGCCCGAAGCAAAGGGACCAAACATGACTCGCTTGAGTTGTGGAGTGCTCTAGATCGCAACGCGAGCGCCTGCTTGTATGTTGTTCAAAACTCAGCCCTCTGGCGCTTTGGACAGGGCAAGTGTATTCGAAAGCGGCACAGGAGTGCCGCAGTCCAAAACCATTCGGGCTTTCATGCGGCTCCCGGAAACAATCACCGTCCCAAAATGTCGGTGCATTTTTCACGAGATGAGGATTTTAAGTGACCCATGGGAAAATCATTAGTTCGTCACTACCTCTATTTTTCTTGACTATAAGTCGCATTTACATCTAATATCACTTCCGCAGGGATAATCCGAATTGCCGAATCATTATGAAAAACATTCTCTATCTCTTGGCGGCCGTCGCCAGCCTTTCCACCCTCGTCAACACCGTCTGCGCCCAGCCTTTTGTCCTGTCTGATGCCGTCACCAACATTAATGGCGCCACGTTCATGGTAGCCGGGGATCTGAACGGCGACGGAAAACCCGATCTCGTAAGCGTGAGTAGTGGCTACGGTACATTTACGGTTACGACGAATGCCGGTAACGGCATCTTTGTCTCCAACGCGACCTACAGCGTCGGCATCAGCGCTCAACTTCATGCGGCAGCCATTGCTGACATCAACGGCGATGGCAAACCGGATATTATCCTGTCAAGTCCCGGCAATAGCAGCGTGGTCATTTTCACCAATGCCGGCGGCGGCATCTTTGTCTCGAATGCGGCTTACAGCCTGGGCAATGCTCCTGATTATATTGTGGCCCAAGACATCAATGGCGATGGCAAACCGGATATTATCACTGCCAATTTTAGTCATGGGACGCTGACCATCCTGACCAATGCGGGGGGGACGTTCCGTTTGGCTGATACGGGCGTGGTCGTCAACTCCAGTTCCTTCCCTAATAGTTTTGCCGTCGCTGATATCAACGGTGATGGCAAGCCCGACATTATCGCGGGGGATGTGGACGATGGCCTGATTGAGGTTTTGACCAATGCCGGCGGCGGTATCTTCGTTTCCAATGCCGTTTACGCGTCGGGCTCTTTTGGTGACGGGCCTGAATCGGTGGTGGCGGCAGACTTCAACAACGACGGCAAAATAGACATCGCTACCGCCAATTTCGACGGCTCAGTAACGATATTGACCAACGCTGGAAACGGCATTTTGGCGATGTCGCAATCTTTTATGACGCCCGGTTTAGGTACCCCGGA
>DASXFM010000476.1:0-3469 GCA_036489615.1 Verrucomicrobiia bacterium | reverse complement strand
ATATTTCCGCGAGGAAACTACCGCAATTTAAGCAACCGGTTCCCACCTTATAGTCCATGAAAAAACTGGCGTTTGTTTTATTGGCGCTGGCCGCGCAATTTGGAAAGGCCGCCACTCCCTCCGTTATTCCGCTGCCGCAGCAAATGCAAGTGCGCCCGGGCGTTTTCACACTCTGTCCGTCGCAATCAGGGACGGCTGCCCCAGGACATCCGTTGGTAAAGATTTATACGGATTCTACTTCGCTGAGTGACGCCGAATTTTTGGCGCAGCAATTATTCAAATCGACCGGACAACAATTTGCCATTGTGCCCGCGACCAGCGCAGGGCCCATCCGTGAAGGGATTCTGCTCACAACGATAAATGCAAACACCAACCTTAACTACGAGGGCTACGAGTTAACGATTGCGCCTGATTCGGTGACGATTCGCGGATCAACGTCGGCGGGCGTTTTTTACGGTGTGCAATCGCTGTTGCAATTGCTGCCGCCCCAGGTTTTTTCGCCACAGCCGGCCACCAACGTTATTTGGATCGCGCCGTGCGTTTATATTTTTGATCAACCGCAGTACCACTGGCGCGGCGCGATGCTGGACGTGGCTCGTCATTTCATTACCAAACAACAGGTCAAGCAGGTGCTCGACGCGATGGCGCTCCACAAGCTAAACGTCTTTCATTGGCACCTGAGCGATGACCAGGGCTGGCGGCTTGAAATCACCAATTATCCCGCGCTCACCACCAACAGCGCCTGGCGTGCCGCGATGGATTACAGCCTGAACCCGCGCTCCAACAGCAATACCAATTCGCTGGGCCAGTACGGCGGCTTTTACACCCAGGCCGACGCTCGCGAAATCGTCGCCTACGCGCAGCAACTCCATATTACGATCGTGCCGGAAGTTGAGTTGCCCTGCCACGCCACGGCCCCGCTCGCGGCTTACCCGCAATTCGGCTGCGCCAACCCGCAATCGGATTACAACATGGATTATCCCCACATTAATTACGGCGTGGACCTCTTCAGCCCCGGATCGCCCGGAACGATGACTTTTTTTTATGATGTCCTGAGCGAAATCATGGCCGTTTTTCCCGGCCAATATATCCATTGCGGCGGAGATGAAGTCATTGCCAGCGATGACACGCAATGGAACTCCTACAACGACGATGTGACTAATATGGAGGCCATCGGCATTACCCCCGGCGGGTCCAGTTCGATTATCGCGTATCAACATTGGCTTTCGACAAACCTGGACGCATTCATCCAGGCAAACGGACGAACGATGATCGGCTGGTCTGAATACGAGGCCGGCGGCGTTGTCCCCAATGCCGCGGTCATGGATTGGGAAACGGGAGGCTCGAGCGAAGCGGTGCCGGTGGCCGAGGCCGGCGACAAAGTAGTCATGACACCCGACAACAATTGCTATCTCAACTATGTCGAGGGCACCAATCTTATCTATGAACCGCCTTTCATCGTTGGCAGCACGCCATCGTATGATTCCGTCAGCAACGTCTATGCTTTCAATCCCATACCTTCGGGTTTGCCGGCGCAGTATGACACGAACATCCTGGGTGCCGAAGGCACTCTGTTCACGGAATACGTGCCGTCCTATGAGAACGTCATGTTTAAGCTTTTTCCGCGTCTGTGCGCCATGGCGGAAATCACATGGACCCCGCTTAGCCAGCAAAGCTATACGAATTTTACCCAGCGACTGGGCCTGGACGAACAACGAATGTCGGAGATGGGAGCAAATTATAACTATGAAAGCATCCCCGCCATCGGGACCTGGGGGCCGGTGGCCTCAGGCGGTTCGACACTGCAATGGAATGTGACGCCCAATGTAACCGCAGCCGGCGAAATTGACGTGAATTTTTCCTGCGCTCCCGCCACCAACGGCCTGAAGATTGCCTGGACCGATCTGCTGCAAAATGGAACTGAAATCGACCGCGACACGCATAACGGTTATGCCCAAAATAATTCTTCCTACGCCGCCTCCACCACCAACCAAACCATCTATGTGCTGCACCTGCCGGTTTATCAACCCGGCGCGACGTATTCCATCGGCGCCTCCGTGCAGGGCATCAGCAACACCAACTGCAGCGGAACCGTCTACCTGCCGAATTGGGACTGACCATGAAAACGATTCTTTATCCTGGCATCAAGGTCGCGCCACGATGTTCCCGCACTTGCAGCAACTGCGTGTCCGCTTCAACAATATTCATCAGCGCCCTCACCGCCGCCGTCCTTTTCACAAGTTCCGCCCAGGCGCAATTATTCAACTTCACCACCTTTGCCGGGTCCGCTGCGCAAGGGAACGTAGACGGCGTCACGAATGTTTCTCAATTTAATAATCCCGGTGGCGTGACCATGGACGCTGCCGGCAATGTGTACGTCGCTGACACCGGCGACAACACCATCCGCAGAATTGCGCCGAATGGGACCGTCAGCACCCTGGCCGGCTCACCCGGCGTCAGCGGCAGTGCCGATGGCAACGAGACCAATGCTTTGTTCAACGCTCCCCAGGGTATTGCCGTGGACACCTCCGGAAACGTCTATGTGGCTGACACCGGCAACGGCACGATCCGTAAGATTACGTCAGGTGTCGTCACCACATTTGCGGGCTTTGCGGGTCATGCCGGAAGCGCGAATGGTCAGGGCACAAACGCCGCTTTTTACGCGCCGGAAGGATTGGCCGTTGACGCGTCCGGAAACGTTTTTGTGGCCGATACGTGGAATGATACGATTCGTGAAGTGAGCCCGTCAGGCGCGGTTTCGACACTTGCCGGCTGGCCGGGAAGCTTTGGCAGCACCAATGCCATTGGCACCAACGCGTTGTTTTATGAACCCGGCGGCGTGGCGGTTGACGCCAACGACGATGTTTTCGTGGCCGATACGGGGAATAATGCCATCCGTGAAATCTCGTCCAGCGGAGCGGTCACAACCGTTGCCGGATCGGTCGGTAATTTAGGAAGTTTCGATGCCACCGGCACGAATGCTTTATTTGACGCTCCGCAGGGAATTGCCATCGACACGCTCGGGCATTTGTATGTGGCCGATTATTTGAATAATACTATCCGATACGTGACGCCGGCGGGGGTCGTGATAACTATCGCGGGATTCCCCGGCCGGTTTGGCAGCCTGAACGGAACCGGCACAAATGCGCTGTTTTGGGGACCGCAAAGCATCGTCGTGAACCCAACTAATAACCAACTCATTGACATCGCCGACACAGGCAACTCCGCCATTCGCCAGATCTCGTCGGGCGTTCAGCGCGTCATTTCCACTCTTGCTGGAAACGCCTCGGACGGCACGGCCAATGCAACCGGCGCCAACGCCCGTTTCTTCTGGCCGATGGACGTCGCCTCCGATGGCCAGGGAAATTTCTACGTGGCCGACGCGCAAAACAACACCATCCGAAAAATTGCCGCAAACGGAACAGCTAGCACGTTTGCCGGTTTTCCCGGTGTAACCGGCAGCGCCAAC
>DASXFM010000449.1:0-9096 GCA_036489615.1 Verrucomicrobiia bacterium | reverse complement strand
GCTGATTGGATCATACATCAATTCGTTGATGACGATATCGCCGATAAGTATCGAACTATTGTTCGTGCCCGGTGTGTTTGTGGCGAAGTTATAAAAGTCGTTTGCTCCGTCGGGCCAGCGGCCATACGAAACCCCGTCCGGTTGCGCTCCAAACTGCACAGCATCCAATATCCTGGCGCCGTCCGGACTCATCAAATAGAGCGTCTCGCCCTGCCCGTTGAGCGTGAACCCAAATTGCGGCTGGGTAAAACAACTAAAACCCGCCGGACCCATGACCGTGCCGGGGGGAATAACAAATTTGTTCGTCGTGGGATCGTCCGTCAAAATACAGCCGGAGACGTCATTGCTCTGGCCGCTGTGATTGTAAAGCTCGATAAACTGCGGCACCGCCGGATTCTCCGAGTGCGGTAATATTTCATTGATCTCCACTTTGTACGGACTATTGGGATAAACATCCGCCGTACCGGGAGAGCCGCCGGCAAAAGTGCTGATGTCCCACGCGCGCGGGTCCCCTTCACCGTAACTCGGATTGGACAAAATCAAAGAATGGCCCGTTGCATCGGTCGCCACCGGCCACGGATACACATCTGTATAAGGCACCGTTAGCAGCACATTGCTCTGCTCATCCAGCAGTTCCAGCGTCTCTGAATGTTTAAGACTGCCCGTGTACGGCCCCACGACGTTCGTGATGCCGTAGACACTTTCGACATCCGGCGGCGCCGCCGCAACAACGATGAAACTGTTGGAACCGATGCTCGTTCCTGCGAGAAAGGTGTAATTCATATCCGCGCAGGTCAGCTGATAACCGCTAATGTCCTGGAACCATGGATTGGAATTATAGATTTCGACATACTCCAGATTTTTCCCATCGGTACGGGGCGCAGGTTTCCACATGATTTCCGAGATCGCAATCGAGGTGGTTCTGCTCGATGGCCCCAGGGGTTCGCGAGTGTTTAAAATAGTTGATGTGCTCACAGCGGTCGTAGGCGTGCCCACCTGTCCGCTGCTGCCCACCGCCTCGACTTCGTAATAGTAATTATTGGTCTGCGATGCGGTCGTATCGGTAAACGTCGTGGCCGAGTTCGTGGCAATAACCGTATAGGGGCCTCCCGCCGTGGTTGCGCGGAGAATTTCATAGTCAACCGCCCCGCTTGAACCGGTCCAGTTCAAAACGATCTGACCGTTTGCCAATTCCAAATACAGGCCGGAAGGCGCCGGTGGCGGGATATTGTATTTTTGAAGCAAAGGCCCCTCGACTGATTGCAGGTTGGTTCCGGATAATGACGAATTATAGATTTGGACTTCTGCAATATCACCGGACAAGTAGTAAACCAGGCTCTGTTGCGCGCCCAATTCCAATACCGGCGGCGACGTCAACGATTGCGTGCCGCCGGTCGTGGTTCCGACCAGCGTGCCGTCCATGTAGAGCGAAACCAAACCAAGGCTTTCTGTCCTCGTGAATGTCATGATGTGCGGCTTCCCGTCGTTGTATCCGGGCGCTGAATCCACAGCCACGTCAGGATTGCCCGTGCCGGCGGCGACGGAGCCATTGGCAAAAAGACAGGTGCCAAAATCATCAACCACATTCGGGACTTCGCCATTTACCAGGCCGGCTCCATCATAATAATAAGTGCCTGCATTGAGCCCCTGCGTGCTCTGGAATGCACAGATTATCGTAAAATCATCCTGCACCGGGCGCGCAAAAGACATGCACGTGCTGCTACCAGACGTGAAGCGGACCACCGGCAAACCGTTCATCGCGTTAGTCACATAGATCGGGTCCTGGGACGGCGTGCTTTGCGTAGCGTTGTATCCATTGCCGCTCGAATCATTCCAGATCGCCAAAGGAGCGTCATTGGTCGCGCCGTTGATGGCATCCGCCTTGAACCACGTAATCGGAATAATCGTCCCGGCCGGGAATCCCGTGATTGTCAACGCCGCGGAGGATTGCAACCCCGTCCCCGAGGCCGCGAGACTGGCAGAGCCAATACCCAGGACCGGCAAAGAAACGTTCGCGCTCGTCGTTCCGGCGGGGAACACAATGTTGGTACTGGCCAGGACCGCAACATTGCTTGAAGTCAGCGCAACGGTAAAAGGCCCGTTTTGGCTGGTGGAGGCGGGAATGGAAACTTGCACATTGACCGTCCCGCCCACCGACACAGCGGTAGGGCTGGTTGCAGCCAAACCGACCGCTGGAATTTGAGCGTAAAAATTCTGAAGATAGGCGCTCAAAGCCGTTCCATTGACCGTTGCGTTGGTGTAGACACGCACTTCCGCCAGCAGGCCGGTAAATGCGGTGGCGATGGTGCTGTTAAAGTTGCTTAAAAGTGGTATCTGCCCGTTCCCATTGCTGTTCACCGGGGCCAATACGCCGATTCCAGAATTCTGGCCCACTTGCACTCCGTCTACGAAAAGAGTTTCAGTGCCGTTACTCCCGTTGATTTGAAAGACTGCGGCATGCGTGGTATTCAGCGCCAATGGCGTACTGCCCGTTTGAAGACCTGAATCGCCATAGCGTTGGCCAATGCCGGCAACAACACCTTGCCCGATTAGAGAACTGCTTCCTCCCCAGGATACGCCCCAATCCGGCTGGCCGACCCCGCTAATATCATACCCAAATATAATATCATCGCTGTAGTAACTGCTCCCGCTGGGGCCTCCTGCCGTTGCCAGAAAAACGACGGCAATCGTATAATTGGTAAAACCCGTGGGCGGTTCGCCTCCCGGAATCAGAAACCCGCCATTCCCAGTGGTGCCGTTATTTCTTCTAACACCATTATGGGTGCCGAACGATTCCGCCACAGTCACCGGGTTGGGCGCGCCATCGGCAACTGCCTTTATGCCCTGGATTCGGTCTGTCCAACTTTGGCCGTTCGTAAAATCATCAGCCACCCATTGGCAAGCCAAACCATTGGTCAGGTTTTGCGCCCCGACCCGAATTCCGGCGAACAAAACGACCGTTAAAAATATCCGCAAGGCTGCGGCTAAAAAGTTTAAAAATAAAGTGCTGCCGTTCGCACGTGGCGTTGCCACTGGCTGCCGGGCAGACCGCCGACAATCGTATATATTCTGAGTTTGGATAGACTTCGAATATGCCACATACCGTTCCCGCCGTCATGTGGCCATTTTATGCCACAACGGGGCCTCGGTTCGGGTTGAGTTGCCCCGCCAATCGCAGTAAGAGCACGCCCACAAGCGACGGCCATCACCAATTCCGATGATTGACCGTTCGTGAAGAATCGCCCTTAATCAGTATATGAATTTCACCCGCCAGGTGCTCACCGTGCTTTGCGCGTTAATGTGGCCGGCGTCAGAGGTAGTTGCCGACCCGCCATCTTCCACTTTCAATCCTCCATCCTCCAACCTCTCCTGGCCTTCGTTGACTTCCCAAAACAAGCCGTGGGTATGGTGGTGGTGGCCCGGCAGCGCCGTGAACCCAACCGACATCGCCAGCCAATTGCAGACATTTCACGACGCCGGCCTTGGCGGAGTCCAGATTATACCCATCTACGGCATCAAGGGCGGTGACGCCGACTACATCGATTTCCTCAGTCCCCGATGGATGCAAATGCTGAACGATACAGTGACGGACGCGCACGACCAGGGAATGGGCGCGGACATGGCGCTGGAAACCGGTTGGTGCTTCGGCGGTCCCACCATAAGCAAGGATGAAGCAAATGCTTTGGTGGTAAAGAGGACATTTGACGTAGCAGGCGGAGAACAATTCAGCCGCAGCCTCCCTCCTGCCCTACAGGCGTTAATGGCTTATAACACAAACAGTGACGCGGTGGATTTGATGCCCGATATCAAATCCGATGGGCACATTGAATGGACGGCTCCTCCGGGAAAATGGACGATCTATGCGATTTCGCAAAAGTTTTCAGGGCAAAACGTAAAACGCGCCGCGCCCGGCGGACGTGGCCCGATGTTGAATCCGTTTTATCCGAAGGCCATGAGCGATTACCTGAAATGGTTCGATACCGCTTTCAATTCCTATTCTGGCGCTAAACCGCGCGCAGTTTTTCAGGACTCATACGAATATCAATGCAATTGGTCGCCGGATTTCTTTGCTCAATTTCAACGTCTCCGCGGCTACAAACTACAGACCGTTTTGCCCGCGCTGTTTGGCGATGCGCCATCCGACGAGACGGCTCGTGTCAAATCCGACTATCGTGAAACGGTTTCCGATTTAATCGCACGCCAAACCGATCCTGTGTGGATGGATTGGGCGCATCAGCGCGGTTTTATCGTCAGCTATCAAGCGCATGGCGCGCCGGCGAATTGGCTGGACCTGTACGCCGATGCCGACATCCCGGAGACAGAGATGTTTCACCTGGACCGCAGCCCGCTGATCTCGAAATTTGCGTCATCCGCGGCGCATGTGGCCGGGCATCCATTGACGGGCGCCGAAACGGGGACATGGCTAGCCGAGCATTTCACCGAAACGCTCGCGGAATTGAAAGACCTGGCCGACGACATGTTCATCTCTGGCGTGAACCAGATTTTTTATCATGGCTGCTGTTATTCGCCCTCTTCCGCCGCCTGGCCGGGCTGGCTGTTTTATGCGTCTACAGAAATGAATCCGCGCAATTCCATCTGGCATGATGTGCCCGCGCTCAATGCCTACATCGGGCGCTGCCAATCCATCCTTCAATCCGGCAAGCCGGACAACGACATCCTTGTCTATTGGCCCATTTCCGATCTTTGGAATGATCCCGACGGAATGCTACCGACCATGACCGTGAGCAAAACAGCCTGGTTTGCGGACCAGCCCGTTGGCAAAACCGCCGAGCACCTGTGGAATCACGGCTACGCTTTTGATTATATCTCTGACAGCCAGTTGATGACGGCAAAGATTGTGGGAAAACGCATTCAAGTTCCCGGTGGCGATTACAGCGTCGTGCTCGTTCCACCCTGCCGGCTGATGCCGGTCGAAACACTGGCTAAACTCATCACGCTGGCGCATTCAGGCGCGACGGTAATTTTTGAATCCAATCTTCCCTCTGACGTGCCGGGTTGGAGTGGGCTGGAGAAACGCAGAACCCTCTTCAAAATTCTGCTTGGAAAAGTCCAGCCGGTGAACAAAAGCGCCGGTTTACAGGAGGCAACATTCGGACGGGGCCGGATTCTCATTGGAGACACCGAAGCAGCGCTGGCTCTTTCGGACGCAGCCCGGGAACCGATGAGTGATCATACGGGTATGTTTTTCATTCGCCGTTCCTTCGACGGCGGATGGAACTATTTCATTGCCAATCGTCATGGTGATGCGCTCGACGGCTGGGTGACCGTTGGCCGCTCTGCCCAATCTGCCGCGCTCATGGACCCACTGACCGGCCAAATTGGCATGGCGACAATCCGACAAATGGGCGGGCAAACACAGGTCTATCTGCAACTTCAGCCCGGCGATTCGATTATATTGCGGCTTTTTGGAAATCAGATGGCGACAGGCCCCGCCTGGAATTATTGGCAAACGAACGGTACGGCAATGGCCATCACCGGCACATGGAACGTGAATTTCGTCCAAGGTGGCCCTGAGCTTCCGGCGTCGTTTAGCACAAGCCAACTCGGATCGTGGGCAGCCCAATCCGACACCAACGCCCAACGATTTGCCGGTTCGGCCCTTTACGCGATCACCTTCGATGCTCCGGAATCAAGCGGCCAACATTTTCTGGATTTGGGCGCCGTTTGCCAAAGCGCGCGCGTCCGATTGAACGGCCAGGATTATGGCACATTGATTACGCCGCCATTTAGAGTAGCCGTTGACAATTTAAAACCACGAGGCAACAAACTCGAAGTTGAAGTCACCAATGTATCCGCCAATCGCATCCGCGATCTCGACCGGCGGCATGTTCCCTGGAAAATCTTTGGAGATATCGGCATCGTGGACGTTAACTACCAGCGCTTTGATGCCTCAGACTGGCCTTTAACGGATTCGGGGCTGTTGGGGCCAGTTACGTTGACTCCCGTCGCAGCCGCGAACATGGTCACCGCCTTGCAAACCGATTCGCCCTGACCGTTCGGCCGTTCCAACGTTTTAACAAATCAACGTTTCAACGCAATCAATTCCCCTGCGGTTTCATCATGGACCGCCTCAGACTGGCCGGCATATAAAACTTGTCCACCGGGTCCGGATGACCGGGATCAAATCGCGTGAAATCACCGCCTATATATTTTGTGAGAGGCAGGCGCGTTTGCTCAATGCCTTCCACGACACACTTGGCCAGTTCGTAGCTGCCGTAATTGTTGTGATGCGTGCCGTCCACAAATGCCTTATCAAGATTGGTCCCAAGGGCCTTGTAAAAAGCGACGCTCATGGCATTCAGGTCAATGAGCGCGCAACGTTCCCGCCGCGCAACTTCACGCACTGCATCAGGGTAGCCGGACAACGTGGGCCGTTCGACCCCGGCTTTCCGCTCCATACTCGTGACCAGCACCGGAATGCCGCCTTTGGCACGCGTCTCTTTCACGACCTCAATTAAATCCCTTTTGTATCGGTCAAGGGCGTCAGTTTTTTTGCTCTTCATATCGTTGTGGCCGAATTGAATAAATAAATAGTCGCCGCTCTTCATCAGGCTGAAGACTTTTTTGAACCGATTGCCGGCAAGCGAATCGGCGATGGTCTCGCCGGACTCGCCGTGATTGGCAATCGCGACCGCGGGTTTAAAGAATACGGGAAGCATCTGCCCCCAACTGTTCCACGGTTCAAACGGCTGGTCACAAACAGTGGAATCTCCCATAAGATAAACCATCGGCACATCCACCTTTTGAACCGTGAGCGTGTGAACGCATGGCTGGGTATCGCTAAACTCAAGCGTCAGCCTGTCGTCCCAGTCTCGCCATTCATCGGTCGTCTCCCTCGGTTTCAAATGGACCACACCATCACCGGCGATTTGGGGCGTCCGAAGATTGACAACAAACGAACGGGTCACAAGCCCACGGGCCGGGGCCTCGAGATGATAGAGCATGAGACGCCGGAGCTCCGCTTTTACCGTGGTCACCGATGGAGCCATACTATTCCCAAGAGTGACGGTCACGCGGTAATTTCCCTCCGGCAATTTGACGGAAAAATAAAATGGTTCGGCGCCGGTGATACAGCCATTGGTCGCAATAACCTCGCTCCCCGGCTCAAGACCGTAACCTTTCGAATCGGAATAGAAAGTCGCGGGTGAAATATAGGTGGCAGCGGACAATGCATTACAGCCAAAATTGAACGAAATCAAATTCTTGTCCGGAGCGCCAATAGTCGTCCTCCCGGGCAAACCCGTTGCGCAAAGCAATCCCAATAACGTCCAGATGACCTTGTCCATAATCCACCTATTGTCGTTTCGGCGGCGGCATCGGCCGCGTATACTTGTCAAACGTATCCAACACCGGCAAAGATTTGCCGTCCTCGTCAAAAAAACTGCGCGATACAAGACCGCCGTGACGGCCCACCGCCGGCTCCCACCAAAAAACTCCTTTCCCTCGCCCGTCAGGAATATCCATCACCACGTTGGCAACCGCATCCAGAAAATCGCGCTGACCTTCAGGTGTTTCGGGATAGGGACCCGCACGCCCCGCCGTCTCCCGGGCAGCTCGCCAGTTGTAGGCGGTTTCAACAACCATGATGTCTTTATGGTATCGATTCGCCGTAAAAGCCAGGTTCTCGCGTAAGTCCATCAGGGTCCCATGCCACCACGGATAAAAAGAAAAACCAATAACTTCATATTGAATGCCGTAGCGATTCAAGTTATCGAAAAAATATTTGGTCTTCGCTATATTGCCGCCCTGATCGATGTGAATCATGATACGTGGGACCGGCGAATTTCCGGAGCCGGCACGGACGCCCTTGATTCCCGCACGAATATAATCGGCAAAGTTTCCCCATTGATCCGGCAACTGCCCATCCGGCCATAGCATTCCATGTGTGATTTCGTTTCCAACCTGAACCATATCCGGCATCGCGCCCACGTCGCGAAAGGCTACGATACTATCCCGGGAATATTCAAAGACCTTTTCCACCCGCTGCCGATGGGACAAGTTCTTCCAGGCTTCCGGCGTAGGTTGTTTGCCCGGGTCCGCCCACGAGTTGGCGTAATGAAAATCGAGAAGAAATTTATAGCCGAGCCCTTTTGCCTCCCGCGCTTCCGCCAGAGTATAGGCAAGGTTATTTGGCAAATGATTTCCGACGGGCTCGACAAACAGACGGAGGCGAATCCAGTTATAACCGTGATTTCGAAAGATTTGCAGGCCGGGCAATGCATTCGTGCCGTCCTTGAATACCGTACCGCTGTCTTCAGCCTGTTTTAAAAATGAAAGATCGGCGCCAAAGGCAAAATCATACGCGCCGGCGGACCGCAAGGTTGCCTGCAAGACCACCATTGCCAAAAATAACGCTCCAAATCGGCTATGCATTTAATTTCAAGAAGCGAGCCCCTCGGGCGGGGGACGGCTCGTCCCCACTAGTCAGGTACACCGTCAAGCAAGCGGCGACGAGCCGTCACCACCCCGGCGATGCTTCCACAACCGCCCACTATTCCTTCAATTCCAGCCCATCCTCAATCTTAACCGCATGGGCTTGAATTTGGATTGTCGCGGATTCCAGCCCGGGTCGTGATGCCGTCAACGTAATCGCTCCAGGTTGCAACGTCGAGCGAATGGCGACACGATTAATCCCGCACTCGGTATCCAGGTACAGATGGTTGACGGAATTGGTGATGCCGCTGTCATAACCTCCGCGCCAAATCGCCGGCCCGGTCAATTTGAAATCCACGCGTGCTTCATCGGTTGGGCATTGGAGGCCGTTGGTATCAACGACTTCAAAATCGACAAAGGCCACATCCGAACCGTCCGCCTGCAACCCGCCCGGACCCGTATGGGCGGTCAGTTTGATTTGCGCCGGTTCGCCGGCAGTTTGGATTTGATCGGCGACAACCACGCCGTCGTTGGCCGTTCCACGCGCTTCGATGACGCCCGGGACGAATTTCACATCCGGGAAGGCATAAATATAACCCGTATTCCCGAAGTCTTTTTCTTCTCCGCTAAACGTATCCACAAATTCGCAAGGTCTGTTTGTACGGCCTAATGATTGGCCGTTTACCAGGAGTTCGACCGTGT
>DASXFM010000437.1:0-4863 GCA_036489615.1 Verrucomicrobiia bacterium | reverse complement strand
CAATGGTCGCCACACCCGCCAAATGGATATGCGATTGAAACTCGTGCGCGACGAGAAGCCAAGTGACATTATTGCCGCGACTTATCCGTGCACCAAATATTCCACGATTGCTGACATTCATGGCGCTCGAACCGGGGATGAATTATATCTCCATTTCTTCCGGCATCTCGCAATTAAATCGCCAGAATGCTATGTCTTAGAAAATGTTCCCGGCATGCGTAAATTTCCAGTTGTCATGGAAGCGATGACTAAGCTCCCGTCCTATTGCCCGGACTCCAAAGCCTATCGAATGATTGGAAATGGAGTTTCCGTGCCTTTAGGCCGATGGGTTGGCAAAGAGTTGGTTAGATATTTCAACTATTCCAGCAGTGTTCAGAAAACAATCAACAGCTACAGGCACGGCTGTAGATTTAATTAAATATATATCAATTAATAGAACCATCCAATAACGCATTTATGAAAACACTCAAAAAATCAGACCGAGGCCGCAGAGCGCCGTTAATCGAAGTTGCCAAACTCAAAGTCTTGGCCCGAACAATCCGCGATGGGCATGAAGCAACTGAAAAACTCATAAAATCCTCGCGAGATAATGCCAGCGATGCGTTGCGCGAAGCCGTATTGACCGGTAAAGCATTAATAGAAGTTAAGCAAATTATTGGCTTTGGCGGATTTGGCCGCTGGCTAAAGGAACATTGTAAAGGCATCAGCGAGCGCACATGTCAGCGTTATGTTTCATTGTATAATTCATTGGGAGGAAAAGCGTCACATGTGTCGGAACTACCTGAAATGAATTTACGGAAGGCATATTTACAACTTGGAATTATCAATGAACCGGTCATTCAGGACAAACGTTTGCGTGTCGAATCCAACCGCTATGAAGTAGACGAACAGGCGCATCGCAGGGCAATTGAAAACTATGAAGTGACGACGAGCGCCAGCACAATCGTAAAGCAATTAACGCATGAGACAACAGAGGCGCAATCATCTGATAATGAATCAATAGATAAATCAATTAATGGCAAACCGATTGAAGCGGAGATCGTGACGGATAAATCTCAACCGGGCGTTTCATCTTTCGGGCCATGCGCCGAGTTCACCAGGGCTGAACACATTGCCAAATATGAGGCATCCTATAACGCATTGGTCTTAGATTTATTTAATATGATTAATAGCGGCGAGTTCGTTCTTGCCGAACTTGAGAAAGCGACCATAGAACCTTTGCGGCAATTTTTTTCGAAGAGTCGAAAGCACGTACAGACCCCACCCCCTAAAAAGGAATCTTTTTTTCAGGCCCCGGCTAACGCAGGTTAATTGTCATAGCGCTTTGTTTTTTGCAAACGGCCAAACCCAATGTCTCACTTATTCTGATGTCGCGTTGAAATGAAAAGCCCGTCACCGGCGCGAGCCAGTGACGGGCTGTTTGATTTACTTCTTTAACTTGGGAGCGGTCAATGTGGCACCCTGTTCGACTATCACGTAACCGGACACCTCTTTGAGTTCCGGAGCGGTCAATGTGGCACCCTGTGCGACTATCACGTCACCGGACACCTCTTTGAGTTCCGGAGCGGTCAATGTGGCACCCTGTGCGACTCTCACGTAACCGGACTTCGCCAGGGCCGGAGCGGTCAATGTGGCACCCTGTGCGACTATCACGTCACCGGACTTCGCCAGGGCCGGAGCGGTCAATGTGGCACCCTGTTCGACTCTCACGTCACCGGACACCTCTTTGAGTTCCGGAGCGGTCAATGTGGCACCCTGTGCGACTATCACGTCACCGGACACCTCTTTGAGTTCCGGAGCGGTCAATGTGGCACCCTGTTCGACTATCACGTCACCGGACACCTCTTTGACGGCTGGATGGAGTGATTTAATCGGGTATCCATCGGAATGAAGCGGCGATTGCGCGAGTTTTAGAAGGAACTGTTTCGGGCATTCCGGATGAACGAGGGCCTTCCAACGAAGATCCCCGTATTCATCGCCGAAGAAATATCCGGCATCAAAAAGCATTGCAGCGTTTTTGCCTGGATTTGACACGAATTTGGCGAGTGCCTGATAATGCAGATCAATTGCCTTTCGCTGTTTTTCGTTGATGCTGCTCTTCGAGACGCTTTCAGCTCCGGGATATTCCCCAACACCAGACCATTCACACTCGGTGAAGAATGGGCCGCGTTCGGAAAAGTCCGTCATTTGATCATTCTCGCGCCAGCCGGCAGCTTTCACTGCGCCAGAATGAGAGTTAGTCATGACGTGCGCTTTCGCGCCGTCACGCCGGACAATGATTGAATGGAAGTCACACATACTTTTTATTTACTTTCAGGTTTTGGGTTTGGTTGTTGGTTGTGGTTTAACGGACACTACAAAGGTTCGCGAAGCGCCGGGCGCGGTCAGCTTCGCGGGGTTTCGGATGTCGGATTCTACCTGGACGATGCCATAGCAGATACCATTGATAATCACTCAACCGTGCGCCACGGGTTCTACATCCCATAATGCATTGAGCGATGTTCAGGGCGGTTACTGGATTTTTCGCGGCGGACAATGGAAGCCGGGTGAACCGGTTCCATACGTCCGGGCGGATTTGATAGCGCGATACTTCGCCAGCCGCGCCGATGGCGGTATCGTTGTTGCCGGTTTCGAGCATGGAGAGCGCGGCGAAGCGGTCCATTGCGCGGGCCGGGGTGACGAGGAGCGCCAGGGCCATCAGGATCGCGGCAATAGCTTTGATCCGATATTTCTCTGGCAAGTCATCTTCAAGAACAGGTGGATTCCATGTCATGAAGCTAATGCGTTTGCAATGGAGGCAGCGGGGCGGTCCGTCCTCCTCCTCGTGATAATCGCCAACGTGGCTGATGCGGGAACAATGACCGCAAAGGTAATAGCCCTTTTTGGCGCATTCCAGGAATGAAGCCTCGATTTTACTTGGCCCGGATGGTGGATTGTGGGAATGGTTTTGTAGCGTTTCCATAATTCATTACGTTTCAGGTTTTGGGTTTGGTTCGCTTAGGCCCGGCGCGGTGTACGCGCCGGGCTGATTTATCTTTCATCCAATTGCCTCAATTTTTCCAAGGCATCGATTTCCGAGAAAGAGGGCGACGTGATTTTTTCCGCGTTCGATCCACCCTCCTTTGGGTGCAATTGGATGATTTAAGAGAATGAATTCAGCATTTGTCATCCAATTTCCTGTTTGCGGCAGCGGGTGGTTGATGGCTGCTTTTCGAGCAATTCGTAGAAGTCCCCTCCATGCTGGTTGGACATCCCTGGTGGTAAGTTTGATTTTTTTCATGGTCGGTTGGTTAGATGGACAATTTGCGGCCGGGTTTGATAGCGGCTTCCGGGGCACTGGCGGGCGTGGCGCGATTTTCCAGCCGTTTGCGGCGGCGTTCGATGGCATCGGCCATGGTCTTTGACGTTGGAACTACGCTTTTGGCGATCTTGAGCGCGTCAGCATTCAGGGGCTCGCGGGCCTTTTCGTTGAATGCGACGGTCATTGCCTTGAGCCATACTTGCTCGATCTGGCGTCCGGAGAATCCATCCGTTGCGCGGGCAAGTTCAGGCAGATCGAACTTTGCCGGTTTGCGCCCTCGCTTTTCAATGTGGATTTTCCAGATGGATTCCCGCTCCGTTTGATTTGGAAGCTCCACGCTCCAAACATCCAAGCGGTCAATGAGCGGATCGGGGAGGCCGTCAATGTCGTTAGCGGTGAAAACGGGGAAGATATTTTCACAGTTATATTGCAAGTCCTGCAATATGGTCTTAACAACACGGTTTGTTGTGCCGCCATCGGTTTTGCCGGATGATTCGGCCCCGCTGGTCAAGCCTTCGACTTCATCAATCCAAAACACACACGGGGAAACCGCCTGGACAATTGACCAGATCATCCGCCAATTGCGTTCGGATTCACCGACCATTGAACCAAAAATGCGGCCAGCTTCGAGCCGCACTAATGGAATTCCAAATACAGCATGGCAGGCGCGGGCGCAGAGTGATTTTCCAGTGCCGGGCTGGCCAACGTACAGTTGCCCGCGTGGACTTGGCAGGCCATATTTGCGCGCCTCTTTGCTGAACAGGTTTCGCTTGGTATGTAAATCCGCTTTCAGGATTTCCAAGCCGCCGATGTCCGCCAGCGTCGTGCCGTCATCGATAATTTCCAAGAGGCCGCTTTTGCGAACCGTGACAGCTTTTTCGCGGGCGATAACGTCCGGGTCGAATTCCTTCGCCTCAACGAAAGAGAGAGCGAAAGCGTTTTCCGCTTCAATAGTTGTCAGGCCGCTTGCAGCGTCCAGGATGGCATCAGTATGGCCATTGGGCTTAATGTCGTTGTTGTCCGCGACATTGGTCAGGACTTCCAGCAATTGATTGCGATCCGGCAACGCAAAATCAATGACGGTGATTTCCTTTTCCAATTCAGGCGGCAGCACGAGGCGGCAACCGACAATAATGATTGTGCGACTGCTCGCCTTGAATTCGGCGAGCCGATCCCGGAGCATTCGATAAAGGACGGGATTTTTTTCATCCATCATGATATGGAAGTCACGAAGGAACAGGATGGAATTTGGCTTTAGCTCTTGGGCCTTGTCCAGCATGGCAATCGGGTTTTCCGTATCGGGATATTCCTTTTCGCCCGTCTCTGCGTTGGTAATGCCTTCCGTGCATGACCAGGGGAACAAGTTCCATTCCGTGATTTCGGCAACTTCTTTCATCAGGGCGGAGACGCGCTGCTCCTCGTGTGTCACGATGAATAGGCCGGGATAGCCGGCGCGGATGTACTTTGCAATTTTGTCTTTCATAATTCGGTTTCTGGTTACGTTTCAGGTTTTGGGATTAGTTTGTTACTGCTGTGTTTGCAGGCCCGACGAAGGTCATTCT
>DASXFM010000432.1:0-14221 GCA_036489615.1 Verrucomicrobiia bacterium | reverse complement strand
CGCAAGCGCGATGAAGTGCACAAGATGGCGCAGGCGAACAAAGCCTTCGCGCATTTCCGCTGGTAGTTTTTAACGCAAAGGCGCAAAGGCGCGGAGACGCAAGAAACTTTTTAGTCTTAAAACAAAAGCCGGAATCGAAAGATTCCGGTTTTTTTTGTTTTAGCCACCGAGGCACAGAGAACACAGAGAAGGTTCTCAGCCACAGATGAAACACAGACCGAACATAGATAAGAATTCTATTTTAGCCGTCCATCAGAAATCTGTGTTTCATCTGTGTTTCATCTGTGTTCAATCTGTGGCTAAACTGTTTTTATGGAAATAGCTGAATTGGCCAAGGTATTGGTAGCGATGGGTTGTCCGCCGGAAAAATCCACGGAGATGGCGTCACAACTGGACAAACGGGCCAAACAATTGATGGAGCTCAAAGGAAAGCCTTACGAGGAGGCGATGGGCCATCTACTGGCACTGATGAAACAAGGGTGGGCGGCAAAGGAAAAGGGGCTGTGAATTTACGATAGACGATTTGCGATTTACGCGCCCTTCCGCTATGGCTCTATGTCTTGCGAATTTCATCCAAATGCTCGCGGATATATTTGGCTAGCAAAAAGTAGTTCTTCTCGCTGTTATCTATTACGCGATCTCCTAATTTTACCAAAAGTGATTCGTCATTTGATCTTCCATTAATCATGCAATGGTCTCGCAAATAGTCGCGTCGGGCATCGCCGTGAAGATGAGGTTCTGGAAAAGGAAATAGTTTGGCAGCAACCTCGATGCACTCTGCTGATTCATCAGCTCCAATAGCACGATAGGCGTTGGCAAAAACAGAATAAGGTGGGGTTCCAGGATAATCACCCTCAAAGAAATATATAAAGCCACCATTATCTATATATCCCTGCGCCCCAAGAAACACGGTGACAACTTGAGAGACCCACGGCAATTCAAAGATGGAAGCGTCGCCTAACCGCTTATAGAGTTCTTTAGAGACCTTTTCAACAAGGATTTCGTCTTCAGTTTTCGTTCGCATGTTGATTCAAACGTTGCTGCAAAACTATATGAAAATCAATTCGCGCATTAAAAATACCTTTTGGATTTATTAACTAAACGTTACGCTTTCTGCAATTGCAATGAGCCGCCCATGGAAAAAAGTCACCACTAAACAGCTGGGAGACTTTCGCATCTTTAAACTGCGCTCGGATGTCTACGTCAATCCGCGCACGGAAAAGGAGCATGACTTTTTTGTCCTGGAAAGCGTGCATTGGGTCAACGTCATCGCCCTCACGCCGGACGAGCAATTGGTGATGGTGGAGCAGTATCGTTTTGGCTCGAACACGATGGAACTGGAAATCCCCGGGGGCATGATGGACCCGGGCGAGACGGACCCGGTGGCGACGGCGGTGCGCGAGTTGCGCGAAGAAACGGGTTACGAGGGCGAAAACGCGCGGCTGCTGGGCCGCATCCACGCCAACCCGGCGATCCTGAACAACATCTGCTATACGGTAATCGTCGAGAATTGCCGGCTGAAGCATGACGTCAGCTTTGACCAGGGAGAGGACCTCGCCACGCGGCTGGTGCCGGTTTCCGAGATTTCCCGGATGGTGGCTGAGGAAAAAATCGGTCATTCACTGGTGGTGGTGGCGCTTTACCACTTTGATTTATGGAAGCGGGGGATAAAGAAGTTAGAAGGTTGAAGGTTGAGCGGTCGAGATGCGCTTAACTGCGAGGCATGCCCCCTCACCCAAACCCCTGGCCCAGTGAGGGCGAACGCAAACCGCTTATCCCCAGCGTGTTAAAAAATCCTAAAAACTTGTTGACACCACCCCCAACAAAGTGTTTAATAACGACATAATAAGTCGTATTTTAATATGTCGACCGGCGATTAGAGAAGTAACAAACAAAAACAGAAAAAAAAGAATTTCTATTTTTATTTAGATTTAATATCGACTTAATCGGTAGTCATTTTATTTCGTATGAGTGATATTTCTCAGGCAGTTAAAGGTAAAAGCAGCGATGAGCTAAAATGGCTGGAATTGGTGATCCAGCACGTCGGCTCTTTGCGGTATGGCGTGGTTGAAATCGTCGTGCACGATTCGCGTGTCATCCAAATCGAAAAAACTGAACGGGTGCGCCTGGAAAAAACGCCCAACGAGAAGCGGGAAACCTAAAAACAACCATAACGAAACCTAAGGCACTGACCGGACCACTGGAAGTTCCCATGAAAACAAAAAAACAAATCATCCATGGGGAACCCGGTTCAATTTATTTTGGCGCTCTTGGCGCTGGTCTGGCTTTCGTCTGACGGCGCCGCCCAGGTAAAAATCCTGAATGTCTCTTCGGAACTGACGCGGGGATTTTATCAGGATTACAACCCCGCCTTTGAGGCTTATTGGAAGGGAAAAACCGGCCAGACGGTGGTAATCAATCAAACCTACGGAGATTCCAGCGAGCAGGCGAAATCGGTTGTTGATGAAGTTGACGCGGACATCGTGACGTTTGACCGGTCGGATGATATTGATTGGCTCTACAGCAACGCCCGTTTTCTCGAAGCGAAATGGGCGGCCCGCCTGCCGAACCAGAGCGTGCCTTTTAGTTCCACGATTGTCTTTCTCGTCCGCAAAAACAACCCTCGGGACATCCGGAACTGGGATGATCTTATTCGCTCCAATATTTCCGTCGTGGCTCCGAGCCCGAAAACTTCCAGCGAGGGCCGATATGGTTATTTGGCGGCGTGGGGATATGCGCTGAAGAAATCCGCCGGTGATGAGAAGCAGGCGCGGGCATTTGTTGCGAAGCTCTATGCCCATGTGCCGATTCTCGACGCCGGCGGAGACGGTGCGACGATCACCTTCGCCAGCTACGGTCTCGGCGATGTCCTGCTGGCCTATGAAAGCCAGGCTGCCCTGATCCAAAAACAGTTTCCGAAAGCCCAGTTTGAAGTGGTCCTGCCGCCGGTAAGCATTAAGGTCGACAGTGTCACGGCGTGGGTGGATCGTTTTGTGGAGCGGCATCATGACGAGGCGGTGGTGCGTGCTTACCTGGAATATCTCTACAGCGATGAGGCGCAGGAACTGGCGGCACAGCATTTTTTCCGTCCCGGAAATGAAACTATTTTGGCGAGATATTCCACCCGTTACCAGCCCCTGGAGTTACTGACAGTCAAGGACGTCGCAGGTAGCTGGCAAAAGGCCCAGCAGGCGCACTTTGCCGATGGGGGAATTTTCGACCAAATCGATAAACACTAAAACCATTTTGTGAGGGCTGACCGGTACACCGGAGGTTCTTCAATAAAGAAGAAACAAAACCGTGATTGCGAAAAAGACTGTGGACCAAACACTGTCCGATCCCAGTGTCGAACTGACAAAGCTGGGATCCGCCGCTTGCCCGGGCAGGCAGCGCCGTCTGGCGCAAACATGGGCATCTTCAAACGTGAACCTATGAAAGCATCAAACCTTAGAATAATAAAAAAATCCATCGTAGCTGCGCTGGCTGTGGCCGGATTAACGGCCGTGCCGGCCCTGCGGGCGAATATTGAAGTCTTTCTCGTGGGCGGCAGCGCCAGCCAAAGCGTCCTGTATGATCGTGCCACCAATTTCTTTGGTGGCAGTACGTTCACCGTTAAAGGCGGCGGATCTTCCGCCATCGCCCAATTTTCCGGCACCAGCACCAACACCGCGCTGTCAGGATTTGGAACGATCACGCTCGATATCAATGTCAACAACGGCGCGCTGGATGGCCTGCAAGCCCTGGTCGGCCAGGTCGCCAATGCGGATGACACGAATTACAGTTCCGGCCCCCTGACTCCGCAAGTGCCCACATTTGTGGATTCAGCCGCTTCGGCGGCGGCGTCCGGTTATTCCTCCGCCAACCTGACGGCTTTGGCGACGTATGTCGTGCCGCTGATTTATATCAAGAACACCAACTCGATTGATACCGCGGGCATCACCAACCTGACCCAGCGGCAGGCGGTCACCTTGGAAACCGCGAGCGTTGGCACGACGTATTTCGGCGGCACCAGCACAAACCTGGTTTATTTCGTTGGCCGCAACAACGAATCTGCCGTGCGCACGGAGATCGACCTGAATATTTATAATTCCGGCCAAATCGTTTCCTACTACACCAATTCTTTGGGGCAACCCACGCTGGATGCCAGCGGTGATCCGGGATTGAACTCGGGCGGCGTGGATGCAAACACGGTGCTGGTCCTGACCAATGCCATCGGGGAGGTGGCCGTCCAGAACCTCAAAAAAGGTTTGGCCGCGCTCGCCTATGAAGGCGTTCCGTATTCGGTCACGAATGTCATCAATGGCAGCTATCCGCTTTGGGGATTTGAAAATTATTACTATGTCTCCACTGGCAATACCGGCACCCCCTCCGCCGCGCAGTTGGCTGTGATCAACAACTTTTACCAGTCCGTCACCAATGCGACGTTTGAGGCCACCAGCCCGGTTTTCGTGGGAAATTTTATTCCAAATTCCGCGCTGGAAGTCCAACGGTTCTCTGACGGCGGCCCGATTACGCCTACTGGTTATTTCCAATGATCCGCCCGGACCGTTCAACGTGGAACATCAAATTTAAATGCTATGAAAAAAATTCTTTTACCAGTCATTGCCCTCCTGGCCCTGCTGGCGGCGCCACTGGCACGGGCATGGTCGTACAATGATGGAGACCTCCTGTTGATCCTTCGCGACCAGGGCGGAAACTATAACGTTGAGTATGATTTGGGGAGTGTCATCAGCCTGCTCGGTCATACCAACGGATTCACCACGGCGATCACCGGCTGGAATTCCAGCGTGGCCACCGGCCAATTCGGCCCGGATCTGACGGGCGTGGATGTCGTCTTGGTGGCAGTGACCAGCCTGACCAATGCCAACTTGACGGCCTGGGTCAGCGGCTCGGAACCAGATACCACCGCGTATACCGGCGGTTCGGCGGGATGGAGTCAAAATCTGCATTCCATCATCAGCGCGGTGGGCAATAAACCGCTTACTCCGTTCAATGTGCCGGCGGCGGCCGGAACCCCGACGAACGCCTATGTCATCCAGCCTTCCGGAACCAAAGCTGGAGCGTCGTATGATTACATTGTTTCGGGCGGCACGTTCGCCAACGTCCCCAACCTGGGCGGGCACGCTCCTTTCACCGTCCAGCAAACCATTCCCGGTTCGTTTGACTTTTGGGCGATCCAGCCGTCGTCGGTCTATCCCAACCCGCCGCCGGATAAGTTGGTGGGGACGTTCAGCATCACCAGCAGCGGCGTGTTGACGTTCGTGGCCGGGCCGCGGCAGCCCAACATCACCACGATTAACCTTTCCGGCAACGTGAGCACCGTCCAATTCACGACAACGGTGGGCAATCAATATTCCGTGGCTTACACCAACCAGCTCGGCGGGAACGCGGTGTGGCCGGTCGATACGACCACGCTTACCGGCGACGGCAATATCGACACGATCAACCATACCAACACCAACCCGGGAGTGGAGTTTTACAAGATCAACACCCAGTAGACAGAACCACGAGAGCAACAACCACGCGGCGGGCCCGGGCAGTCCGGGCCTGTCGCGGCGTCAAATTTGTAGAGAGGACCACCACAGCAAATGATTTTGCGGTTTGGATTAATAGCGATGCTGGTATTCGCGAACATTTTCAATGGCCAGGCGGAGGAAACCCATCCTGCGGCGGTGATCGAAAATCTCTTCGCGGCGCCGCTGCCAGGGCCAACCAATCCGCCGCCCAAAAGGCTGTCGGCTTTGAAGGTACGGGCGTATGCCGTGGAAGGTAGAATTCTCCTACCGGCGTCTGATTTCGCCGTGCTTTCCAATTATACGGGGAATGTGACCTTTGCGGAGGTCCATAAAGGTTTGGAAAAATTGCAGTCACTTTATCGGGACAATGGTTTTACGGATGTTGCCGTGACGCTGCCTCAACAGGAATTGACGAATGGCGTCATCAAGATTGCCGTGATTGATCCGGCGGAAACGGCCACCAACAACCTGGAGGAAGCGATCACAAATCTTTTTTTAGCGCAGGAACCCCGGAAAGGGACGTTTGAAGTGCGCGGTTATCGCCTGGACGGCAACACGGTATTGCCGCCGGACGAATTTGGGATGCTCAGTAATTATACCGGCCAAATCGATTTTGCGCGCTTGCGGGAAGGCCTGGGAAAGTTGCAACTCCGTTACCGGGAACTGGGTTTCGCCACTGTCGGCGTAACCTTGCCCCGGCAAAAGCTCACCAACGGAATCGTGCGGGTAAAAATCGTGGAAGGCCGGCTGAGTAAAATTATTGTCGAAGGCAACCGCTATTACAGTGAGAGCAACATCCGGCGTGCCTTGCCAAGTCTGACAACGAACGTCCTGCTCAATACGAAATGGTTCCAGCCCGAACTGGACCAGGCGAATCAAAACCGTGACCGGCAGATTTACCCCATTATCAATCCCGGAACGGAACCCGGCACCACCGAGTTGGAACTAAAAGTCAAAGACCGGCTGCCGCTGCACGGCCATATCGAGATCAATGACAAGTCGTCGCCGGGAACTCCGTTGCTGCGGCTGGATACGGCGTTGCAGGACAACAACCTGTGGCAACACGATAACCAACTGGGCGTGGATTATAATTTTTCCCCGCAGGCCTTCAAACCCGCCGGCACCTATGACGGATTCTATGACGCACCTTTGCTGGCGAGTTACAGTGCGTATTACCGCATTCCCTTTGGTTTGGGCAACAGCCGCCGGGAAAATCTGGACACCCAACCGGTGACGTTCGGTTTTGACGAGGTCACGCACAAATTCAATTTGCCGGCCGCGACCGGAAATCCTGATCTCACGTTTTACGCGTCCCGCTCGGCCTCGGGCACGCCGGTGCGTTACGGGCCGCTCGCGATAGTTTTCACCAATTCATTGTTGGATGTGGGCAGGCAATCCGCCGAACAAAGCTTTACGTTCGATAACAACATGGGGGCGAAGCTGACTTTGCCGCTCCGTGAATTTGACAGCGTGCGCTCGTCATTTTTTATGGAAGCGGATTTTAAAACTTATTCCGCGCCGACTTTTGGAACGAACCTGAATTATTTTTCATTGTATACCACTAACGGCGCCGGGGCCACCATCCTGATAACCAACGAAACCGTCAGCCTGGGTTCTAATTCCCGGGCTGGTCTTCAATATATTCCGTTGTCATTTGGCTGGGCAGGCACCCGGGCCGATTCATCGGGCGTCTTTGCCTTTAGTTATTTGCAAAGCGTTTTTCTGGAATCCCTGGCCTCTTCGCGGAAGAATTTCCAAGAGGTGGCCGGCGCGCCGGGCGCGGGCGGCAACTACACCACCATCAACGGCGGGTTGGTACGCGAACAAAATCTTTTCGACGGATGGTCGGCGCTGGCGAACTTGAACGGCCAATGGGCCAGCGCGCCGTTGATCAATAATGAACAATTCGCGCTGGGCGGCACCGCCGGGGTGCGTGGTTACCAGGAAGGGGCCATCTATGGCGACACGGGCTGGCGCATGTTGTTTGACGTGCGCGCGCCGGCGCTTAACGTCGGTTACCTCAAAACGGCGGCCGGTGACATCCCTGCCGAGTTGCGTTGCTCCGTGTTCATGGATTACGGCCAGACGTCCCTGATTGATCGTCCCGGGACAGAAAATCTTACCTATCCCGAATGGGGAACCGGCGTTGGGTTCTTCCTCACTGCCGGGGAACATTTCGATGCGCGCCTGAGCCTGGCGTGGGCGCTGTTAACGACTCCGACCGCCCATGCCGGAGGCGCCCTGGCCTATTTTAGCGTGGGGGCACAATTTTAAAGCGCCATGAAACGAAGAAAATCAAATCGCAGAATTGCCAGGTACGCCGTGAAGTTGGTTTTGATTTGTGGCGCCTCAAATGTATGGGCCAATCCCGCGGGCATGACAGTTGCATTGGGCAGCGCGACATCGCAGCAAACCGGTTCGCAACTCAACGTGACCGTCGGCCAATTAACGGTATTGAACTGGAGCAGCTTCGATATTGACGCGGGCGAGACGACTTCATTTTTACAACCCTCGGCTAATTCTGTTGTTTTCAATCTCATTGGCGGCGCCGACCCTTCGCAGATTTATGGCAATCTCAATGCCAACGGCACGGTCATCCTGGCCAATGCGAACGGGCTTTATTTCGGGCCTAATTCGATGGTCAAGGTCGGCGGCAGTTTTATCGCCACGACGGCGGCTCTGCCACCGGATTTAGGTCCCGGTTCGATGTGGCAATTCACCGGTATGCCGCCGCTGGCGAGCATCGTGAATTATGGACAGATCCAGGTTGGCCAGGGCCAATCGCTGTTTTTGATTGCGGAGGATATCCAAAACTATGGCGGGTTGAGCGCCCCCGGAGGCGGCATTACGCTGGCCGCCGGACAAAACGTGCTGGTCAGCGACAGCCCGGATGGGCGCGGCTTGAGCGCGCAGGTGCAATTGCCGCAGGGTTGCGTGGGTAATTTCGGGACGATCACGGCTGATGCCGGGACGATTGCCATGCAGGCGCAAGTGGTGAACGAAAATGGAATCATCCAGGCCAACTCCGTGCAGGATGTCAACGGAGCAGTCGAATTGGTGGCAGGCAGCACTTTGAACCTGAACGCAGGTTCCACGATATCGGCGGAAGGGAATAATGTTGCCACCGGCAGCGGCGGAGTGACCTTGCAGGCTGGAAGCACGATCAATAATAGCGGCAGCGTGATGGCGGATGGCAGTTCCATCCTCGTGGATGCGCCGACGGTTAATCAAAATGGAACGTTCCAGGCCAACTCTTTGGGAACTATCAACGGCGCGATTGCCGTTGATGCGGCCACTGCCCTTAATTTAGGAGCCGGGTCCAGCATCCTGGCCAAAGGAGATGTCACCGATTCGAGCGCGAGTCCGGGTGGATTCGTGGTTTTAGATTCGCCCGGTTCCTACAGCGATTCGTCCGCCTCTGCCATCTCCGTCGCGGGCTATTCGCAGGGACAAGGCGGGGTTGTTGAAATCCTGAACAATAATAATCCGATAGCAGCCACGATTGGCGGTTCTTATGCCACGTTTAAAAATCCCAGTGCCCTGAAGTTATCCACGTCGGCTACATCCACCGCTTCTTCCAGCGCAAACCTCAATATTAACGCCTTGCTGGTATATGCGGATATTTATCTCTACAACCTGGAATTGAGCTCGCAGTGGACCATCGCCAACGCCAATGCGGCGATGACGTTGACCCTAAATGCGATGAATGACCTTACCCTGGATAACGGCGCAAAAATCAAGGCGGGGCAAAATTGGAGCCTGAACCTTAACGCAGGACAATTTTTCTCGGGAATAGCGCCCGGTTCCGGTAGCGATGACATTCTTCTCAATGGCAGCGCCAGCGTTCAGACCCAAAATGGCAGCATCAATTTGTGGGCGGATAACAGCATCCTGGTTGGTTCCGGCTCGATTTTCACGACCGCCGGCGGAAGTATTTTTGCGAACGCGGTGAACGGAGACATCAACGCCGGTACTTCCAATGGCAGCGGCAGCACGGGAGGCCAGACCATGGATTATACCTTTTCATCCGTTTTCGGCGCGAGGCCAAACGCCGTCCTGGGCGGCATGTCCACGGCAGCCGGTGGGGATGTCACGTTGATCGCGGGGGATGACATTATCAGCGTGCCCACGGTTCCCGCCAAAACCGATTGGCCCGGCGCTTCCGGCACCTATTCTTCCGGGAATGTAACCCTCGTGGCCGGCAACCAAATCACCGGTAATTTTAATTTAGCAAATGGGTCCGGAAATATCCTGGCGGGAGTGCAGGTGACCAGCGCGGAAGCAGCGGCACTGCAAAACCAGGACGCGGACCCGGCGGATTTCCAGTCGGCTTTGGCCGGCCTGGAAACCTCCGTCATGCAAAATACCACGGGCAGCGGCACCATCGGCTCCAGCATTCCGGCCGGCGGGGTGACGCTCAGCCTGAGCCAACAAGCGACCTGGAATGTCTGGGCGGCCAATGACATTTACCTTGATGAAGTAAACAATCCCAATGGCGCATTCGATTCTTTCCAGAATTTTCTTTTCTCTTACATGCCCAATGACGCGGTAAATCTTTGGGCCGGGAATGCCATCAATTTAGTCGGGGACAATTTGGCGCGGGTCGCCAAGGGGGACTCAGGGATGCCGCCGATTTACGCGCCCATCCTGACTCTCAATGCGGGGGCGGGAGGAGTTACCGTGGATAATTCCATCATTCTTTATCCTTCCAGCCTGGCGGAAGGGGAATTGCAGATCACCACGCGGGATGGGGGTAATTTAAGCGGGGCAATCTCAACTGGTACCACCACGCTCAATGGCATTACCATGTCGGACAGTGATGCCAATAGTTGGGCGACCTCGGATCCTTTTTTAGTTCCCGGAGACCCGCCACTCTACTTGGGCAATAACAACCCGGTCATGCTGGATATCTCCGGCAGTATTGAAAGTTTTGGCCTCACCGTGCCGACCTTTGCGCATATCAATGTCGTCGGCAACACTTATAACTTCGGTTTTCTCGGTCAAAATCTATCCCCCGACCAAACGACTTACCTCAAAGTCGGCCAAGCGGCCAAGACCACGCTGGAAAAAGCGGGCGTCCTCGATCCCGCAACTGATGGCAGTCTGGTGGTGGGTGGAAGCATCACTTACCGCGGCGACCTGACGAGCGAGACGTTGCTGACCAGCGAAACGCTATCCAGCGCGATCACCGCAAGCCAATTTGTAGAAGTCATTAGCGACGACCCCTTGCTGGCGGGCGCGCTCTCATATGATCCTGCGAGCGGCACGATTTCCTACTCGGGTGTGATGAGCGTTTCGACGGAAAACCTCCTGCAAAATTTGCCCAATGCGAATGCCATTTTCACCAGATCTCAACTGGCGGCCTGGAATTCCGGAGTCGCACAATTATACGCCACCATACAATCCAGCGCGGTCACTTCAGAACAATTTGACGATTTGATCGCCGGTAACTCTTCGCTCGCGGGCGCGCTTTCCTATGACCCCGCGACCGGCACGATTTCGTATATCGGCGTGATGGGCGCGACGACCGAACAATCCCTCCAAAACGCGGTTGATGCGAATGGGAACGCTATTTTTTCCGGCACTCAGTTGACGGCGTGGCAGTCTGATGTCGCGCAATTATATACCGACAGCCAAAGTGCCTCCCTGGGAGATAACGGCCTGGCCCTGACCGGTCCCGGTAAGTTTAAGATTGTGGCTGGTACGATTGACCTGGGCATTTCCGGCGGCATTTCTGTGCTGGCGCCGGATGCCGCTCTGGAGGCGATTTCACCGGACGGCGCAACGATTGAAATCAAAACGACCGGCGACCTGGATATGACGACCAGCGTCATTGCCAATGAAAGCCTCTTTGGTGGAGTCGAACTTTGCGTTGGCGGAACGCTTGATGTGGGCGGTGAACTCACTCCTTTTGGCGATCCGGATTCGCCCAAAGGAATCTTTACGACCAGCGGCGGAAAGATTTGGGTCCAAGCCACCGACGACGTGAACGTGGATGGCTCACGCATCGCCGCTTACAACGGCGGGAATATCAACATCACTTCTTTGACCGGCGATATCAACGCCGGCGAGGGCGGCTCGGGTTATGTTGCTTTGACTGCCCTGCAACTTGATCCCGTCACCGGATCCCTGGATGAAATTCCGGCCACGATTCCGGGCAGTGGGATTTTGGCCACGACAATTTTTGGTTCTGATGCCGCTCTGGGAAATATCACGGTGGCCGCGCCTAACGGAAGTGTAAACGCCCAACAAGGCGGCATCATTCAAATCGCTTTCAATGGGGCAGACACGAAGGACAACGATATTCAGGTCACCGCCGGTGAAGACATCAATGCCCAGGGTTCAGGCATTATTGGCAGCAATATCAAACTCCAGGCAGGCGGAAATATCAACGGCGTGGTGATCGGCAGCCAGAGCATCAATATCGATTCCGCCAATAATGTCAATGTGACGGCGGTGAGCGCGGGCAACGTGGACATCAACGCTTCCGGGGATGTCTCCGGCACCATTGTCAGCGGCGGCAACCTGGATGTCAGTGGAAGTTCGATCGATGCCTCGCTCGTCGCGGAAAGCGTCAACGCCACCGGCGACACGACGGGAGCGAGCATGGGCATTCCGCAATCCAATGTTACTCCGGAAAATACTCCCGTGGCCGACAATGCCACGACGGCGTCAGCAAAAACCGACGATGACGATACGGATGAAAAGAAGAAACAAAAATCTGTGGCCCTGGCCCAAAAAGTCAGCCGGGTCACCGTAACTTTGCCGCCAAAAACCAATTCCCGAACTCAAAATCAAAATTCGACTCCCTCATCATGACCACCCTCGTTCATCCCCTGCTGGCCGCCAACGCCGCGGTTTACGCCATCCAAAACGCCACAACGGAAGGCAAAGTCACCGTCCTGGTCCTGCTCATCTTGTCGCTCTTTAGCTGGAGCATCATCATTTCCAAATTCCGGCAACTCCACCTCGCGCGCAAAGCCACGGCAAAATTTCTTACCGCCTATGCCTCGACGCGCGACCCGCTCGACATCAAACGAAAGGGCGAGGCTTTTCGCGGCGCTCCCGCTTACGTGCTTTATCTTCGCGGGGCCGAAGAACTCGATTATCAATTGCAGCATAATCCCGTCACCGTCAAAGGCGAACGACGCATCAGCAATTCTTCATTCGACGCCGTAAAAGTGGTCCTGGAGGAAGCGGCTGGCAACCAGGCGCTGGCTCTGGAAAAAGGCATGATTGTTCTTTCCACGGCCGTGGCCGGCGGACCATTCATCGGTTTGTTGGGCACGGTTTGGGGGGTGATGTCCACGTTCGCAGGCATTGCCGAGAGCCGGGCGGCTACGCTCACCGCGATGGCGCCGGGCGTCGCGGCGGCGTTGGTCGCGACCGTTACCGGCCTGTTGGTCGCCATTCCGGCCATGTTCGCTTACAACTTCATGGTGACGACCATCCGCACCCTGACGCAGGAACTGGATGGTTATGCCACGCGTTACGCGAACCAGATTGAGCATACCTATGTGGACAACCGCGATATCGAAGACAAAATCGCTTTTGCCCTGACGCGAGTGGAAATGGGAGAACACACGCCGGCGATTTGATGCATGAAAAAGTGTTCCCGCTCGGCCCATCATTCCCTCACGGAGCTGAACATCACGCCATTGCTGGATTTGGCGTTTGTGTTACTGGTGATTTTTATCATCACTACGATTCCGCCGGTCAATGATTTGGATTTAAAATTGCCCACGGCAGCCAAGCGGCTGAAAGATCCGCCGCGCAAGGCCAATTACATTACCATCCAGGCGGATGGCCGAATCTTTTTGAACAAGCAGGAGTTCGCCAATCCTCCCGGCCTGTTGCCAACGCTCATCGCTTTGCGCACCGATGATCCGGATTTGAACATCATCGTGCGTGGCGACAGCAAAACAAAATACCGGCAGATCCGCTCCGTGCTGGATATCTGCCAGCAGGCCAATGTGCCGAAGGTGGATTTAGCGACTGATCCGTTGCAAAAATGACCCCGCAAAGCCAGCCGCCCGAGGAAAAAGACTCGTCGAAGGTAAACCTGCTCATCTCGTTTGCTTTTCACGCGGCTCTGGTGCTTGTCGTCTTCTATTTTGCCGCGCGCCAGGGATTTCTTGGCAATCAAATCCAGAAGATTACTGTCCAGCTCATCAAAGAGAAACCGCCGGAACCGCCCAAGCCTCTCCCCAAACCGCCGGTGGAAGTTCCCCGACCAGAGCCCGTCAAAGTCGCCGCTGCGCCCAAGCCGATGAAAGCGCCGAAAGCCCAGGCACCAGCAACGATTGCGCCCACCGTGGCCCCACCTGCCGCAGAACTGCCCTCGTTTGATTTTGGCGGAGGCAAGGAGGTTACTTCCAGTAGCGACCCGGTGGAGATTTATCGAGGCGCCTTGGAACAGACTTTTCGTTCCAAATGGAACCGTCCTGAAAATATGAACGACGATAACTATGCCGTGGAAATCCAGGTGTCCGTGCAGCCGGATGGGCAAGTGGATAAGGTTCAATGGGAGAAAGGCTCGGGCAATTCGGTGTGGGACGAATCGGTTCGCCAAGCCATTGCGGCGGTCAAAAACATGGAGACGCCCCCGCCGACAAATTTTCCGCCGTACGTCAATATTCGTTTCGATGTGCAGGAAGAGACGGAGCCGATTTCACCATGAGCCTCAAAAAAACCTCACATTCCCA
>DASXFM010000408.1:0-6303 GCA_036489615.1 Verrucomicrobiia bacterium | reverse complement strand
CGGATAAATACGTCCACGAATTGCCCTGGTTATCACTGGAATAAATCCCCCCGCCATCGGTGCGGCCAACCAGACGTCCGCTCCGATGCTGAATGATGACCGGCAAATAGCCGCCATCCTGCATATTAATCTGGGAAAAACCGCCTGCAAGTTGGGCAGCAGAATCAAGCGCCATCCATAACGGCGCAAGGACCGTGAACCCAATCACATAGACATGTAACTTGACGTTGCTCATTTGTACTCTTGCTCTTGCTCGAGCCCACGACCGGCACGGGCCTCTCTCGTATATTCACAGCAGTCTGCGTGCCTTCAAGTTCTATGGGAACGGCAGGTACCGCGCTTTTCGCAAGTGGCTCTGCCACTCCTGAAAATTAGGATAGCGAAGTTGAATTCTTGCCGGTGACCGGTATCTGCGTTTTTATGAATTTCGCGCCACTCCGTATTATTTCAAGCCGATTTTTCAGGACGATCAACCTGACGCATGGTGCTACGCAAGTTATGGGCGTAGCAGCGAACATGAGTTCGCTCTAACTATTCCCCTCGATCAACGATTCCAACCGTGGGCGGTAACGCCGTAGACTGAAAGCCCTGACCGGGCGGACGATATTAGCCTGGGCAAGTGCGAATCCGTCCATTCTGTCCGAGACATTCGCGTTCCAAAACACTTAACTTCGGCTTAATTCCCCGATTTATTTTCAAAAAATGATCGCCCGCGAAATTAAGTCACGAATGCAAATTTCCCAATAAAACGCACCCATTTTTACCCCTTAACAACTTCGTTAAGACTTTATTTGAGTTGTTAAGTTCTGCAAACACGGTACACCTGTTTCGGCTTAACTTCGACCGGAAAAAAGGCGGAGACGTGGTGGCCAGATTACCGGAAGTTCCCTGTGTTTCCTCAGGACAGATGGCCTTTTAGGGTTGCAGCCAGACAACGTTTAGCCGCAGTCTTCGCGCGAAATCTGCCTCATCTGCGGACCGTCAGTCAGGGATTCCGCCATCATGCGGACGAATCATCTGCATTGACAAATCGTATTGGCAGCGCTAGTCTCTTCGCGACGTATGGCGTTACCCTAAGCGTGAGCCAGTCGAAATCAGAAGCGATAGATTATTCAGCCGTTGGCGTGCCGCAACCCATTGCGGCAGATGCTTCTTTTTCGGTCCAGGCCTGCGCTCGTAGTACGTCCCGGCACATCATCCAAAGAACAGAAGTTTAAAATATGAATACTCGTCGTCGAATCATCCAATCGCTGGCGTTGTTGATCCTCAGCTCCCGGCTCTCAGCCGTGCATGCGCAAAGCTCCAGTTTTACCTATCAGGGCCGCGTTACGGACAATGGCACGAATTTCAACGGTGTTGGCGAGTTTGAATTCGCCCTGGTCACCAGCACCAACTATAACCACACCGCCATCGTCACGGCCAATAAGCCCAGCGGCAATTATATTACGACCTACAATGTTGTCTTTGGCGGCAACGGGTACACCGGAAGCACCGTACCGCTGACGATCACCGGCGGCGGCTCTTTGGCTGCGGGCGCGGCGGCTCATGCCAACATCAGCGGTGGCGTTGTCGTCAGCATTTCGGTGGACAATCCTGGCAACGGACAATATACGAACACGCCAACGGTGACGATTGCCTCTCCGACGCCGGATGTCGTCTACACGACCTACTGGAGCAATGACGGCACGAGTGTGAATGGCAGCCAGCCGGCAGCTTTCGTCAGCGAGTCGGTCAGCGCCGGGTTGTTTACTGCGGCGCTGGGCAACACCAACACGGCGAACATGGCCCCCATCAATTCGGGGTTATTTGCGCAACCCAATTTGCAGTTGTTGATCTGGTTCAATGACGGCGCCAACGGGTTTGCGATGCTGACCCCGGCGCAGAATCTTACGGCTGCGCCTTACGCGATCATGGCCCAGAGCGCAAATTCTCTACCGGGATTTGCCGTGGTATCCAGCCTGACGAGTGATTCGCCCGATATCCTTGGCGGCGCGGCTCTAAATTATATTTCCAATGGTGTGGTGGGCGCGGTCATTGCCGGGGGCGGCACCACCAATTTCGACGGACAGGTTTCTTCCAACTCGGTGGCGGGCGACTTTTCTTCCATCTCAGGCGGCAGCGGCAACGTCATTATCACGGGCGCGGATCATTCGGTAATCGGCGGCGGTTGGAACAATTTGATCACGGGTTTTGCCTACGAATCCGTAATCGCAGGGGGACAGGAAAACATCATGTCCGGTACATCGTCGGCTATAGGTGGTGGCGATGGCAACGTTCTGTCGTCCGGCTCGTCGGTCATTGCCGGCGGCGGCGGCAACGTCGTGTCGGCTGTCTCATCAGCCATGGGCGGCGGTGCTTTAAATACGATTGCTGGCTCTTTTGGTTTTATCGGCGGTGGGGAAGATAATTCGATTCCCGTCGGATATGACGGGTTCGCGACGATTGCCGGCGGTTACGATAACGTCGCCAGCGGCGAGTGTTCAGTGGTTGGCGGTGGCGGCGGCTACTACGGCGGCGACGGCAACAACGCAGCCGGATATTATTCGGCGGTCGTAGGCGGCTATAACAATGGCGCCAGCGGCGAGTATGCATCGGTTGTTGGCGGTTACCAGAATTCCGTGTTGGGCCTTGGCGCCGCCATCAGTGGAGGCGAATATAATACGAACAATGGCAATGTCGGTTTCATCGGCGGCGGCTCCGCAAACGTCATTCCCCTGAATGTCTTTCAGCCGGCGATCGGCGGAGGCTGGCAAAATCAGGCCACTAATGCCTATTCTACGATCGGCGGCGGTCAGCAAAACTTTGCAGGCGGGTCAGACTCTACCATTGGTGGCGGCGCGCAAAATGGGATCTCCGGGAGTTCAGATCACGCATTCATCGGCGGGGGACTCGCCAATACTATTGCCGGTAATTCGCCATTTGGAACAATCGGCGGCGGGCAGTACAACACTAATAACGGCAACGCCGGGACCATCAGCGGCGGTTCTCAAAATCAGGTCACCAATTCGGATGCCGTTGTCGCCGGCGGCCAACAAAATTTCGTTGGCGCGTTTGACTCTGCCATTGGCGGCGGTCAGGGAAATGCGATCGCTGCGGGTTCAGATCACGCCGTCATCGCCGGAGGTCTCAATAACATTCTTCCCGGCAGTTCGGCTTTTGGCACCGTCAGCGGCGGGCAGTACAACACCAACAGCAGCAACGCCGGAACCATCGCCGGCGGACAAATCAACGTGGCCAGCGGCCAATACCAGTCCACCGTTGGGGGCGGATACGACAATCATGCGGCCGGCAGTTATGCAACGGTTCCGGGCGGTTTCGAAAATGTGGCCAGCGGGGTCTCATCTTTTGCCGCTGGCAGTTATGCGCAGGCCACCAATACCGGCAGCTTCGTTTGGGCGGACAACTCTTCCAGCAGCCCGTTCATGTCCACCAATAATAATTCCTTCAACGTTCGCGCAGCGGGCGGTATCCGCATTGCCAGTACCTCTGCCGGCACCGTCGGTGCCTTCTTGGCGCCTGGCGCCACCTCCTGGACCATGCTCTCCGACCGGAATGCCAAGAAAGACTTTACCCAGGTGGATGTCGAAGCAGTCCTGGAAAAACTCGCTACAGTGCCCGTCGAACAATGGCACTACAAATGGGAATCCTCTAACGACCCGCTGAACATGGGCCCAATGGCGCAAGACTTCATTCATGCCTTCTATCCCGGCCGGGACGATAAGGGTATCTCGACGCTGCAATTCGACGGCGTCGAACTGGCGGCGATCCAGGGGCTGAACCAAAAACTGAATGACCGCGACGCAACGATTCATCAGCAGGCCGCCGAAATCGCAGATATGAAACAACGTCTCGAGGCGCTGGAACAAATCATCCTGAAACAAAAATAAGTACATCGCGCGAAGCGCGCCGTCGGTCGGATTAATGGATCGGTGGACTGGTTATCCAGGATCTCTGGGTTCCTTGCGTCCTTTCCGGTCAAAATTCATCCAATCCCGTTTACACCCTCAAAAACGTAAAACCCCCAATAAAATCAAGCCTATCGACGACATTCCTTGTCTCGTTTACACGTTTACATCCGTACACACAAATAATGTAGGGAGCTCTTTTTCTTTAGCGCCGCCTTCGCGCGAAAAATTGAATTCATCTGCGAAATCTCCGGATGCCGTCCATGCCCGCCGCCTCGTTTCCGCCGCATGCCGCCCGAATTGTTGAATTCCCAATAAAACCGCACCTTTTGCCCCCAATCTCCGGCTCGTTTCCGGTTTCCCCGCCTACACAGAAAAAATGTGCAAAGGGTGCAGCCGGCGCCCCGGCTCACTGACTTCTCTGTGCCCAACAATCCAGATATCCAATAATCCATAAATCCAACATCGGCTGCAGCCTTCGCGGCCTCGCGCGAAATTCTTTGCAGTTAACGAAAAATCAACGGCACAAACTGCGCCAGGTCCGGCCGCCACACCCGATAACTATGTTGTCCCGGCAGTTCCACCCAGGTAAATCGAATGCCTTTGCCTTGCAGCCAATCGCAAAGCCGCTGATTGGGTGCCAGTAGTTTGTCATCGCTGCCGCAGCCAATCCATAACACGCGCAATTTTTGGTTCGCGCTGGAATCCAGTGACGGAAACATCGTGGGAAAATTGGTTAAGCTTCCCGAACTGAACGCGCCCACGTAGGCGAACTGATCTAAATGATTCAATCCTGTGACCAGCGATTCCTTGCCGCCCATGGATAGCCCGGCGATGGCGCGCGAACGGCGGTCGGTGGAGACGCGGTATTCGCGTTCGACGCGCGGTTTCACTTCCGTCAAAAGTGATTCAACGAATTTATCCAGGCTCTCTTGCCGCACCGCCTCACCGGCGGGACCATTGGTTGCTTTAAGCACGTCCATCGTGCCGTAGCCCAGTGGCATCACTACAATCATCGGCTTGGCTTGGCCTCGAGCGATGAGATTGTCGAGAATCACATTCGCCCGGCCCGCTTGCGTCCATGCCGTGGTGTCGTCGCTGAAACCGTGGAGCAAATAGAGGACGGGATAACGTTTGGACGCGCGGGGATTGTAGCCTGGCGGCGTGTAAACGATGAAATCGCGATCGTCATTCGCCACGGCAGACCTGAAATAATGCCGATGTAATTCTCCGCGCGGCACGTCGGCAATCTGCCACGGCAGTGATGCCGGTCCGGGCACTTCCACCTGGCTGGCGGTATTGAGCAGGTTGTATTTCTGGAACGGGTTGCGCGGATCAATCATATGCACGCCGTCAACGTCAAACGTGTAGGTGTAAATATCCGGGTCCAACGGTTGCGTGGTGAACGTCCAAACGCCGTCGGCGTCCTTAGTCATGTCAGAGTCATGCAAAGATTCGCACTGCAACTGAACGTCCTGCGCCTTGGGCGCGAGCAATCGAAACGTGACCGAACCATCGGGATGAACCTCCGGCGAGGAAACGGTCGGCTCCGCGAAAGCAGGGACGGCCGCGAGCAATAAGGCGACGAAGATGTGTTTCATGAGGGAAATTGAGTAAAGGAAAAAGGAACAATTAAAAAGGAAAAAGGGGGAGGCGCGTATTAGTGATGGTAGGGCGGTGCTGCCGCGCCGCCCAAATTTTCAATTACCCGTGCAGCCAATCTAGTGTACCCGGCCGGAATATGGCCAGTCTTCCGTTTAGTTTGGGCATTGGTGGCAGCACCACTCGCAGGCAGCTCCGCTCTGCCGTATTAGAGTGCTTTCCTTATCATCGCGATTGCCTCATCCATCGACTTTCCCGCCGTGTGATACGCCGCTGCCGTTCCCGCCGCCCAACCGGTGGTCAGGGCTGTCCCGATAACGCGTGCGGAGGTCATCGCCCCGGTTTCCGCGGAAAGACAGCGACCGGCCACGAAGACATTTTCCAACTCAGCGGCGCGCAGGCAGTCCAATGGAATATCGTAGAATTCGCGCTCGGCGAAATAGGTCATCTCGGGGCGCGGACTGCGAGTCCAGCGTTCCATCGGCCAGGAACCGCGCGCGATTCCGACAGGTGATTTTTTGGCGTCCAAAACGTCTTTGTCCGTTAGACGAGCGCGTCCCAAAATGCGGCGACCAGAGCGCACGCCGAGTTGTGGAGCAACGGAATGCAGTCGCGCGTTACGGCAGGCAGGGACATTTTCGGTGAGAAATTGTCGTAGTGGTTCCAGCGTCGCGCGAGATTCCCGCTCCCAATCCGTGACTTGGCGCCAAAGCGGCGTGCCGGGTTCTGCCGGGAACAAACTGAGTTTGAAAGTCATGCGACCGTTGGCGGCGGCGCCGGGAACGAGTGACAGGCG
>DASXFM010000434.1:0-10479 GCA_036489615.1 Verrucomicrobiia bacterium | reverse complement strand
GGACTATGACTGGGGCAATTTGCAAAAATTAGAGGCCTCATTGAAAACTGCCCTCGTTACGGAAGGACTTTTTAACGACGAAGCCCAGGCGCTGTTAAATACGTGGCAGGTTTCTTATTTTAAAAGCGCGGGGCTGCGCGTATTTTTCCTGTGTCCCCGGGCATGGACAGACTATTACCTGCCGTTACAGATTTCCCTGCCCGCCCGAATCGATCGCGTGATGGTCGGGCGCATCGAACTAGTCACGCCGGATGACCGGGCCAAATTGGAGCAGATCGCCGCACTTTCTCCGGCGAAGATTTTTAGCCAGGTAAGTGAGTTTCAGAAAGACGGTCTGCAACACTATCCGCAGTTGTTACGGTCTGTGTATAATGGGAAGATGCCGTTTTCGGAGATTGTACCGTTTCCGGAAAGTTACCAGAAGTACCTGGACCTTGGCCGATTTCGAAATGCATTGCTGCTGGATGAGGCGAAGGAGAAACCGACGCCCGGGTTAACTGCTTTCATAGGCGACTTTGGCCTCGAAAGTTATTGGTTTGCGGGCAGGCCGGGCGGGAGTTGAGTAGCTTGGACCGAAGGTTTTAATTCGCGGATTTCGCAGATGAGCGCGGCTTGCAATCTGTATATCCGGTGAAACGACTAAACTCAAGACATGCTTTCCCGTGGTACTCTTTTACGCCCTCCTTTTTCCTGGGTTGGCGGTGTCTGGGAGCTGCCCGGCAATACCGGTGGCGGCAGAATGGCGGCCTCACGTTGGGCGGCGGCTAGTTGTTCGGACATATCAGGCAGCTTCGGCGGCGCAGATTTTTCGTCAAACCGGAACGCTGACGTCATATCTCCGAAGGCTTCGCGCCGCCACGGTGTGATATTGGGCTCTTTGACACCTGTGATCTTCTCAACAAATTGGAGCACGGAGGTGTGGTCAAACGGCTGGCTGCAAACCCAGCCACCTGCTGTCCATGGTGAAACAATAATGCATGGCACCCGGAAGCCGCCGCCAATCGGAACGCCATGGATAAACTCTCCCGGTGTGCCCGGTGGCGGCACCGGCGGAGCCACGTGATCGAAGATGCCGTCGTTCTCATCGTAATTGATGATGAAGACTGTTTTCGCCCAAACCGTGGGATTTGCGGCGATGGCTTCAATTTTTCGCGCCACAAAAGCCGCTCCCGCCGCCGGCATATGATCCGGATGCTCTGACTCCTTTGTCGTTGGCATGATCCAGGAAATCGTCGGCAAATTGTCGTTGCGGCAATCCTGTTCGAATTGGTCCGGGGCGTCGTGGGCCAATCCGCGGTCATGAAGCGGGGTGCCCGGCCTGGCTTGCTCAAACGCCGTGAAATATTGCAGGATATTAAACGGCTTTCGTTCACTATCATGGCTGTTGGGCTGGTTATAGATCTTCCAACTCACCCCCGCTTTTTCCAGGCGTTCAGCATAGGTCGTCCATTTGAACCCGCCTGGAATCGCGGTATTTTTGATCAAAGGCCCGCCAAACTTGCCTTCCGGATCGATCGTTCCTGTCATCCAATACATCCGGTTCGGCCAGGTCGGCCCCATAATTGAACAAAAATAGCCGTCGCAAATCGTGAACGCCTCAGCCAGCGCAAACTGAAACGGAATGTCCGCTCGTGTATGATAACCCATCACATAGGGGGCCTTTTTGCCGTCCGCCTTGCGATGGGCCGCCAGCCAATTATCCATTTTGCCGTTATTCCATGACGCATGCTGCGTCTCAAACGAATGGCTCGTGGAGGGATGCTTTTGTGCGTTCGTCTTCTTAGTGTCCAGATGGAACGGCAGCAAGTACCCATTGGGATTCATTACGTCAGGTTGGTGAAATACCGACTTTCCATTGGGCAAAATCATCGCATCCGGATCATCAAAGCCTCGTACGCCGGCCATCGTCCCGAAATAATGGTCAAACGAACGGTTTTCCTGCATCAACAACACCACATGCTTGATGTCATCCAGCGATCCTCGTGTCGGAGCATTTTCCGCCAAAGCCCGCCGCACGCTTGGCGGCAAAAGCGATGCCGCTGCGGCAAATGCCGCCATTCGGGCGGCCGTGCCCAGTAAACGCCGGCGGGTTATTTTTCCAGAGCCAAAAATGTTCTTTTCCATAAGTTTTTCAACGAAAACGAATAACTGCCGCCACTATGCCTGCCAAAACTACGAAGCATCCGCCTCCAGCGACGGCACGGAAAGTGTAAAACAAGGAAAGGAATCATCCAATCCCCATTGATGTTCTAATTCTGTTATTTCCCGTATCTTTCGCGTCACTTTTGGATGAAGAAAATTGAAACCATTACGAGGTTTCAGTTAGCGGCTTTGCCGATACGGTTGGAGCTTTTTTGTTCGGCGGTGACTGAGACGTAGCGGGCCTGAGGGATCACAAATTTTTTCACTTCCACGGAGACGCTCGCGGGCCGAAATTCAGCGAGGATCATTTCGCAGATGTCGGTGGCGAGTTTTTCAATCAGTCTCCAGTTCTTGCCGTCGCCGAATTTGAGCAGTCGCTGTGTAACGGCAAAGTAATCGATGGTGTCGGCGATGGAATCGCTTTTTGCGGCGGCGGAAAAATCGAATGTCAGATCCACGGTCAACAGCAGGCGTTGCGGCCGGGCGCGTTCTTCGTCGGGCACGCCGACGCGGTAAAACACTTCAAGGTCGGTGATGGAGATTTTCATGGGGAAAAGGTCCGGCATCCGAATAGCGGTCCGCGGATGGATGTCAGGGCAGAGCGGCAGCTCTGCCCTACCACGTTAGATTTTGGTAGGGCGGTGCTGCCGCGCCGCCCAAATTTGGCCCGTCGGCCTCCTGATTCAAGGTTCATAGAGTTCGCCTTCGTTTTTGTTTTTTTAAAACGGCGTCGATGAGGATTTTTGTGGGCTTGTTCAGCTTGAGCTTTTTTGTGTCCGCAAGCTTGAGCCAGCGGAATTCGCGTCCCTCCTCATTCAATTTTACCCGGGGATCTTTCCCGACGCAATGGCAGGTGTAATTCAGCAGGACAAAATGCGCGTCCCGATAAAATTCCTTCGAATGGATGCAGTCCTGAACGAGCGCGAATTCAATGCGCGAAATCTTCAGGTTGGTTTCTTCCAGGATTTCACGGCGCAACGCGGCTTCGGAGGATTCGCCGAATTTGATTTTGCCGCCGGGGATGCCCCACATATTTGACCATTTGTGCGTCCGGATCATCAAGGCTTCATTCTTGGAATTGAAAATCAAACCGCCGACCGTGGCCAGGGGCATGCCCGGGTCCGGGTCCGCGTGGGGAGAGGCGGGTTTAATCAGATGGAAATCATTTTTTTCCAGGATGTCGCGCAATTCCGAAAGGTGCTCGACGATTAAATCCGGTTTGGCGCCGCGCAATTGCTGCAACGTGTTGTAACCGGTCAGCACAGCGCAGGAATGGACGCCGCCATGCCGCGCCGTTTCGATGTCGTGTTCCATGTCGCCGATGAAAAGGGTTTCATTGGGGGCCAGGCGATTTTCGCGGAGGATGTCGTGGATTTTTTCGGACTTGTCCCAGACACCGGTGTACGGTTTTTCCAGGAACACGTCGAAGCCTGTCACGCCGCATTGGACGGCGAAATGGTCCGTGTGAACGCTGCTCAAAAGAAAAAGCCGCAACTTCTTTTTGCGGCAAAATTCCAAAAACGCGCGGGCGTGCGGCAATTCGCGAACTGAAGCCTGGGCGCGCTTGAATTCGGAATGGAACCATTCCTCAAGCTGCGGCATGGGGACGTCCGGCGTATGGCGATTGTAAAAGTTGGTGAAGGGCAGGCAAAATTCGGCGCGAAATTCGTCGAGGCTCATTTCGGCTTTGCCCGCCTGCGTGAGAACGAAATTGGACGCCTGGAGCACGGCGGGCAAATCATCCACAAGCGTGCCGGACCAATCGAAAATGATGTTGCGGATCATGGGAAAAGTTTAGCGGTTTGCACCGCGGCTGCCAGTGGAATTGTAGAAGTTCTCCATGGAATGGGACGGATGGGACATATAGGACTTATGGGACGTGGGAGAGATCAGAGCAATGGTGAGAGCGTCCGACCGGTGTGCTGTTCTGCGAGCTGGGTCGAACGATTGCGTCGCGAATTGATCAGAGCGGACTGACGTCCACTGCTACGCAGAAGAAGAACAGGAAAATATTTTCTAGGGTTTCGCCTGCGCAAAATGGCGGTTAATATACGCAAAACGGCTTTGGTCAGGTTGGACGCACGTTGCTAAATTGCAAACCTGTTTCCAACGACCACGACTTGCAAACCATAGGAGCATAATGAAACGACGTAAGTTCATAAAATTAGGAATGGGTGCCGCGGCACTGGCAGCTATGCCGTCATGCACACGAAGACTGGGTGAAGGGAACGTTCATGAACCGGCAGCGTCGAATGGTCACGCGTTGGCGCCGCGTCGGCGTGAATTGTTGGATTTTGACTGGCGTTTCAAGGCGGAGCCCGTTGTGCAACTGCAAGATGCGGTGCCGCTGGACAAATGGACGTGGACAAATACGGAACCGAATCGGGAGGAGTTAATGACCAAACCGGATTTTGACATGTCCGGACCGGATTGGAAATCGACCGATCCCGGGGCAATCGGCGCTGATCATGCCCAGATGAGCGACGTGGGAAAGGCGTGGTTTCGCACGGTGCTGCCCGAAATGAATACGCCGGGGCGAACCGTCTCATTCCCGCACGTGGACGATAATGGCGACGTTTACCTGAACGGTAAATTACTGGATTCGCATCAGGGCTGGTCCTCGCCGTTCACGGTCAATCTCGATTCGGCCTGGAAAGTGGGCGGCCCGAATGTGCTGGTCGTTCGAGTGGAAAACACGGGCGGTCCCGGCGGCATCTACGGCGAAGTAACATTGGGCTGGCTTCCGGAGTCGGCTGAGCTTTTTTCGGCGGAGGTGGATGACAGCGAATGGCGAGCGGTCCAATTGCCGCACGATTATATTGTGGAAGGCGAATACAGTTCCCTGGCCGATACTGGCCATGGTTCGTTGCCAGTGTATCCGGCGTGGTACCGGAGAAAATTCTGGTTGGACGCCGCTGACGCAGGCAAATGCGTTTGGCTTTATTTCGAGGGCGTGTTTCGCAACGCGAAAGTCTATGTGAACGGTACGTTGATCAGCCGGCATCCGGGCGGCTACACGTCGTTTCATGTGGATCTGGCGGATTCCGTGAAATTCGGCGTGGAGAACCTGCTGGCGGTTTATGTGGACCCAAGTGAGTTTGAAGGCTGGTGGTACGAAGGCGGTGGGATTTACCGGCATGTTTGGTTGAATATCGCCGACCCTGTCAATGTCGTACCCTGGGGTGTGTATGTGACGAGTGGCGTTGCGAATGTGGACGGATCGCCTTCCGCCAAACTTCAGATTGAAACGACGGTGGCGAACCGGACCGGAGTTGGAGCGGAATGCATGGTCGTTTCGACGATACTGGATCCGGATGGCCGCGTAGTTGGCAAGGCGACTGACAGCCTGAGTCTCATGCCCAGCATGCTTCCCGTATTGCGCGAGACAATTCTCTCTTCGGCCGAAGTGGACCAACTCAGCGGTTTGCACGATGGGACGAAGCTGATGCAGGAAGTGAATCTGTCGTCGGTGCGGCTCTGGTCGCTGGAAGAGCGGAATCGTTACACGGTGGTGACGGAGATTTTGCGCGGCGGCAAGGTCATTGATCGCCATGCGCAAAAGTTCGGCGTCCGAACGCTACGTTTCGATCCGAACGACGGCTTTTTCCTGAACGAGAAACCGGTGAAGCTGAATGGCGTCTGCAACCATCAGGACTTCATCGGTGTGGGCATCGGCATGACGGACAGCCTTTTATATTACCGCATGAAGCGGCTTCAGGAGTTTGGCTGCAATGCCATCCGCTGTTCGCACAATCCCATGACACCCGCCATGTATGAGGCCTGCGATGAATTGGGCCTGCTGGTCATGGACGAGAACCGTCATCCCGGTTCATCCATCGTCGGCAAATCGTGGAAAGGTCAGGCGTACGATAATACCTGGCACGTTGAATCCATGGTTTTGCGGGACCGGAACCATCCGAGCATCATCATGTGGTCCATGTGGAATGAGGAATTCGCGATTCAAAACACTCCGTTCGCGCGGGAGATGATGGCCGCGTTGATTCAAGCCGTTCACAAACACGACCAGACCCGGCCGGTGACCTGCGCCAATAATAGCGGGGCGGAAAATCAGTCCTGGAGCGGCGGCGTGGCCGATGCGGAAGACCTTCTGGGCGTGAATTACAACTATCAGGACTTTGATATCCTGCACAAAGAATTTCCTGATAAAATGCTTTTCGGCAGCGAGATTGGCAGCAACCTGGAATGCCGGGGCATTTATCATACGGACAAAGCGACGGCCCATCAGACCAGTTACATGTCGCCGGATGAATCGTGGGAGCCGCTGGGCTCGCGCAAATTTGTTGCCGGCGGGTTTTACTGGACAGGCTTCGATTATCGCGGGGAAACCACGCCATTCGATTGGCCGGAGATTAATTCGAATTTTGGTTTTCTGGACATGTGTGGATTTCCAAAGGACCAGGCTTTTTACTGGAAGGCATGGTGGCAACGAAATGAGCCGCTGGTCCACATCTTTCCGCATTGGAACTGGCAGGGACGGGAAGGTGAGAACGTTCCTGTGTGGTGTTTTAGCAATTGCGACGAAGTGGAATTGTTTCTGAACGGACACAGCCTTGGGAAAAAGACCATGCAGGAGTTTCGCCATTTGCGATGGAACGACGTGGTGTATCAACCCGGGCGGCTTGAAGCAGTCGGTTATGTCAACGGCCGGGAAGCAGCGCGCAAGGTCGTGGAGACCACGGGCGCGCCCGCGGCAATCAAGCTTATGCCGGATCGCACACGGCTCATGGCGGATGGACAGGACACCGTCCCGATCGCCGTGGCCGTGGTAGATGCGGAGGGGCGGGTGGTGCCGACGGCCGACAATAAAATATCGTTTGAGATTTCGGGCGCGGGAACAAATGCCGGCGTCGGCAACGGCGATCCCAGTTGTCACGAACCGAATCAGGCGAACTTTCGCAGCGCCTTTAAGGGATATTGCATGGTGCTGGCGCGGGCAGACAGAAAAGCGGGCGCCATACATATCACTGCTTCGTCAGATGGGTTGGCCGGTTCATCGGTGAGGATGGCCGTGGAGAAGGCGGCATTGGATTGATGGATTGTTGGGGTCGTCAGCGAGGTCGTGAGAAAAACCGAAAGGGGGCTTTCCTTGGATCAGGAGAACGCCGGGTGAGGCCACCGGCTACACCATTCCGTCCATTCTTGCAGGCTGTGTGCCCGCAGTTCTAAAGTCCCGGTGGTGCGTTATAGCCGTCCACGGAGGTGCCGTCGTAGCCCCAGTTCACGTCGGGTTGACCGGGATCGCTGGGTTTGCCGCCTACATCCACGACGAGGTAGCTGTACTTGTACCACCCGGCATGGCCATCGCTGAAACCGAGGTTTGAGCCAAAATTATGCCGCATCGACACCCGGCTGCAATAGCATTGAGGACTTCCGATGGTCGTGACGTTGGCGGTATCCCAGCTTGGGGCGTCGGCGGTATTCACTTTGTCATCACTAAACATGACGAAGGCAGAGGGGTGCTTGATAACAGTTACTCGAAGTGGGGAATTTGTGTTGTTCCCGATCTCGGTGGACCCATAATTTCCCCAGAGGCCTTTTGAATTCATCCCGTATTCAAAAACAACCTGTTTTGTGACATCCAATTGGAGAGGGTTGATGATAGCCGATGGGCAATGGAACAGGTTTTTGGAGTAGTTGAAAAGAGTGACGCCGTTCTGAACGACCGATGAATAATAGTAGAGAGGTCTGCCTCCCACATAGTTGGGCAGGGCGTCAAACCAGACGCTGTTTAACATCTGCATTGCCTGCGGATTACCATTGTAGCCGGTATGATAGATATCAGCCAAGTCCGACCATTGCGGCGTATCCTCATTGTATCCGCCCGGAGTTCCCGGCGAACCGTTTGGAATTTTTGTTAGCGGCAAATACTGATTATTGTCATCCACATACATATTTTGCGCTGAGGCCCACTGTTTAGCGTTGTTCAGAGATTCCGCCTGCTGCGCTCGCTTTTGCGCGGCGCTCAACACGGGCAACAGAACCGCCGCCAGAATGGCGATGATGGCAATAACGACGAGCAGTTCAATGAGTGTGAAACCGCCGCGCGTGTTGCGCCGGGATGTATTCAAGAGTTTTAGGTTTTTCGCCTCAATCATTCCCGAAGATGATTGTTTCTCTATTTTACGAACATGTGCGCGTTGTGTGACAATTGTGTGACAAACTATTCACAAAATCCCTGAAAGGTTTTGCGATTCGAAGTCGTTAATATTAAGAAAAATCAAAGGAAAAGTTTCATTTTGAACGAGGTGCTGAAGTTTTCAGGTGTTTCCCGCGCTGACGTCACTTAATTGTAACGCAAAAGCCACGCGGGCGTCATCCCCCGCGCGTTTAATGCCCGCCGTCCTTTTTACAGGAAGCAGATTCAATCAAATTAAATGAAAAAACTAATCCTCGCATCATCACTGGGATTTCTCATGGCCGTCTCGGCGCAGGCGCAAAATACCACCCTGTCCTTTCAGCCGGGCAAGCTGGCCGTATTTCGCGGCGGCGATGGCACAACCAATTTTACATTCACGGCCCGGCGGTTTCCATGTTACGTGGACGAATTCGACACGGCCACGCCCAATCAAACCAGCCCGCTCCTGACGGTGACCCTACCCACCAATGGCGCGAGTTCTCTCTGGATTAACCTGCATGCCGGGTCGGAAGGCCAGGGCATTTCACGCTCGGAAAATCGCCAGTACCTGACTCTCACCGGCTATCACGGCGATATCAATGGCACCAACGTGACCGACACACCCTCGTCGTCAACTGACTGTACTCGCGGATTTGCTACTGTCGATGCGTTCACGAATTACGTTTTGCAGTACAATTCCCAGGACTGGTTTGGGCTTCAAGGAGCGATTACCCAGAACAATCCTCGCGGGATTGCCACCGACGGAACCAATGATTTTTGGGGTTGCGGCACAATCGCCGGCACAACCAGCGGAACAGCGGAATCCGGAACTCTGTTTTGGAACCCGGGTACTGGTGTCGAGCCTGTGCAAAATCAGTGTGACTCCGCCTACGAGATGCGAATCATCGGCGGCGTGCTCTATATGGTGGTCAAGAACGAGAGCGGCGGCGGTTATATCAATGGTGTTTATGATTTTATAGATTTTAATAATAACCTGGTGGATTTGCCGTGGACTCCCGGCTATCAGGATACCACGTTCACAAATACTTTTTTGAACTGGGGCAACAACCCCTATAACGGCAAGGCGCTCAAGAACGTATTGACCTTTGACATGAACTCGTCAAACACCGTCGCCTACGCTGCGGATAACACGTATGGCATCGCCAAATATGTGAACGTGGACGGTTCCTGGAGTCTGGCTTACATGTTTACGGCGACCAACCTCGGCACGCTTACCCAGCCTTCGGCCAACCAGGGTATCTTTGGCATCACGGTGGATTTCAGCCAAACAAACCCGGTGATTTATGCGACGACGATGGAATCCGCTGATTCGGCGGGCGACATTTGCTCGAATCGCCTGATCAGCATCGTAGATACGAATAATCCTGGAACGAACATGGTGGTGACGACCCTGGCAGTGGCCAATGGAGCGTTGGAAGGATTTCGCGGCGTGGATTTCACTCCTGACCTGCGTCCAGAAATCACCGTCCCGCCTGCAAACATAAGCACCACCACCAATGTTGCTTCAAGCTTCAACGTGACGGTTTCGTCCCTCTATGCCGTGACTTATCAATGGCAGGATAATGGCGTGAACGTGACGAACAGCGCCAACATCGGTGGGGCAAACTTGAGTGTGTTGTCGTTCGCCCACTCCGATGTGACGAATGACGGCAATTACACCGTCATTGTCTCGAATGTCTACGGCGCGGTCACCAGTTCAGTCGCCAATATGTTTGTTTCGCCAATCGCTTTGCCGCCTTCCTACACGGCTGCGGTGTTGAAACTGACCAATTTCATTGGGGCTACCGTAAATATTTCGGCTTCCGCTCTCACCGGTACGCCGCCGTTCACCTTCCAATGGTATGATGGAACTACGCTGCTGTCTGACGGTTCGGATGGAAACGGATCGGGCTATATCGGCGCGCAAAGTTCATCTGTGCTGACAATTACCAACGCCCAGATTGCTGACAGCGGTACCTACTACCTCGGAGTCACGAACGGCGTGAGCGGTATCGATGTTGAGATTGCCACGCTGGTAATCGTCCCCGAACCACCTTCGATTCCGAGTGGCGGCCAGCCTACGTCCGTCGTGACGTTGTCGGGCCAGCCCGTTTCGCTGACTGTATCATCGGTTGTCGGCACGGCGCCGTTCACGTATCAGTGGTATCAGGGCAATACGAATCCGGCGACGCAGTTGTCGC
>DASXFM010000397.1:0-10812 GCA_036489615.1 Verrucomicrobiia bacterium | reverse complement strand
CAAATTCATGAATTGGGAAAAGCCGATCCTTACGGACAGCGGCGGTTTCCAGGTCTTCAGCCTCGCCAAAATCCGGAAAATCAAATCACACGGCGTTGAATTTCGCTCGCACCTCGACGGCTCGCTTTTGTTCCTCGGGCCGAAAGAGGCCATGGAAATTCAGCGCACGCTCGGCTCGGACATCGCGATGGTTTTCGACGAATGCCCGCCACACGATGCCCCGGCGCGTGAGCAGCGTCACGCCGTCGAACGCACCGTTCGCTGGGCGCGGGAATGCCGCGAACAACCCCGTGCCGAAGGACAAAAAGTTTTTGGCATCGTCCAGGGCGGTTCCAATCCCGAACTGCGTGAGGAATGCGCCAAGGCTCTCGTCGAAATGGAATTTGACGGCTACGCCATCGGTGGCGTGAGCGTGGGCGAACCGGAACCGGAAATGTTCAAAGCTATCGAGCTGGCCGTCCCGCATTTGCCCGCGCACAAGGCGCGTTATGCGATGGGACTGGGCACGCCCGCGCAAATGCTCGAGCTTGTCGCCCGCGGCGTGGATATGTTTGATTGCGTCCTGCCCACGCGGGTCGCGCGCAATGGCACCGCCTTCACCCGGCGCGGCGCCTTCAGCGTTAAGGGTGGCGCTCACAAAGCGAATTTTCGGCCCATCGACGAAACGTGCGATTGCTTCGCCTGCAAACGTTTCACGCGGGCCTATCTGCGGCATCTGTTAAACGTAAATGAAATCCTTGGTCTGCGCATGCTGAGCGTCCATAACTCACATTTCTTTTTGAAAGTTATGGCCGACGCCCGCGCGCATCTCGCCGCCGGAACATTCGGAGAATTTTACCGCGACTTCATCGCGAACTATGTACCGTCGAAGAAAGTCCTGGAGGCGCGCAAGGCCGCTGAAAAGGAGCGTTGAAGCAGCGCGGATTCCATTCGTCTTTTCTCCCCTGAACGGCTACACTTCCAGCACATTTGGAAGCATCCGTAGCTCAATTGGATAGAGCATCTGACTTCGGATCAGAGGGTTGCAGGTTCAAATCCTGCCGGATGCACCAATAAAATCAAGAGGTTACTGCCCGGGCGAGAATTTAATTTTAGGATCTAAGTTTCGGTTGCGATGGATAGATCATGCAAAGCTGATTTTCAGGGCGCAGGCGAAATCGCACGGTTTTTCCGCAGGCTTCTTCACGGTCAGGGATTCGGGCGTTTGCTTCCACTCCAGTTTTTCGTGGCGCCCGAGCAATTCGACGTTCTTCGCGGCCCCAGGCTGCCAGGGCGAGGCGGTGCCTAGATTTTTGATGACGAAGCTGTCGTCTTCGGGCCAGCCGAGCACGATAGCATAAATCACATCGCCCCTTTTGTTGCGGGTGAACCGAATGTCGCGCGCGTCCAATTGGCCAGTGCTGCGGCCGGAAAAAGCCCCGCCCTTGACTTCATGCGCGCCTTCGCCAAAAGTCTTCCAGGGACGCGTGGCGTAAATCGCTTCGCCATTGATCTGCAACCAGTTTCCGATGGCATCTACAATCGCCTCTTCGTCAGCGTCAATGGTGCCATCAGGCTTGCCGGGAATGTTGAGAATGAAAGTTCCATTCTTACTCACGGTATCCACCATCCAATGGATGGCCTGCCCGGGATTCATGTAGGAATGCTGAAGCAAGCGTTTGCGATTATAATGCCAATCGCCGATGCACGTCTCCGACTGCCAGGCGTAAGGCTTGATAAGATCGGTCACACCGCGTTCGTAATCAGCGACCACCGCCTTGGCGTGACTGTCCGGTACTTGCTTAATATTCAGCACCGCTTCCATCTTACCATTGCGGGTCTTGAGGTTATGGTTGTAGAAATAGGCTGCGATGTTCATTCCGGCCCAGCCCAATGGCAGTCCACCGTTGTCGAAATAGAGCAAATCAGGATCCTGTTGGTCCATGAGGTCGCGCACGCGGTTGTAGAAATTACGGACATAGGCGTCATCGGGATTTTCATTCACACCGTGCTTGCGTCCGTAAAGTTGTTGCGGATCAAAACCCTGCCACCATTGCCCGGCTCCTGCCTCAGCGGTGAGAGAGCCATCGTAAGGCACGCCTGCCTTGGGACCGGTTTTGTCGAACAAGTGAGCGACCTGGAACCACCACCAATTACGCGCGGCATGAACGGTGACGCCAAAGCGCAATCCCTGTTGGCGGGCCGCCGCCGCCCAAGTGCCCAACACATCTTTTCGCGGGCCGAGGTTCACCGAATTCCACGCATGATATTTGGAGTTCCAGGCATCAAAACCGTCGTGGTGATTGGCCAGGGCCAGGAACAGTCGCGCCCCGGCGCGTTTGTAGCGTTCCATCAGCGCTTCGGGTTCCCAATTCAAAAGCGTCCATTGGGCGCACAAATCTTTGTAACCGGCAACGGAAGGATGGCCATACTGTTGAAGATGATTCGCATACTGCTTTCCGCCCTGGATATACATTTTACGGGCATACCAGTCGCCGTCTTCCGGAACGCATTGCGGACTCCAATGTGCCCAGATGCCGAACTTGGCATCCTGATACCATTCGGGTACGTCGTATTGGAGCAAGGATTGCCAATCGGCCGTGAAAGGACCATCACCGGCCAATCCGGGAATACCGGGTGACTTGAGCGACACGCCATCCCAGGTGCCCGGTCCAGCGGCATCGCCGACGGTTCCCCAGCCTTCCTTAACGACCGCATCCCAGTCAGAAGCGGAAAAGCTAATGGGCGAACTGCTGCCTGAAACCGGAGTGGAAGACCCTCCCAATTTAGTCGCGCACCCAAGATTTCCTACCAGCGGCAAGGCCGTGGCGCTCGCACTGGCGGCCATCAACTTAAGGAACTCACGTCTATGCATCGTCATTTCGTCTTTTTTAGTATTGTCGTATTGAGGAAACCATTTTCATTCGCGAATCTCAGGCATTTCTCTATTCAAATTTTGCGCTGGAGGGTTCATACGACTCACGCCTTAGCCCCGGCAGCCGTCCGTTGAGCTTTTCTACGGCAATATCATAGTCCCATTGTTTATTCATTACGGGAGCAAGGATCCGTTGTACTTCCACAAGAAGCTCGGGATCCAAGGGCTCTTCGTGCCATGCTATATTATGCCGGACTGATTCGGGGCGGGAACTGCTGAACAGCGTCGTTGGAAATTTTCCACTCTGGCTGGAAAATTGAAGCGCCAGCTTGCTAATGGGAACACCGTGCTTTTCACAAAAGAGTGCGGCTTGCCGGAAAAGGCGCCGGTCTTCTGCAGTGACCGGGTGCCAGTCCGGAGCTTCGCGTCCACTCAGAAGTCCGCTGGCAAAGGGCGAACCGTTGATGATTCCGATGCTGTTCTGCTCTGCTGCCGGAAGCAGCTCAAGCGCACGCATATCGTTTAATGTGTAGTGATTATGAACCAGCGCGGCGTCGATGGGCAGTTCCTGGAAAATGCGATGCCAGAGATCCATGGGATAGATGCCAAAGCTCACGTTGCCGAGACGGCCCTCTTTTTTTAGCTCGAGCAGTGATTCCAAACCTTCGGTCATGGCCCATACGGTGTGCTGGCGGTGTTGATATTCAATGTCGTGAATATGAACAATGTCGAAGTAATCGGTGCCCAATCGCCGGGCACTTTGCTCAAGCGAAGCACGGATGCCGGCGCGCGAAAAATCAAACATATCTTCGCCGTAGCAAGCCGGATTGGTATGTTTACCAACCTTGGTGGAAAGATAATAGCGCTCCCGCGAAACCCCTTTTAACGCCTTCCCAAGGATGGTTTCAGCCTTCGTCCCGCCATAAGCGGGAGACACGTCGAAGTAGTTAATGCCTAAACCAAGGGCAGTATGGACCGCCCGAATGCCTTCTGCTTCATCTACTTCATTGTAAACGCCGCCCAGCGCAGACGCCCCGAAACTCAGGCAAGAGACTTTCAAGCCGGTTTTGCCGAGAAGATTATATCTCATGTTGTTGTCTTAAAATCCAGCCGCGACAGGAATGGGGCGGAAGAGAGAAGTTCCAAACATTTTAATCCCTTGATTCATAAATTGATGCCCTGATCTCATTGTTTTATGAGCAAAAAGGTTCGCGGTACCCGATAAATTTTCCGTCGTTTAGCCAAGTAACATATCTTCCCGCAAATCCTTGGGCTGTAAACAACCTTTTTGCGCTTAAAATTGTCCCTTTTTGCGCTCTCGCGTTGAAATGTTCCAGGACAGTTTCCCGCTCCGACTTCAGCCATGGCCGAATCTGCAAAGCGGCGGGCGGTGTGTGACTGGAAATCAATTTCATTTAAACCAATAATACAAAACGCCAACGGTCCCCAATAACAACAGCGCCACCATGCGCGGGTCACTCGCACCGGCCAATTTTCCGCTCAGAAACGCGAGCGGATGATTCCAGCAAACGGAAGACACGCGTTGTTCATCCATTGCCGGCGTCAGCAGGCTGACCACCAAATAAATCGCGACGCAAAGAAAAGCGATCAAGGGGCCAACCAACATGAAGGGGATTCCCAAACCCTGCACCGGATCCGTAACCAGTCCGCTGAAATCAGCGTGCGCCCGACCCGCGCCTAATAAGAATTTGCCAACAGTCGGCATATCCAGGACGAAATAGATGGCCCCAATGATCGTTCCAGAGTAAAGGGTAGTCATGGCGGCCTGTTTGGTCCCCCGCTTCCACAATACGCCCAGAACAAATACAGTCGTGACGGGAGGGGCGAAAATCATCGGGATTTTGTTGATTGCCTCAAAGATGGTGCCGAACTGGCCGCCTTGAGTGGACCATAGCATCGCCAAAAGCATGATCACCCCGGTGCTAACACGGCCCACGGTCACGACGCGCGCATCGGTGGTCTCCGGCCAGATTCTTTTAACGATGTCCCACGAAACAAGGGTGGCACAAGCATTCAAAGCCGCGGCAATACAACTCATGAGGGCGGCGGCCATACAGGCTGCCAGCAATCCCTTGAGCCCGACCGGCACGAGGTAATTGATCAAGGCCGGCAACATGGTATTGTAATCAGGAAGGTCTGAATGCGGCAGGTTCGGTAAGTGTAGGGCGCCTTTTTGCCAGAGCACGTAGCCGATCACGCCTGGAAGCACCATCAGAAATACCGGCAGGATTTTCAGAAATCCGGCAAAGATGGCGCCGTTTTGGCCGGCCTGGCGATCTTTTGCGCCCAGAACGCGCTGGACGTGGGTTTGATCAAAACACCAATACCAGATCCCTAGAACCGGGTAGCCCAGCAGGACCCCCAGCCACGAATATTCTCCCAGATGTCCCTCTGAATTCACGACCGGACGGAGCATGCTCAACTGTCCTGGCGCCGCCGCCGCTTTGAAACTGGTCACGTCATGCACTCCCACCAAACGCAAGGCGTGCCATCCCAACACCGTTACCAGGGTGCTCCCGCCCAATAACAACCAGATCTGGACATTCTCAGTCATCACCACCGCCTTCAACCCGCCCAGTGCGGTATAGGTGACGGTAAAAAGCGAAAGCACAATGATCGTGACCATCATCGGTACGCCAAGAAAACTTTGAAAGAGCACGGCACCGGCATACAGACTGATGCCAATGTCGATCAGCAGCGCACTTAGCAGCGCAATGACTACTAAAAAAGTCCGCGCGGACTGGCAATATCGACGCTCCATGAATTCTGGCAGAGTATGGACTTTAGAACTGACGTAAAAAGGCACGAACATTAAGGCCAGAACAATTAATAAAAAGCAGGCCATCCATTCAAAGTTACCGATGACCATGCCATTCTTGGCGCCGCCCGCCGCCAGTCCCACCAGATGGATGGTGGAGATGTTGGATGTGAATACCGCAGCGCCCACGGTAAACCAGCCGAGCGAACGGTTGGCCAGGAAATATTGCTCTGAGCTGGCATTGCGGCGGTAGCCGACCCAGATGCCAAACGCCGTGATGCCGATCAAATAGATGGCGATGACCGCCGCGTCAATCATGGATATATTCATAGGATTCAGGTCTTCGAAATTTCCAGCTGCACCTTCAAAGCCAGTTTTTTGTCCGCCGCCAAATACAACGCCCGGCTAGCATCTGCGAGCGGCAATACGTCGGTGAGGAGCGGTCGCAAATCGATCCGTTTCGCCGTGATCAGCCGGATGGCCTCGTCAAACACATCGCCGTAACGCATTGAGCCAACAAAATTGATCTCGCGATTCATCAGCAGATTCACCGGCAGCGGAACATCTTCCGTACCCGGCGTGCCGATTTGCACGATGGTTCCACCGGGACTTACGAGATCAAAAGCCTGCCGCAACGCAGGACGTGCACCCGAGGCCTCGAAGACGAAATCAAATCCGTCTCCGGCAATTTCGCGAATCTGTTCAGCCAGGTCTTTTGCCGAAGGATCGAGGGCGACATCCGCGCCCAACTGAAGCGCCGTCTCGCGTCGCGTCGCCACAATGTCGCTCAACACTACCGGAGCAGCGCCGAATGTCCGCGCCGTCATCGCCACCAGCAAGCCAATCGGTCCGCCGCCGGCTACGAGAACACGTCTGCCCGAGATGTTCCCGGCGCGTTTGACCGCATGCAAGGCCACCGCAAAAGGCTCGATCATCGCCCCGATGGCATCATCCATTTCTAGCGGCAGAACGTGACATTGATCCGCTCGCACTGTCACAAATTCTGCAAACGCACCGTCCGTGGGCGGCCGGGTGCTGGCGCTGCCCAGCATGATGACTTTGCGGCAAAGATTAGGCCGGCCGACTTTGCAATATTTGCAAAAGCCGCACGAACGCGCCGGATTGGCCGTGACCCGCGCACCAACCTTTACCGAATCGACACCATCGGCCACAGCCACCACCTCCGCCGTGAATTCATGACCAAGAATAAACGGGCGCGTCGGAACAAAGGCCGCGCAATAACCGTGTTCAAAGTAGTGTAAGTCTGATCCGCAGATGCCGGCGCGACGCACCCGCAACAACACCATGCCTGCGGATAATTCCGGCTGGGCAGTAAGCTCTAAATGGATTTCCTTCGCCCGATGAAGGATGGCAGCCAGCATTGTCTTGCTCATGAGGTTGGTGTTTTTTCTGAAATTGTAGAATCCAAGCCATAGAAACGGGCGCAGTTGCCACCGAGAATAGCCTCGCGCATCTCGGACGGAAGCCAGCCCACGTAATCAATGACAATGCGCATCGTGGATTCATAGTCGCCCGACAAAGTGCAAACCGGCCAATCGGAGCCGATCATCACTCGCTCCGCGCCGAACGCTTGCAGAACAATATCCAGATAGCGATGAAAATCCCTTGCCTGCCAATGCTTCCATTTGGCTTCTGTTACCATGCCGGAAAGCTTGCAGAAAACATTGGGAAATTCTGCCAGCCTCTTGAGATCTTCTGCCCACGGTAAAATTTGGCCATCCCGAATAGCAGGCTTAGCGAGGTGATCCAGCACAAAGGGTTGCCCGGGAAACTCCGCGGCTAATTTCACGGCGACCGGCAGGTGTTTCGGAAACAGAAGCAGGTCGTAAGTCAGTCCGAAGTCTTTAAGTTGCGCGATGCCGCGGCGAAAGGCCGGCAAAAGCATGAACTGGTCGTCAGGTTCATCGTGAACCACATGCCGCACGCCAACCAGTTTCGGATTTTTTGCGAAGCTCTCGAGTTGCTCCCTGAGTACAGGCGACTGTAGATCCACCCAACCCACGACACCTTTGATGATTTCGTATCTGGCCGATAACTGAAGCAGCCATTCAGTCTCTTCGAGTGCTTGCCGGGCCTGCACGGCGATTGTGCCGCCGAACTGAATCGCCGCGAGCAGAGGCTCCAATTCATCGGGCAGATAGTCGCGGCGCAATTCATTCATCTGGTCGGTCATCCAAACCTGGTGGGCCGGATGGTAATGCCAAAAATGTTGATGGGAATCGAGGTACATCAATCAATGCAAAAGTTAAATGAATTTTCGCTCCGGATCGCGCCCCACCGACACATCGCCGCCCGGACGCCTGTTATCATAATCTTTGTGGCGAGCTGGTTTTCATTTCAGTGATCTCAAAATCCTGAGACGACATCGCTGAAAGGCCGATCCACACAATCAGGGTATAAGTTCCATTGGTATCGATGCTAACCCCTTGCCGAAAATTCGGTCCGGGTGTTTGTGAAATGCCGTTGATCTTAAGATCGGCGATGGCCGTCCTGTCTGGCCAATTCCTGATTTCGAAACACAGATTATGTATGGGGTTGCTGGCGGAAGCGGCGATTTGAAAAGACAGCGGCGTTGCACCATAGGTTAAGTCATAAGCTCTGTGAGACTGGTTATAACCTCCGCCGACACCTCCTAAAATATTGGTCACCGTCGGGGCATTTAGCCAGGACGTAGCCAGGTTGGTCAGCGAAACTGCCGGCAGATCGCTCATGCCCTCCATAAAGACTTTCTCTTGAAAAGGAATATCGCCGCGTTGTTCCGAGTACATTGGCCAAAACAAATGCGAGATTGAGCTATGCGCCGCCCGGTCGGGAAAGCTGGCATTCCGCCCGGAGGAGTCGATTTGGGAAATGGGCCAATGGTTCCAGGTGGGGAAGACCGAGTACCAGGTGCGTTCACCGCTATAAATGTCGCCGCCCGTAAAATCCTGGATCGCAAATGGACTATATTTTCCAGTGAAATGAATCATTTGAATGCAGTTCCCCGCATATTGCGGGCTGGGTGGATTGGGGTTCCAATCATAATCTGAGGCTTTCCCGGCATTATTCACCAATGTCATTACTGGAGTCTTGCTAATGACACTTTCGGGGTGCTGCCCGGGGCTGAAGACAGTTATTTGCTCATCCCACTCGATCTTTTTGTTGAGCTTTGAAGTGTAATGAAACATATCCACCGTCGCCACCCCATCGGGATAAATATAGAAATACCAATCACAAATATCACCCCAACCTGTTTCTGGATTGTAAAAGGCCCAGTGATGATCGGGGTTTGACAACCAATAACGCCAATGGACCACCGCTCGAGCTGGAGTATTTTCCAGGATTCTCACGTGCGAGTCGTAGCAGGCTTTGTCCGACATGGGTTCGCAATCTCCCGGCGCATCGGGCCTGCCGCCGGTTTCATTAAATTCCTCCGTGAACCATTGGTTCGACTCGTTCACCATCATCGGAATGAAGCTGACGCCCCGCCAAAAAATAAATTTCGTCGGTGAGTTATCAAAGCCCACGACGACGTCGGGATACTGGCCAAAGCGGAAAAGGTTTTCCCAGGTCTCATAATAGGGCAGATTGGCATAAATCGCTCCGAATTTCCCTCCGGTGTCAGGAATCGGAAACCGCCGCCGCTGCATATCCGGGGCCTTCACGATCGCCGGCTTCGGATTAAAGTTCATGTACGATTGAGCCACTTGTTGCTGGCTCAAAGCCACGTTGTAAACCCTTACCTCGTCAATCAGCCCGTCTATCGCAAAATTGCTCGGTAGCGTGTCATGCGTCCCATCGGTCGGCGCCCGTAGAATTCCCGCCTTACCCACTCGTACCTCGGTGTTGGTTGTTTCGACCCCGCCTCGTCCAACTTCTTTGCTGGCTACCTCTCTCCCGTCGATGTACAACCGCATCATCCCATCGCTCTGGTCATAAGTGCCGGCCAAGTCGTACCACTTAAAAACGGCGAGATGATTGGGGTCTGTATAGGGTGGCTGATTGGTCACGCTTAACAGTTCATATTTCCCGTCCACCTCCACTCCAAAGCCCGGGTATCCATGGCTATCTAGTCCCAGAAAATAACCGGCATCATCTCCCTGTTGCACTAATGGCGCCCAGTTCCAGGGATAGGCTCCCAACGCAAACCATGCTTCCAGGCTGATACTGCCTCCGCCCACCGCGGGCGCCTGGGTTGCCGGCAGCGCCACCGCTGTGTTGTAACCGTCAAACTCCAACGCCGTTCCGGAAATTCCTTTCTTCCAATAAACTTTTGGCCCGGGAACCGGCATACTGGTTTTGGTTACGCTTTCTTCCGTACTGTCTCCCATCCCTTCGTCAAATTTAAACCATAATACTGGCGACACCACCGGCGGCCCTTTCAGGGCGTTACCTTTGATCCGCTTTTCCGATACGGAATGCCCGGGATTGGTCCGATTGACCTCCGCCACTTCATTCGTGGTCAGTTGCAACATCTGCGTCGTCTGGTTTAAGGGATCCTCCCAGGCGGCGATCTCTTTGGTTCCCATTTTAACAACCCGTTGGACCCGGCCATCCGGCCAAATGGTAAACACCTCATCCACAAAATTGTCCGGGTCCAGGTGGCCGGACGGGTTGCCTGCCGTGAAACTAGCCAAGTATCTCCATTGCACCACGACCAGCGAAGGCGTATTGGTGATGACGGCCACGTGCGAAAAGACATTGACCCGGTCAGGCATTGGCTCGGTCCCGTCTCCGGTGCGCGGCACGATCTCGGCCAGGTTCCACTGGCCTTTCCCGGTCTTCCAATAGGGTAAATAGCTGTTGCCCCGCCAAAATACCAGTTCGCCTCCGGCGCGGGGAACCCGCACGACGATATCCGCGTAATCACCCGTCCGGGAATAGGCTTCCCATTTTTTCCCGGTGTTCACGGTGGTGTAATAAGCGCCGAAATTATTTTGGCAAAAACCGGAAGTCGTTAACAAAAAAAGAAAGAAGCCGGCGGCCAGGCCTTTCAACCTCACGGTTTCGATTTTCAACTTAGTTTTGCGATAGATCATTTTGATTGAGATGGTTTGGCCGGGCGCCACTTATTTCAAACTTTTGTTCAGAGGTGGAATTCAGAACCAGCCAGATAACCAGAGTATAAGTGCCGTCAGTATCCAGGATCACTCCCTGACGGAAATCGGGACTGGCATGC
>DASXFM010000361.1:0-20351 GCA_036489615.1 Verrucomicrobiia bacterium | reverse complement strand
GAAGTCGAAAAGGCTGAAAAAAAGACCCATGGAACGACACTTGCATTTGGACCCGAAGAAGTTCTTAAACGCGTTGAGAAAAACGGCGACTACTTCGAGCCAGTCTTGAAGTTGAAGCAAAACCTGCCGTCTTAATATTTGCATGGTTCGTTGCATTCTGCACTTATTCGACGAAGATGCTACCGTAGGCGCCACGAACAGTCACCATGGCCGAATGCGGAATGGCGAATGGACAGCCTCTTTGTATCACTCTGCGCCTTTTGTTGATGCGTCGAATCCGCAATTGGAAGAAATCGCGTAAATCGTAAATCGTAAATCGTAAATCGCGTTGGCATGAATTGGGCTAAAAAATCTTCATGCCTGAAGAAGAAACGATCAAACGGGCGCGCAAAGACAAACGTCAGGGTAAAGCCCCGTCCACCCAGGCCGGAGAATTTGTGCGCGAAGAATTTCACCATATTCGCAAAGGGAAACACGGCGCGCGCTCGTCGAAACAAGCCATTGCCATAGGTTTGTCCAAAGCGCGCCGCGCTGGAGTCAAATTAGCGCCGCCCGCCCCTGGACATTCCTCCCCAAAAGTGCGGCGACAAGCTGAACGCGACTATAAAAAAGGACAGAAGAATCCGGGGCATACGGCCTCGGCGCTCCGGGGCCGCATCGTCTTCGCGATCTTGAAACACGAAGGGCGCGGATCCGCCTCCACGGCGGCAATCTCGCGTCAGGTCCGCGCGGCAGCCCGGCGCAAGACAGCGTCCGAGCGTTCCGTGTCCGCGCGCAAAGCCGTTCGAACAAAGGGCTCTGCACGATTGTCCGCCGCCGGGAAAAAAGCCGCCCGGACGAGGCGGGGTTGAGCTAAATGGGGATTGGATTAATGGATTGGTGGGGAAGAACCTGCGCGCGGCACGCCGCGCGCTTTTTCCATTTATCCACTAATCCGACAATCCATCTATCCAGGCATCTTATCGCCGACACACCAATCAATTCTCGCGAGGGCGAAGCGGGTTCCGAGTTCCTTTAAGAATGTCACCGGCTGGGTGGGATCGCCGTGGCGGGCGTGCCAGCTGACTTCGCAACTCATCTCCCTGAGCGCGGCGTTTTCTCCGATAACGACTGAGGACGAAGCAATTTTATAACCGGCATCAAGGATGGCGCGGGTCAATTCGGTATCGGAAGGGGGAACTGGTCCTGCCACCAGAGTAAGCGTTGCCTGCCGGCTTTGTTTCAAATGTTTTTCCAATTGTTTCAACCCGATTAGTACCATCAGCCCCAGGCCCAGCGCGCCCAATCCCAGGCCAATTTGGCCGCCGCCAAAACAAAGTCCCATGACCGTGACAAACCATAGCGTTGCGGCCGTGGTCACGCCGCGCACAATGCTCCCTTTGCGCAGGATAACTCCACCACCGATGAATCCCATGCCCGAGAGGATGCCGAGCGGCAACCGCATTAAATCCATTACTGCAAAGGAGCTTTGACCCTTCCCACTGATGTCCAGCAGGAGATTGACCTGAATCATCGAGACCGAAGCCGCCAGGCAAACCAATAGAGTAGTTCGCAATCCGGCAGCCTGCCCGTGCTCTTCACGGTTCATCCCGATCAACGCGCCGGCCATTACCGTCAATAACAGGCGGATTGCAATATCATACCCACTGACCTCCAAAGGCATGCCATAAATTAGCGAAGGTCGTGCCAATTATCCGGCGCCAAGCCGAATCCGCTTGCCCCGACCCCATTTCACCTGAATAATATGGCTGAATCTTGGCATGGAGAGATGGCAGAGTGGTTTAACGCGCACGCCTGGAAAGCGTGAATAGCCAAAAGCTATCGGGGGTTCGAATCCCCCTCTCTCCGCCAGTTTTAAAAAACGACGGCATGGGGCGACTGTGGAATTCGGCAGTCAAGATACCGGATAGCCGAATGCCCGGCAATAAGGAGCCAATCGCGCCTGGATTGGTTCCAGAACCTCGGCATAGTTTTTCCATCGTCCCATCGCTCCGCGATAGATTGGTTGGGTCACATCGTGGTATGTCGGCGCAAAAAGAAATTTCCGTCGCGCGGTTTCCTGGTATCGCGCCTGGTCCGGATGCCATGACAACCCAAGAAATTCAGTGGCTTTGCGTCCTTCTGCTTCCAAATTATTGACGATATCCTCGTAGCGGGTTTCCACCCAATCAAAGCCGCCCAATTCTCGCATCCGCAGCCAGACATCCATCAAGTCGGAATAGTGCTTCACAGTACGCTCCAGACTTAAAAAATTGGCGTTCGTCTCGTTAAGCATGATATTCAGGAAAAAGCAACTGATGATGACATCGCGCGGGTCGCGCAATGCGATGATCACTTTCAATTCCGGGAATATCCGCAACCACGCGGGAAGCAGCATTGTCGGCGATGGGTTTTTATCCAGCAGTATCCGCGCTGAGGGGGCGCCGTCGATTTCGCGGAGCAAGCTTTTGACATAGCGTTGCCGCCATTCTCTAACGCGAAAGGATGAAATCCCGTCCAAATCGCGCAGTTGAGCGTCGCCCGACTGCGGGCTTGGAATATTGCGGATGATTTCCTGATTCAAAGACACAGGTTCATCAAATGCCAGCACGCCGGGATGCGCGTCCAAAATTTGTTCCAACAGAGTGGTGCCGCTCCGCGGATGGCCTCCGAGAAACGCGATCTGATAAGGAATCTCTGAAACCGGCATCTTCTGCCGCCAACGCCGAATAGTTTCGGGCGTGAGGCATGCCAATAGGTCGCGGCGCTTACGATCTGCCGAGTCAAATCCGCGCTCCAACAAAGCCGTATCCGTCAGTTGCCGAACTCGCGCCTTCGATTCCAGCAACCAACGCATGGCTTCGGAATATTGGCCCAATTCGTCAAGCACTACGCCCAGCAAGTGCGGCGCGGCGTATTTTACGTAAGGATACTTTGGGCCGTCTTTGATTAAATCGCGCAAAGCGGTTTCAGCCTCGGCGTTTTTTTTCTGGCGGTGCAGAAGGAGCGCGCGAAAGTAACGTCCCTGGTCATCGCCGGGATGCCTGGCCAGGCAGACTTCGACACATTCCCAGGCTTCATCCAATCTGCGTTCTTTTTCGAACCAGACGGCCAGATTGATACGCGCATCCACAGAATCCGGGTCAACGGCCACGGCGCGTTCATAACAGGCGCGCGCGTCGTCCAATTGCCGGAGAGATTGATATTGACGGCCAATCATTCCGAGCAAACCGGGATTGGCTGGAGCCAGTTCGAGGGCGCGGCGATAGGCTTGATTTGCCAAATTAAAATCCAATCCGCCCATCGCCACATTGCCAAGTTCATACCATAATTCCGGAACGGCGGGAAAACGCCTGGTCAATTTTCGATAGCTCTCCAGCGCGGGTTTCTGCTGGCCCCCAAGCAATTGTTTTTGCGCCTTGTTCCAAAGGGCGACATCGCGTGGCGAACGTTTTAATTGAGCCAGGTCACCGTGCATCGTCAGACATTGTCTAAAATTGGACAACAAACGCACTTAAATTTATCGCGCCAACCCGCCAGATTGAAAAACGCATCAGGGCTTCGTGACGACACGATAAAAGCTGGGCGTGAAAGGCGCCGGATTTGTGTCGGTAAATTGAAACGTGGCGGGCAAGGATGAACTGGAATATATGCCGTTGGCAGCCCTGATGACGGGACCGTTCGTTGACCATTTCAGCAAGTTTGAAGACGATAGTATCTGGTAATGCGCCTGCGGCACACCTTCGATGCCGAATTGAAATTGGTTATTGGAAAGCCACGAGGGCTGAGTCAACAAAGCAGGCTGCGGCGTTCCCAAGGGAACAAATTCAAAATCCGACAACGTCACTTCCACCGGATTGCCACTCAAAGGCGCTCCGCCGTTATAAAGCCATAGAATTAACAGGACGTTCTCGCCGCCTGGTGGCGGAATGGGCGGCGTTGCGCAAGTCCAGCCTTCCAGGATATTGGCCGGCGACGGCGATGAAGAGTAATCGCCATTCAACGTTTGAAAAACAACATTGCTGGACGTCCAGGTGAAAATATGCGTGGAATTGGTGACCCCTGGAGGCAAGCCAAAGCGAAGAGTTTGGCCGTTGTTGTATGGCGAAATAGCATAGTCTTCCACATTGTTGGAGCCGAACGCATAATTCCATCGAGACACCTCCAAGTCTATTTCGCGATCATAATAGTCGGTATCATCGCTCCAGGTGAACATTGAAAAAATTACGTTCGCATCCAGATTGCTGATGTTTGAGTTGAGAGTGCATCGATACTGTCCATAGCCAAAACTCTCGTCGCTAAACAATTCCACGCACTCCCACAAACGGTTGGTATGAGTAATCTGCAGATGTAATAGGCCTTGAGCATCAACCCAGGCATTATTGGTGCTGTCGGAGTAATAGTTCGGACCGGGGCCAGTTGGGCCGAGAAATTCATTCCCATCAGATCCCGCGGTCTTCACCCACCAACCGTAACCGGCCCAGTTGATTTGCCGACGATGGGTATCCACCCGGTCAGCATAGACGATCGCTTCCGACGCGTTAATATCAGCCAGCGGCAATCCGCCCTGGGCATTGACGACCGGCTGGTTGAAATTGGTGGGCACCAGCATGACGGCGTATTCGGTCGCGTATTGGTCAAAGTTACTGGGCATGTTGCAGGACCAACTGCCATCGGGCTGAATCAGAGTCAACGGATGGGCAAAGGTCGGCCGGCTGAACCAACCCCAGGGTGATAATTTTGCGTCGTATGACGGATTGGGATTCTCGTTTGGCCAATAATCGGACACAAGCAGGCAATTGGTGGCCGCGTTAACGTTGGCCACGTAACCACTGATAAAGCACCCGGACCCATAGGTCCCGTATGCGGGTATGTTCGTTATCACTATAACCGGGCTGCCTGTCGCCCTTGCTGTGGAATTACATATAAAAAAAGCCGCAAGAACAGACGTGACGACCAAAGACAGACGAACCCCGAAAGTCGGAGGCGACATCATAACATTTCAATTCTATGATAACAATGAATTGTGCGTTCAGACATAAGTCTCGTGCCCGCGAAACATTTGAGCCAAAAAACGGCTCATCAAAGAAAGCGCCCGGAAATATAATTTCCAGCCGCGCATTTTGAAATCAATAGAAGTGATAAGCTATTGGCTGCCAGTCAACCGATAAAACCGGGATGGCGCTGCCGATGGCAGGAATTGATAGGGCGAAGCGGCATTGGGCACCGTTGTCCACACCGCACCCGGCCCAAGCACCGGCGAACTTTGCAGCGTGCCAGATGACCAGACAAGAGTGTTCCCAACAATCGAAAGAACCAATGATTGTGATACTGCCGCGTCGGCAATGATGAAGCCGCAGAGAGTCGAATGAATCCTCGGGTCACCACTCGGCGGCGTGGTGGAGTTAAACGGCGCATCGCCAAAAATATTGACGACGTCGGCTGTCATAACCGGGCTGACCGAACTCAGCCCGGCGTGTGAAATATCCTGGCCCCACGCCCCCTGACGCGCGCCCAAATCGGTATAAGCCAGCTTATTGGTGAAAGTCGTCCCATCACTGATATTCACTTCGGGCGCCGAGGGAATCCGGCTGGCATCAAAAATCCAGGGATAACCAATGGTTTGAATTGTGTAGCCATTGGGATAGGCCGCATGCAACCCGGAGACCTGCACGTTCCATGGCAAATAAGGGAGTGGACTAGTGGCTGAATATTGGGCCCTATCGTCCAAATAAGCCCACGTTACCTCATCGTTGCCGGGCTGAACTCCGGCAGTCTCAAACCAGCTATAATAAGTGGCATAAGAAAAGTTGGTATTTCCTATGCCGGTACCCTGCACCGCCCACCCGGTAGTAATAATGTTCATTGCTCCAACACTATTGGTAAAGCTCGTCGGAGCATTAGTGGAGAAAAGATTGCTGGAAAGCGGGATGTTTGCCCATTCGCTGGCCGGGACACCAAAAGCTGTACCCGTGACATTAAACCCCGTCGTTTGATAGCCATAGACAAAATAGCCATAACCGGTCCCGTAATTGGAACCATTTCCGTTCGCAGCATACAGGCCGAAATCTGCCGTGTAATTGATACCAACCGTGCCGGCGTGACTGGCTCCGAGCATCAAGGCCGCAGCGGGAACGGCGAGAATAGTTTGTTTCAGAGGTTTGCTACTGGGTTTTATTTTCATAAATAACACCTCCTTTGTAGCGGATTTATCAAAAAGCCACAATCCCCCTGAATGGGGGGAGTAATTAGCCGCCTGTTGAAAAACTAATTGTCCCCCATTCCTGCTGACGATGAAAATTGGGCTGCGCATGGGGCGAGGTCGAGGATATCACCGGCTCTTTACGCCCGCGAGTGTAGTCGTAACGGCTAAATGAAAAACGCCACTGCTCGCCGGATAGCGACCCGGCTTTGCGGTGCATCAATACAGCCGATATTTCCGCAAAGACGAACCATCGCTGCTCCTGCGACCGCACCCAGGTACTCGAATTAAATACCTTATCGTGGACCACCACACTCTCAATTGAGGCGTTATCCGGGGCATTTCCAAGGGCTCCGACATGCGGGTATCTCAACAACAACTGCTGGTTTTCCGGCGACACTTGAAGCTCTATGTAAGCTCCCTGATCGACTGGCTGTAAAAAAATTTCAAAGGCATCACCAAGCTCCCAAAGCCGCTGTTTAAATTGGGTTGCCTTGTTAAAAATATCGAAGTCGGTCAATTCAGCAAACACGAGCAGCGACGCATTTCGCCAACCGGTTCTCACAACCGCTGAAGCAAAATCAGCCTCCTCGCGTTCCAACCAGGCCTGACGGAGGAAGCAAGGCGTGGCGCGTTCAAATGCCCGGCGAACATCTTCGAGGCTGCCCGTATCAAAGCCGGATAATTCGTGACATTCAATCACGAAAGGTTCCGATCCCATCCGCTTGGCTCCTCTTTCAGATATTATCTCAAACGCCGGCGCGGGAATTTTCAGAAATAGATTCATAAACTTCTTATCAAATCAATTGCCACAGATAAACAACAACTCCAGCTCGACTATGCTTGGATTACTCACTTAATACAATCCCCCTACTTTAGGGGGATTTCTTTCAAGGGATTGTTCAAGTACACTGGGGGAGAACCACTTATTTGGTGGCATGGAAGTCATTCGGCGCAGGCTACACTCGCGTCCCATGAGTGTGATGTGTTCGCTCTCTTGAACAAAGGCCGTACCGACAGGGTAATTGCGGCGGCCCTGGACATAAGTGTTTGGAGAACGGACGACTACGTCAAAGGCATTTTTGAAAACCCTGGCCTTCATAATCGAATCGAAGCAGCCATGCGCTTTTTTCTCATTCCCCTATACAGGGGGATGGAAAAAGTCATGGCCAATTTATATTATAAAGGCCTGTCTATGAATCAAACCGGAATCAAACCAATGAGGCTGCGCGTCATCTTTTGGCTGGCCATTATCATCGCACTTCCCCAAATCTCGGCTCTCCCCATTGACGCCAGTCAAAACCACGCGCCGGCTACCGTTCCCAGCCTTCGCGCCTGGGCCGGTGATGAAGGCGAATTCACATTTTCCAGAAACGCACCGATCATCGTCGACCGCAAATACCACAACCAACTGGTCGAAACAGCCTCACTTTTAAAGAATGATCTAAAGCAAATCACCGGAGACGATCATAGAGTCGTTCTCAAATCCAAACCTAAAGCGGGAGACTTGTTTTTGACGCTGGATAATTCAGATAGAGACATTGGCGACGAAGGATATCTTCTTCAAGTCGGCAAGGCCGCTACCATCCGCGCAAATACCGACACTGGAGTCTTTTACGGAACCCAAACACTGTTACAAATTATCGCGCTCGACGCGGCTCACTCGACAATTCCGCGCGGAACGGCATGCGATTCCCCGCTCTGCGGATATCGAGGCCAGATGATTGATGTGGGTCGTCGTTATTATCAAATGAATTACTTGGAAAACCAAATAAGAGAAATGGCCTGGTACAAGATGAACATGCTCCATCTGCATTTCACCGATTGGGATGGATTTCGGCTCGTGAGCAAGACCTATCCTGGCCTGGCCACCTCTCCCGCCTACTCCAAAGAAGATATTCGCCAACTGCAGGACGTCGCAAAACGTTATCACATCACCATCGTGCCGGAAATCGACCTGCCCGCGCATGCGAAGGCTATGACAGATTACGATCCGAAACTTCGGTTCACGTGTGATTCGATGGACACCGGTCATTGGGCCGGTTCCAAAAACGGCGGCTGGATGCTGGACATCACACGGCCGGAAGTCCGGGCCTGGATCAAATCATTACTCGATGAATTTATTCCCGAGTTCGACGGCCCTTATTTTCATATTGGTTGTGATGAATGGGAATTTGAAAACAAGCAATGGCAATGCCCCGAATTGGTGGACTACATGAAGAAAAAGGGATACGCCAAACCCACCGATGTATTTGTCGAATGGATCAACGAAGTCGACGCACAAGTGAGGTCGTATGGAAAAACCATGCAACTCTGGAATTGGTGGGACTACAAGCAATCACCCGATCTTCAACCCAATAAGGATATTATCATCAACGTCTGGACCGCTGCCCCCGACCATTTCACCACGAATGGATGGAAAGTCATTGATTCTCCGGAAGACGGGCCGGATGCGCTTTATGTGTCCCCCGGTGATGGCGGAACGTCTTTGGGGCAATACGGCTATGTTGACTCAAAGCGCATCTACGAACTGTGGAACATGCCTTCCGACCCCAAACTGATGGGATTTCAACTCTGCCGCTGGTCGGACAATGTGGAATCAGAATCGGACGCGTGGCTTGATAATTGGGCACGGCGACCGCTGCAGGTATTGGCCGAGCGCGTTTGGGGCGGCCCCCGTTCTACGACAGTTACGGCTTTCTATTCGCGTGTGGATGCCCTCGGCAATCCGCCGGAACCACTCACTTCCGTTTCGAAATAATCAACTCACTTAACTCATGAAAACGTGGCAAACCTTCATGTGCCTGGCTGGTATCATTCTGCCGGGTTCCGCATTGGCGCAAAATACCCAAACACCGTTCTTTGACGATTTCAATGGCACGCAACTGGATCTGTCCCATTGGAAGATAATGAAAAGCGCCTGGGGAAAAAGCAACGGCGGTGTTGTGCCCGACGATGTTGTCGTTTCCAATGGCTTTTTGCATCTGATAGCACATGGCGATGACTACACCGGCCCGGTCCATGGCGTTGACAAAAAAGGCCGGCGCATCGCCCGCATCACGCGCGTAGGCGCGGCGATTGTCACCACAAATTATTACGATTCCGGCCGGTTCGAAGCGCGTATCAAATTACCAACACTCCCCGGTCCCTGTTCGGCGATCTGGACCTATCATTACGAAGAAACCTACTCCGGAGATCCGCTCTTTGCTCAACTGCAAAAAATTGGCGGCCTGACCACTAATGATTTGCAGAAGGTTGGGTTGACCATAGACGAGGCCAATAGCCTCATCGCCGACCTAACCAGCACCAATGCCGGTCGCCCGCCCTACCTGTCACCTGCCACCAATGGTAATTACCATACGACCGAAACCTTTCGCAACTTGACCGGTCCCGAACAAATGATTTTGTCGAATGATTTTAATTTGAAATCACCGATATTCACCACCCTGGCAAATGCTGCCAGCCTCGATCCCGTCGAGGGCGGGCTTATCCGAAATGAAGAGATTGATATTGAAACCCCCACTGCCCTCAAGATGCAGTCGGAGATATCCTACCGGCACGCGCGGTTTAACAATTGGGTGGGAATCAACAGCGGAGAATACACGGACAAATTCGATGACCTCGGCAAAGCCATGAATGACGGGCAATTCCACACATTCAGATTTGACTGGCATACGGGCAATTCAAGCTTCGGATCCCAACGGGTAGAATATTATATAGACGATTTTTGTTACCAGACCAATTACACCCACGTTCCCACCATTGGGGGCCAGCTTACTTTAGGCATTTGGTTCCCAACCTGGACGGGCAAGCCGGACTTTGACACCCAGGAACTGGAAGTGGATTGGGTTCGCATCACGCCATTCAACGAAAAAGGCGACCAATGGTCGCCGGAAACTCAGTAGAACCCGGAACTCAAAGAGCCGGTCTAATTGGGTTCGTATAAATAAATATCAGTCGCATTGGTGAGCGGGGCGAGATTTCTGTATCCGATCCACCCCGCCGAACCGTCCAATTCAGCCACCCCCAAACCCTCTGGAATCACCGGGATCCCCACTCCCCCTTGCGACACAGAGAGACTCTTTCCGGTCGCTCCGCCGTCGAGATGAGGCATGTACGCGCCGGTTGCCCCCTGCCCTCCCCAATGCATACAATCAGCCAGGGTATGCGAACTCGGCGAGGGCAACAGTCCGGACAATTTTGTAGGGCGAATGTACTGGCTTGAATTGAAATTTTGACCGTAGATTGGTGGAACGTACGGAGACTGTGTGCCTGGCCAATAATCCCACCCGATATAAACCCATGGAGGATTGTTTCCTGTCGGCATCTGCCCAATTGGTTTGTTTAGCAGCTTTGGATACGCTCCTCCCGGATATAACTGGATGCAGACACAGGCCAATGCGTTGCTCGAGATTCCCTCATTTAAAATATTCGTATAACTCGTGGCCGGGAAATGGGCGTTATCATATGCGCCGGGCGGGAGCCAATCGTTGTTGTCAATCGCATACATCGTGCACATGAGGCCGAATTGATGGAGGTTATTGACGTCAGTAACAATCAAAGCCCTGTTTTTAGCTTTAGCCAACACCGGAAGCAGAATAGCAGCAAGAATGGCAATTATAGCAATCACCACCAACAGCTCGATCAAGGTAAAAGCGCGACGAATGGAAACCTGCCGGAATTTGGAAAATACATATTCTTGTTGCATGGATGGCCCATTCTGTTTTATTCGATTCATAATCGCGTCAATCAACTATAGGTTCCTGAACTATTTTCAAGGCAGCTAAAATATAGGATGAGATCCGAACTCCGTCTATCCCCCTGAATAGGGGGAAAATGTCATTTCGCGCCTTCAGTTCTTTTGAATAAATAAACCGTCGCAATCAGGCAATCGGCAGGATCAACTATCGGCAAGCCCGCAGTAAACTCAATCATGCCCTCCCATCAAGTCACACCGACACCCGTTGGGCGCTCGATGGTTTATGAAACACGTTTTGGCGGTGTTTGTTTCACATATTTTCTATAAACGCGCTCCAACTCCAGTTCCAACTTTTTTTGCCTGGTAATGTCCCGCAGGACACCGTCGGTGCTGATTAGTAATCCCGCCTCATAAGTTGCCGACCAGTGATCCTCGATGCAGACGCTCGAGCCATTTTTGCAACGCCACCAGGCGACATGGCGGTTTTTTTTGATGGTCTTGCCAAGCTTCAACTCTTTTAATATTTCCTGCTGTTCAGAAAATAATCCTCGCTTAATCACGTTGCGAAGAAAAGTCTCGCGTCCACCCATCTCGTGGATGTCTTTGGCCGTGTATCCAAAGATTTTTTCAAAGGACGGACTCAAATACGCAAATTCCTGAGTCCTCACATCGACGCTGTAAATTACGTCGCGAAGACTGGATAGCAGACGCTCGAATTTGCCTTCTTCGGGAAATTGCGCGCGAATCACCGCCTCAGTGCGGGTATGGACGCCAAGCCGCTCAAAGATCTTTTTGACGTATCCATGCACCGTCCACACACTGAGGCCAAGCGATGAAGCGATTTCCTTGTCCGCACAACCCTTGCTCATAAGCGCAAGCACGTCACGTTCACGGGGCGAGAGCGCCGCTACGGCGCCTGGAAGATTTTTCTTCACGGCGACCAATACTTCATCGGCAGATCCGCCGGAGGGCTGTTGGGGCGCTGGCTTCATCACGACCTCGCCAGTGTAAAATCATCTGGCGACGGCTGTCAAACTGTCGAATTTCATGTCCGGACAAGCATGGATTTTCAGGTCTTTGATTCAATCTCATTTTTTAAAGATTGATCGTGTGTTGAATACCTGTTTTTCACCCGGTAGCGAGCATTGGCATCTTAGAGTCTTTCTATCAACTCATTCATCCGGTCTTCCTGTTTCTCAATTGATTCAACCAGTTTGAATTGGGTCCGGCATCGGTCAAGGTTGTGATTTTCGCGATGCACTTTGAAATATATGTCTCCCGCGAGAAAATCGGCCAGAAAGCGGATGCCGATTTCAAACGTGATGAGCTTGCCGGAGAACGCCAGGAAGCGTTTCTCCTCCTTCGTCAAAAAATCCGAGGCCGAGGCCAGATAGCCGCGCGCCAGCGCCTCGAACATGGGAAATTGCATCGTGACTTTCGATAAATCAATTTCATCCTCTTTCGCCGGACTTGTTGTGGTACGAACCATATCGCCGAAATCGTAAAGCACCAACCCAGGCATCACCGTATCAAGATCAATGACGCAAATGCCTTCGCCTGTGGCGTCATCAAGCATGACATTGTTGAATTTTGTGTCGTTGTGAGTCACCCGTTCAGGCAATTTGGCGTCAAGCAGCGCGCCGGTAAAGGGCTTGCGTTTCAGGGCATATTCGATTTCTGCCTGCGCGAGTCCGGCCCGCCTGACCGCATCTTCGGCGATGGCCTTTTCCAGCGCTGCAAAGCGCTTTGGCGTATGATGAAAATCAGGAATCGTATCGTGCAAACGTGGCGCCGGCAAACCGGCGAGCATTTTTTGAAAATTTCCAAATGCTTTTCCGCTCTCGAAAGCTTGTTTTGGTGATTGGACGGCGTCGTACGTCCTGGCCTTTTCGATAAATAAATAGGCGCGCCAATAGTTGCCCTGCTCATCCAAATATATGGGAGCATTGTCGCGTGTCGGTATCAGCGTCAAGGTTCGGCGGCTATGGTCGGCTTGGCCGGCAAATTTCGTTCCCAAGTGCGCCGTCACCCGATGAATGTTTTCCATCAATGCCCGGGGATTCTTAAAAATTTTGTGATTGATGCGCTGAAAAATGTACCGGACCAATGTGCCGGCCTGGTCGTAGACCACACAGTACGTATCGTTGATATGCCCGCTGCCGTAGGGCTCAGCGTTAATAAATTCGCCGACGATTTGAAAACGCCGGACGACGGCACGCAGATCGTGTTTCTGGCTCATGTCCAAAGTTTCTCGGGATAATCTCCCTGTGCGATAAGCCGCCGGATGCTCTCAACCGTGCGTGGCCGGTCATCGCGATAAGTAACGCCAAACCACAAGTCCGATGTTCGCAGAACCTTACAGCGCGCCCGTTTAGCCTGGACAAGCTCATTAACCGCCATCGGAATATAGAATTCTGATTTTTCCTCTTGCTGGCTTTTCCCCAGAAATATCATGAACAGTTCACGTAACTGTTGGAACACCGCGGGTGTAAATCCCCAAAAATTCATCGAAACGGTTTCCTGCCCGCTCAAAGCATGAACCATCCCCGCGGCATCCATATATTTTGCTCCTGCCCCGTTCCTTTCAATCCTGGTCAGTTCCGTAACGCTTTCCAAATAATCATCTTCCGCAGTGCGGCAAACGCCGCGCGCAACGGTCCCGAATTCGGAAAGTGTGTTGCGCAATTTAAAACCCACCATGGCGTAATCATCTCCGTCCCGGCGCAAATGCTCCGCGAGCGCGCGAAAGGAATTCGCGCCGTAGAAATCGTCCGCGTTAATCGCGGCAAACGGTTCATTAACGATGCCATCCGCCATGAGAATGGCGTGTCCCGTCCCCCATGGTTTAGCGCGGCCTGGCGGCGTCGAAAACCCCGCGAGCGGTTCGCTCATTTCCTGGAAGACATATTGGACCAAAATTCGTTTCTCAAAGCGCGCTCCGATGCTTTGCCTGAATGACTCTTCAATGTCCCGCCGGATGACAAAGACGAACTTTTCAAAGCCCGCGCGCAACGCGTCGTGGATAGAATAATCCATAATCGTCTCGCCGTCGGGGCCGACCGAGTCAATCTGTTTGAGGCCGCCGTAACGGCTGCCCATACCGGCAGCCAGGATAAGTAAAGTAGGGCGAACCATGGAAACTAAGTTTTAGAACCACCTTGAAGTCCGGGTGGAACAAGGATAACCATTAATTCAATTATGAATAAACCGGTACAAAGCTTGGATTCTTTCATTATACGAAATCTTCACATTTTAGGCATAGTCTGGGATTAAGTATTCAATGGCACAATCCCCCAATTTAAGGGGGATAGACAGATTTACCGTAACCCGCCAGGCAAACACCACGTGGAGATAAAAGCCGCAATCTTCAGATTTGCGCGCGACCATGCTCTCATAAAAGATTTACTTGCTAAGGCCAAGTTTTTGATGGCAATTACAATGACAATCATATCCAACAGCGTCCGGCCCGCGAGATCGCCGGAGGCCGAAACCGGAATGCAGAAATCAGCCTTGCTGAATACAGCCGCCCAATGCTTTTGAAGCTTTTCTGAACATGCGACCCTCGTCAAAAAGCAGCCGGTTCGAATGGCTGGTGCTCCGCTGGAGCCTGGCCGTCGGATTATTGCTGCTGTCGACCGCGGTTTTGCGCGCGGATTCACGGCTGGGCGACTACACCGTTACGAGTTGGACCGTGGATAACGGCCTGCCCAACAATTCCGTGACATGCCTGTTGCAGACCCGGGACGGTTACCTTTGGATTGGCACCGCCAAAGGTCTGGTCCGGTTTGATGGCCAGATATTCCGGCCGATGAATCTTTCCCCGGATGGCCAGCAACCAGTTGAAATCACGGCTCTGTTCGAAGACACCCTCGGGCAGTTATGGATTGGAACCCACCAGGACGGGTTGTGGTGCCTGGCCTCGGGAAACATCACCAGAGTGAATGAACGGGATGGCTTTAATTGTCCGGCGGTCACTTGTATCGCCGGAGATTCCACTGGTGATCTATGGATTGGAACCACGAATGGTATGGACTGGTTCCGCGGCACCAATATGCTGCACGTGACGGCAGCGCAGGGTTTGCCCAGTGAAATCATTTCGAGCATTCGCGTTTCCGGTCCTTCCGCAGCCTGGATCACCACGCGCGACGGCATGTGCCAATTCACCAACGGCGTGCTTTCGCCCTTGGAATTACAGACCGACAGTGCCGGGCGTAATCCCGAGATGATCGGAATGTTCAACGATCAGCACGGCAACCTTTGGGCATTTGGCGATACCTATTTGGTAAACCTCAACGACGGCCAACGTTTCAATTATTTCCGCAGCGGCGATACCACTTCTTTGCGAATTTGGAGTTCCTGCGAAGGCCGGGACGGTCAATTGTGGATCGGCACGAGCGGCCAGGGATTATTCTCATTCGCTGACGGCAGGTTTCGTCCGCTCTCCGTGCGCGAAGCCAGTTTGGGCAGTGATATCCAATCCATTCTTGAGGACACCGCAGGCGATCTCTGGCTGGGCACTTTCAGCAGCGGCCTGGTTCTTCTTGAACCGCAACGAGTCCAGACCCTGGACGTCAGCACGGGCTTGCCGTCGGAAATGGCCAACTGTGTTGCCGCATCGCCAGACGGCCGGATTTGGGCCGGTTATACGGACGAAGGCCTCTTTTTCAGGCAGAGCGAACATTTTGAGCGGAGTAAAATGTCGGATGGGCGGGATTCAATCGACCTGATCACTTCCCTGGCCGCCGGCGCCAATGGAGAGCTATGGGCCGGCACGGCGGGCCTGGGTTTAATCCGGTTCAAAGATGGTTTAGCCACCCGCCTCACGACCGAAAACGGATTGTCCGATGACGAGATTCTGGCAGTAACAGCGCAGCCGGATGGCACCGTGTGGGCCGGGATGACTGACGGCAGCATCAATCGGATCTCGAAAGACCGTATTCAGCACTTTGACCGGACGTCGGGACTTTCCGGTTCCCCGATATCCTGCATTTTGGCCGAACAACCAGGCACGATCATCGTCGGAGCTGAAAACGGCTGGCTGGGCCGGCTCACAAATAATTCTTTCGTCAGCGTCGATTCGGGAAACACCCTGGCGGGTGCTCCCATCCGGGCACTTTATGAAGACGCCGCCGGACGTTTGTGGATCGGGACCCAAGGGAAGGGCCTCGCCGTTTCGGCAGAGGGACGCGTCGTGGCGTGGGATGATAAACACGGTTTCCCCGATAACGAAGTGTATGGCATCTTAAGCGATGACGACGGGCGCCTCTGGTTTCAAACCCGGCAAGGCATCCACGTTTTGTCGCCCGCGGCGAAAGCGTTTTACCCCGGCCAGATACCGGCGTTGCAAACCGTAAAGCGTTTTGAACGCAGTTCACCGGTGGTAGCGCGCCCGGGATGGCCTCAGGCAGCGAAGGGCAGCGATGGCCGGCTGTGGTTTGCCGGGCCCAACGGCCTTTGTGTGTTGGATCCCCATGATTTTCAGTCCGTCGCCGCCCCGCTTAACGTGGAATTGGAAAACATCCTTGTCGATGGCGCACCCCTCGCGGCGCAAAATCATTTCGGCTTTGAGAATCGCACCGGTCAACCGCTCCGGCTTTCATCCAATTTGCGATCACTGGAAATTGATTTCACCACACCGTGTCTCGTTTCCCCGGACCAGGTGCAATTTCAGCACAAGCTGGATAATTTGGACAAGGATTGGGTGGATAGCGGCCCTGAGCGTCACGTTCGATACAATGGATTGCCCCTCGGCCAATATCAATTCCACGTGCGCGCCCGTAATTCGGATGGCACCTGGGGGCGGGAAAATGCGGAACTGGCGTTCATTCTGCCACCTCCGTTTTGGCGGCTCCCGCTGGTCATCACGTTTGAGTTGGCCCTGGTGGTGGCTCTCGTCGTCGCTCTGGCGCGGCTGTTTTTTCACCGCCGCCTGCGCCTGAAACTCGCCCGCCTCAGCCATCAGGAGGCAATGGAACGGGAACGCATGAGGATCGCCCGCGACATGCACGATGAAATTGGCTCGCGGCTCACCCGAATCTCCTACGTCAGCGAACTGGCGCTGCAGGATGGAGCCTCATCCCGCCAAAGTGTGCTATCCATTTCCCACGCCGTTCACGATCTCTTGAAGTCACTCGACGAAATCGTATGGGCGGTCAATCCGCAAAATGACACGCTGGAAAACCTGGCGGCCTACCTGGGACACTATATTACCGAGTACCTCCACGCGACCGCTGTGGAATGCAAGATCAACATCCCGCCAAGCCTGCCGTTGCTTCCATTAACTGCGGAGACGCGGCACAATGTGTTCCTGGCCTTCGAAGAAGCGGTCAGCAACAGCCTCCGCCATTCCGGGGCCACCTGCCTGAGCGTGGATATTCATTGCCAAAATGACTACCTGGAAATTCGAGTCGAGGACAATGGACGAGGTTTCCCGCCGGCGGTACCAGCTGCCGCCCAGGGCCCGGATTCCGCACCGGTCGAACGGCAACGGAAGGGCAATGGTCTCGCGAACATGCGCCAGCGGCTGGCTGGCGTTGGCGGCAGCGCGGCCATCGAAAGCCGGCCCGGAGAAGGAACGACTGTCACCTTTCGTCTGCCACTCAAACCCACTTTCCAGAAATGAGCACGAAAAAAAATATCAGCGTATCCATCGTGGATGATGATTGCGATCTCACCGAAAAGATCGCCGCTTATCTCAACCAGACCTCGATTTACCGTTGCATCAGCAGCTATCCCAGCGCCGAAGAGGCCCTGGCGCACCTCGTCAAGGACCGCCCGGACGTGGTGCTGATGGATATCAACATGGGCGGCATGAGCGGCATCGAATGCGTTCGTCTTTTACAGCCTCAACTCCCGTCCACGCCCATCGTCATGCTGACCGTATTCGAGGACACCGATAAAATCATCAAGGCCATCGCCGCCGGGGCCAGCGGTTACCTGCTCAAGCGCATGCCGCCGTCGAAATTACTCGACGCCATCGCCGAGGTGCTCGGCGGAGGTTCCCCCATGTCCGCGCCCGTTGCGCGCAAAGTTATTCAAATGCTCAAAACCATGCCGGTGCCCGACGACCAAAACGTCGAGCTCTCGGATCGCGAGCGGCAAGTGATGGAAGCGATCGCCGCCGGCCAATTTTACAAACAGATCGCCGACCAGCTCGGCGTCAGCATCCACACCGTTCGCAGTTACATCCGGCGCATCTATGAAAAACTTCATGTCCGCACTCGTACTGAGGCGGTCGCGAAATATTTTAGGCATTAAGCCTGTGCCCTTACGTTCGACAGTCTTAATACTCCAGCTTGCAATGCTGGCGGGCATCTCCCCTGCCCTCCAGACATACGCGGCCATAATGCAAACCCCCTGGACCGTCGACGTGTCTGCGACGAATGCCCTTCCTGATTATCCCCGCCCACAAATGGTTCGTCCGGATTGGCTGAATTTAAACGGCACATGGGATTACGCCATCACGGCGGATGCGACTCATTCACCTGAAAACTATCAGGGCAAAATCCTGGTTCCGTACCCGGTCGAATCCGCGCTCTCCGGCGTCCAGCGGCCTTTGGATGAGCAGAATACCCTTTGGTATCATCGCACCTTCCGCATCCCATCCGCCTGGGCGGGCAAGCGAATTATGCTGCGCTTTGATGCTGTGGACTGGCAGGCGCGCATCTCAGTAAACGGACATGAGGTCGGCACTCATCGCGGCGGCTATGACGCTTTCGCCTTTGACATCACCGGCGATCTTAATCCGGCAGGAACACAGGAATTGAGCGTGGCCGTTTCCAATCCAACCGAAGGTGACCAACCGCGCGGCAAACAGTCGCGCCGCCCGGAAGGCATTTTTTACACTGCTTCTTCCGGCATTTGGCAAACGGTATGGCTCGAGCCGGTTCCTGTTTCCGGCATCACTGATGTAAAAATGGCGCCGGATTTGGACGCGGGCGGCCTCCGGCTTCACGTCTTTGACGATAACGAGTCAGGCGATCTGAAAGTGGACGCCACCGCCTTTGCCAATGGCGTCGTCGCCGGCCGGATCATCGGCCCGGTGAATACTGAACTATTCCTGCCCATAAACCAGTCCAGGCTATGGTCGCCTGATGATCCATTCCTCTATGATTTGCGCGTCTCGATCATAGATCACGGCCACGTGGTGGACACGGTCACGAGTTATTTTGGGATGCGGTCCATTGGCTTGCGCAAGGATGAGAACGGCGCGACGCGCATCACTTTGAACGGAAAATTCTTCTTTGAACTGGGCGCCCTCGACCAGGGCTTCTGGCCGGACGGCATTTATACCGCGCCAACTGATGCCGCGCTGCAGCATGATCTGCATTTTCTAAAGTCCGCCGGATTCAACCTCGTGCGCAAACATGTGAAGGTGGAACCCGAGCGCTGGTATTATTATTGTGACAAACTCGGGCTGCTTGTCTGGCAGGACATGCCCAGCGGCAATAATAATACCTCAGAGGGACGCATTCGGTTCGAGGCGGAACTGCGCCGTATGATTCTCCAACTACAAAATCATCCCTGCATTGTAACGTGGGTCATCTTCAATGAAAGCTGGGGCCAATTTGACACCGAACGCCTCACCCGGAGCGTCAAGGAATGGGATCCCACACGCCTGGTGGACAGTGCCAGCGGCTGGACCGATAAGCACGTGGGCGACTTGAATGACGCTCACAACTATCCTTTTCCCGAAACCCCGCCGGCGGATTCCACGCGCGCATCGGTCATGGGCGAATTCGGCGGGTTGGGTCTGCCCCAACCGGAACATGAATGGTCCACCGATTATTGGAGCTATCAAACATTGCCCAATGCAGCCGCACTCGAGGGATGGTATTACGCCCTCTTGCAGGAAATTTGGTCGCAAAAAGAAACACGGGGGTTGAGCGCCGCAATCTATACCCAAACGGCCTATGTGGAAACCGAATGCAACGGATTGCTCACCTATGACCGCCGCGTGGAGAAAATTTCGCCTGAACGTCTCGCTGCGATGAATTCCGGCGAATTATTCCGCCAACCCATGACCGTATTATTGACCAATGCGGTATTTGGCGTCCCCGTCTGGCGATATACATTTTCCAATCCATCTCCCTTATGGAACCTTCCGTCTTTTGACGATCACGCGTGGCTGGAGGGACAAGGCGGTTTCGGCACTTCCTTCACGCGCGGCTCTCGCGTCCGCACCACGTGGAACACATCCGATATCTGGCTGCGGCGTTCATTTGTGCTCGGCTCCGCCGGCCTTAACGGCGCGAGATTTTACATACACCACGACAAATCAGTGCAGGTTTATCTGAATGGGATCGACGCCCTGCACACCGATAGCTATCTCGTGAACTACGCCCTGTTTGATATCGCGCCCCAGGCGCTGGCTACTCTCCACGCAGGCACTAACTGTATTGCCGTGCATTGCGACCAAACGGCTGGCGGACAATTCATCGATGTCGGCATCGTCCAGTTGTCAAAAGCGCG
>DASXFM010000357.1:0-6583 GCA_036489615.1 Verrucomicrobiia bacterium | reverse complement strand
ACTTTTTCCTTGCTTCGCAACATGCTTGTCGCGAGATTCCGCAGAACTTTCTGCGTTTTTGAATGAACATTCACCCGCGTAAATCGGAGGTTTTAGCAATCGCCGTGGCGCTTGCCTTTGCCGCGTTCTTTGCAGTCCGGTCCCGGGCGGATGATTCCACGCCCATCATGCCGCTGGCAGACGTGAAGCCAGGGATGACGGGTGAATGGCATACAGTCGTTAGCGGAACCCGAATTGACAGCTTTCCCATGCGAGTGGTCGGCGTGGCGAACAATTTCATTGGCCCGGATCGTCCGGTCATTATTTGCGAGGGCCTGGATGCGGCCAATAAGCTGACCGGTCCCGTGGCGGGCATGAGCGGCAGTCCGGTCTATGTTGACGGCAAACTGTTGGGCGCGTACGCGTATGGTTTTACTTTTCCGCATGACCAGGATTTGTTTGGGGTCACACCCATTGGAGAAATGCTCGAAGTGGAAAAATATCCGCCGTCTTCCAATCCCTGGGGCAACGACCAAATGGCGGATGCGGCCGGCGGCGGAAATCCGCAGTGGCTCGCCGCGCCCACGGCGGGAATCGATGTGCCGCCGCTGGCTAAGATGCAATCGCTGATGAAGCCGCTCCCGACTCCGCTGTTTGTTTCGGGCGTTTCACAACATACGCTGCAATTGTTTAACCCGGAATTGGACCGTCTTGGGCTCGAAGCGATGCAGGCGCCGTCCGGGAGCGCTGGTCCCATGACGAATGCCGATTTGGAACCTGGCGCGGCCGTATCTGGAGTGCTGATGAGCGGCGATTTCGATTTTGCCGGAACGGGGACGGTCACCTGGCGCAAGGGCAACCGCATTCTCGCCTTTGGCCATCCGTTCCTCCAAAGCGGCCCCACGGAAATGCCCATGGCGACCGCCGAAATTCTGACAGTCGTCTCATCGTTTGAAGAGTCGTTTAAATTGCTCAACGTCGGGCACGTCGTCGGCACGATATATCAGGACCGGCTGACGGGCATTGCCGGTGAAGTGGGCCGTATGCCCCGTACGACGCACGTGGAAGTTCATTTGACCTCGCCGACTGGCCAGGAGCGCGTTTACCAGGGCGAGATGTTTCAAAACCAACTTATTTCGCCCGTGCTTACCGCGGTTGGGCTCGAAGAGGCGCTGTTCGAAACCATGGAGTCCGAAGAGAAACAAACCGTTTACCTCAAAACGGACATCGAAATCGAGGGACACGGACCAGTCAAGTTGTCAGACGCCGGCACAGGCGAAAGCGGTCCGGCGATGCTGGCCATGCAGCAGTTGGATATATATAACCAACTGTTGAGCAATCCATGCGAGTTTCCCCACGTCAAGTCGCTCATTTTCCACGTGCGCCTTGCCAATGGCTTTGACTCGAGCCGGCTCGATTCATTGAGCATGGATCGTGATGAGTTCAAACCGGGATCGATTTTGCACGCGGTCATCGGCTTGCGTCATTATCGCGGCGAGCCGTCGGTCATTCCTGTTTCCATCCCGATTCCCGCCGATTTGGAAGTCTCGAGATTGCAACTGTTCGTTGGGGACGCCGATGCGGCGATGCGTTTGGACGAGACGCCTGCGCCGCCCCAGACGCTGGACCAGGTGTTAGATCGGCTGCGAAAAATACGGTCGCATCAGGGGATTTGCGTCAAGCTGGTGCAAACCACTCCCGGCCTTTCTGTGGAAGGGCAGAATCTGCCCGACCTGCCGCCATCGGTCGTGGCGCAGTTTGAATCTCCAGACGCGAACCTGCATCGGGCGACATTGAGTCACGTCACTCTTTGGGAAACGAACTTTCCGGTTTCCGGAACGTTCAGCGGAGAAATCACATTACCCGTGAGTATCAAATGAAATCCATCCATGCGTTTCTGATCGCGGCGCTGCTGATTGCGCCATCGTTTGTTCCCGGCGCGCGCGCCGTGATGACACAAAAAGTCACCCGTGACACCTTTGACGCCTTCAGCGGCGGCAACTTTGAAAATATTTCGCTCACGAGCGACGGCCACCTGGAACTGGCGCCCGCGATCACGAACCTGGCCAACGTGACCGATCCGATTATTTGGGCCGCTGTGCAGGACAAGAAAGGAAACATCTATCTCGGCACCGGTAATGAAGGCAAAGTCTATAAACTGACGCCCAAGGGGGAGCTTTCCACGTTTTTCGAGCCCAACGCGGTCATGGTCCATGCGCTTGCGATAGACGGCGACGGACGCCTTTACGCCGCGACGTCGCCCAATGGATGTATTTATCGTCTCGATTCTGACGGGCGTGCCGAAGTGTTTTGCAATCCCGGCGAACCCTATGTTTGGGCGATGGTTTTTGGCGGCGACGGCTTCCTGTATCTTGCGACCGGTGACCACGGGAAAATCTTGCGCGTGCGCGCGTCGGATTCGCTTCCGGCCAAAGCCGAGACCTATTTTGAAACCAGGGAGGCCAATATCACCACGCTCGCGCTGGATAAAGACGGCAGTCTGCTGGGCGGCTCCAGCCCGCACGGCTATCTGTACCGCATTGACAAGACCGGTCACGGCTTTGTGCTGTTCAATTCCGGCGACAAGGAAATAAAACAAATCGGCGTCGCCCCGGATGGCGTGATCTATGCCTCGACCTTTGTGTCCAACCCCAAACCGGGCGGATCTTCGGAAGAAGGCCCGGTCACCATCTCAATTTCGCCAGGCGAGGGCAGCAGTGGAATGGCGGTTGGCGGCGGCAAGTCGCACTCCGAAAAAATTCCGATACCGAACATCCAATCATCCGAGGCCGACAACAACGATGAAGGCGACGCCATAGTGACAATTGGAGAAGCGTCGTCCGCGCAAATTTCAACCGACGAAGGCGGCGGAGACGGAGGAAAATCGTTTGGAGCGATCTATCGGATTGAGACCAACGGTTTTGCCGAGCATTATTGGAGCGTTTCCGGCGAAGCCGTCTATTCCATGATTTTGCTTCCGGACGGCACGCTCATGGCCGGTACGGGGGAAAAGGGCCGGATTTACGAGATCAGCGACGCCAATCATTGGAAGTTGTTGCAGGAAACCAGTGACGGTGCGCAAGTCGCGGCTTTGTTTACTGATAACCACCACGCAGACCAGGTTTTCGTTGCCACGAGCAATCCGGGGAATATTTATCGGCTCGATCTATCGCTGGCCGTGAGCGGCGTCTATACCTCCACGGCATTTGACGCGAAGGAGAACAGCCAATGGGGGCGGCTCCATCCTTTGGGTGACGTTCCGGGTGGCACGAAGCTGGAATTGATGACTCGTTCCGGCAATACCCCAAAACCGCAAAAGACCTGGAGTGACTGGTCATCGCCCCAGCCTTTGTCCGCAGAAATTGCTGTCACCAGCCCGAATGCGCGTTATCTGCAATATCGAGTTACTTTCAAGCGCGACGCCGGTTCGCCCGGCGCGACGGCACGGTTGCGTCGCATGGAATTTTATTATCAGAACCTGAACGCTCCGCCGGTTATTTCGCGTATCCGCGTCCACAATGAAGGTTTCAGCGTCGTCAAAATGCCCGTGCCTGACATGGGCGGGCCGCAGGCAAACATCAATGAGTTGCTTGATGGCGGTTCAAAACCGAGCGGCGCGGCTGAAATGATCCTGGCCATGATGGCGCAGCCGCCGTTGAGGGCCACGCCCCGCCCCGGCTATTGCACCGTAGTGTGGGAGGCAAAAGATCCCAATGACGATAAGCTGACTTATTCCGTCTTTATTCGCGCGGAATCCGACAGCCATTGGAGCACGCTGGTGGATAAAACGGAAGACACGTTTTATTCGTTCGACACCACCGGTTTTCACGAGGGCGATTATTTTATCAAAGTCACCGCGTCTGACCGGTTGTCGAACACACCGGAAACCGCGCTCGGCGCCGAGGCGATTAGCGAACCATTTTTAATAGATAACTCACCGCCAGCGTTGACCGTTCAAAGCCAAACCATCAAACGTGGTCATGGGCGGATTGTTGTCAACGCCGTGGACCCGGCCAGTGTGATTGTCTCAGCTGCGTATTCGCTGGATGGGAAAGACGAAGTCGCTTTGCGTCCTGAAAATCTGATTTTTGATTCCATGAACCAAACCTTCGCCATCGAATTAAACGGCCTGGGCAAAGGCAGGCACAGTTTGCTGGTGCGTACTGAGGATGAAGCGAAGAATGCGGCGGTGCTGCAGTTGAGCTTTGAGGTGAAATAGGCGGGGGAATTTACGATTTACAATTTACGATTTACGCGGTTGTCAGCGAAGGTCTGATTATTGGTGAATTGGTAGATTCGGTGGGGTGATATTTTGATCATTGCCGATGAGAATGCCGTGGGCGTTTCCATGAAACGGGAGAACGCCGGGTGAGGGCACCCGGCCTACACGAATTTGCCTACGCCTTCGAAAGCGGTGTCCCCCGAAAGTTTTCGGGGTTGCCACCGCACTCCAGGACGCAAGCGCGGAGGGGGTATATCCTTAGGTTAATTGGAGGAAAGTGTGGTTTTGGGAGGGTTTTGTCTGATGGGCTGGGTTCAAAAGATTTTAATAAAATGCATGTTGACTTTAATTTTATTCAGTTGTATAAAATGAAAAGTGATTTGAATTTTATTAAATGATTGATTTTGAGAAAACACAAACGCGATGGGTGGATTCCCTGGAGGAAGAGGACCTGGCTTTTATCAAACGATTTATCCTCTTTTCCGGCTCCTTGAAGGACCTGGCCGAGGCCTACAATGTTTCGTATCCCACGCTACGACTGCGGTTGGACCGGCTCATCGACAAGATCAAAATTCTCGACAGCCAGAAGATAGACGACGATTTCGAGCGCCAGCTTCGCGCCTGTTTCGCCGACGGCAAACTCGATTCACAGGTATTCAAGAAGCTTCTGTCCGCATACCAAACTCAAAAGAAAGGAACAAAATGAAAAAACTATTGGCGGGTTGCCTGGCGCTCGCTGTGGCGCTATCGGTCACCGCACAGGAACCAAAATCCACGGTTTTGGGTGTCTATTATTTCAGTGAAAAAGACCATCTGGTCACTTTGGATGGGCAGTCGGTCTATCAATTTGAAAATACCAATGACACGCCTTTGCAAATCCCGCTGGCGAAGATTATGAAGCCGCGGCTTTCAACTACGGCGTATGCGGTTATGGGAAATATCAAATATGACGGTGTTCAGGGCACCGGTTATTTGGAAATGTGGAGCTATTTTCCCCCATCCCACCCAGGCATGCCGGAGGGACAATATTTTTCGCGCACGCTGGGCGATTCCGGCGAAATGGGAAAAATCAGCGGTACGTGCGACTGGCGGGGTTTTACTTTGCCATTCGATCCCACAGGCGCGTCAGGCCCGCCGACGCGACTGGAGATTAATCTCGTTCTGCCTGGCCACGGCACAGTTTATCTAACGCCTGTGAAACTCGTGAAATATTCCGGTGGTCTTTCGTTGTCGTCGGGGAGCGATGAATCAAGCGGCGGTTCTTCAGACGGTTTGATGCCCGCCTTTGGCTGGTGGTCTGCCAATGCCGCGCCCTGGGTCGGCGGTATTGGCGGGCCGGTCGTTGGCTTCCTGGGTGGTTTGCTGGGTTGGCTTTCACAAAAGGGCATGGCGCGCACCTTTGTTCTGACGACCTGGAAATGTTGCATTGGATTTGGGCTTGTTTGCCTGATTGCAACAATCATCGCAGTCATTGTTGGCCAGCCCTGGTTTGTGGCGATGCCGCTTTTTGTAATTGGCTTTGTAAGCGCCGTTGTCTTTTCGGCGACATGGTCATCGGCCAGGAAGCGTTACGATGAAGTCGAAATTCGCCGGATGGCGTCCATGGACGTAAACCAATGAGCTGAAAGAGCAGCGGTAATTTCGTGATCCGGGTGGGCGCGCTGCGTCGTCACCGCCCGTATACCGGGCGGAACATGCGTGGTATAACGTGCCATTACGCTCGTTGCGCCGCTAAACGCGGCGCGGACAGCGCAGCGCGCTGTCCCTACCAACATCAGTGCCAAAATGCGCCCGATACCGGGTGAAAATTCAAAATTACGCTTGTGCCGCTCCTTTTAGTTGATACGTTGGGTTTTTAGCGGTGGAATTGAAGACGAGCAGAAATACCCGCTGCAATAACATTTGGTGTAAACCTGAAAAAAATCCCTGCAAGACAGCGTTTACCTTAATTGAGTTATTGGTGGTCATAGCTATTATCGCCATTTTGGCGGCGATGATCCTGCCCGTCCTGTCCAGAAGCAAGGAAACGGCCCTGGCAGTATCCTGTCTGAACAATACCAAGGAAATTGGCCTGGCGATTGAGGCGTATTGCGATGAAAATCAGGATTATTTCCCACAGGTCACTCCCTGGTGGACGACGGGCCCTTACCCAAACAAATACGGATCTCCTTGCGGAGGCGAATGGTTTCGAAGCGACGATCGAACGCCCAATACCATCGCTCCGTTGCTTAGCCCCTATGCCAAGAACGACGATGTTTGGGTTTGTGCCAAGCGTCAGCGCGGCCATTCTTATGTGGTTTCGGGCAAGGTCGTTTCCGGGCAGGACCCAAGTGTTACCGGTTTTCTTTCCTATGGATTTAACGAGATTGGCGTTTTTGGCGG
>DASXFM010000340.1:0-15796 GCA_036489615.1 Verrucomicrobiia bacterium | reverse complement strand
TTGCGGGACCGGCTAATTCTTTATTTTGAAGTCAAGAATTTCACTCACAAGCCCAAGCTGGTGGCTGTGACCGGCGCCGGCAAGGGCACGGGCGTCAGCACGGTCGCGAGCGGGTTGGCGGCGTCTTTATCCGAAATCGGCGATGGAAACGTCTTGTTGGTGGACATGAATTTGGAGAACGGAGCGGCGCAGCAATTTTACAAAGGGAAAGCCTGTTGCGGACTGGACACGGTGCTGGCAAGCGAAACGAAGAAAGACGCGCTTGTTCAGGAGAATCTGTACGTCGTCAACGGCAACGCGGACAGCGGCGGGTTTTCGCAGTCGCTGCCAAAGCGATTTACCGCGCTGGTGCCCAAGCTCAAAGCCAGCGAATATGATTACATCATTTTTGACATGCCGGTAGTTAGTCCGAGCAGTATCACCTCGCATATGGCGCGGTTCATGGATATTACGTTATTGGTGGTTGAATCAGAGAAGACCGGACGCGAAGTCGTTGAGCAGGCAAACGCGTGGCTGACAGAGGTGGGAGCATCCGTCGGCGTCGTGTTGAACAAGACGCATCAATACGTACCGAAGCAATTGCACCAGGAATATTTGAGCGGCAAATGAGTCGCGCCGTGCCGGCTTGCCGCGGCATTAAATTCACCAGGCAAATTCTATTCAGGCCGCAGTAACCGGCTTCTATTTTTATGCGCACGAACCACGTTTATTACGGCCTTAAACCGTACCTCCCGTGGCGTCTCCGAATGGCGGTTCGACGGATTGCCGCGCATTGGAGGCGCAAGGCGTGTGAGGATGTTTGGCCGATCAAGGAATCTGCGGGACAGCACCCGGCGGATTGGACCGGCTGGCCGGACGGAAAAAAGTTCGCGGTCGTTTTGACCCACGACGTAGAGAGTGCGTGCGGGCTTTCCAAATGCCGTCAGTTGATGCAGCTCGAAATGCAAATGGGTTTCCGGTCGTCGTTTAATTTCATTCCAGAAGGAGATTACCGTGTGCCGGGGGATTTGATGGAAGAATTGCGGCATAAGGGTTTCGAAGTGGGTGTTCACGACCTGAAACATGACGGCAAGCTATTTCGAAACCGGGAGGCATTCAGGAATGGCGCAGTCCAGATAAACCGTTATTTGCATGCGTGGGATGCCCGTGGGTTTCGGTCTGGTTTCATGTTTCACAATCTGGATTGGGTTCAAGATCTGGATATCGATTACGCGTCATGCACGTTTGATACTGATCCTTTCGAGCCGCAACCGGATGATGTGGACACCATCTTTCCCTTTTGGGTTCCCCGGCGGACTAATGCAAACGGGCGAAACGGCTATGTGGAACTTCCCTATACGTTGCCGCAAGATTCCACTTTATTTCTACTTCTTCAGGAACGCCAGCCGGACATCTGGATCAAGAAGCTTGATTGGATTGTTGAACATGGCGGAATGGTGCTGTTGAATACGCATCCCGATTATATGGCCATGAATGGCCAATCAGAAGCGTTCGGCGAATATCCCGTGAGATTCTACAAACAGTTTCTTGATTACCTTCGAGTGAATTACGCCGGAATGTATTGGCAGGCGCTGCCCATGGATGTTGCCGCGCACGTTTCCAATCGCAAGAATGGTTTGGCCGATGATGGCAGGTTCGAGTGGTTGGACTTCCAAAACGGCATTTCCAGAAATACCGTCATTTCCGTCTACGCAAACGGATCGTCTATGGCAAAATCTGTCACGTCAGATACTTGTGTTTCAGTTCCTTTTCAAGCCGTTGCGGATACCCAAAATGTCACAGCGGAGACCGAACCGGCTGTGGAATCAAATGATGGCGGGCGCGGTGACGGGAATTTATTTGAGGGCCGCCGCGCGGCAGTCGTTCTTTTTTCGGAATATCCCGCCGACCCGCGCCCACGCCGGGCGGCCGAGGCCTTGGCGCAGCAGGGGATGAGCGTCGATGTGTTCTGCCTGCAGGGAGGGCCCGAAGAGCCGAGGCGCGAAAATGTCGACGGTATCAACGTACTCCGCTTGCCCTTGAAACGCCGTCGCGGCGGCAAATTTGCGTACATGTTTCAATACGGTGCTTTTATTTTGGCGGCATTCGCCTTTTTGTCCCGGCGGTCTCTCTGGCGGCGGTATCATTTAGTCCATGTGCATAACATGCCGGATGTCCTGGTTTTCAGTGCGCTCATTCCCAGGATTCTTGGCGCGAAAATCATCCTCGATCTTCACGACCCAATGCCGGAGTTGATGATGACGATATTCAAGTTGGCGCCTGACAGCCGCCTGGTTCGGCTGCTGAAATTGCTTGAAAAATGGAGCACCGGGTTTGCGGATTTGGTCCTGACAGTGAATGAAGCTTCAAAACGGATTTATACTTCGCGAAGCTGCGTTCCTGGAAAAGTCCATGTCGTAATGAATTCGCCGGATGAACAAATCTTTGGTTTTAAGCCGGTGAGTTCACGGGATTCGGTGGATGACCGGTCGAATAAACCGTTTGTCATCATGTACCATGGCTCCATATTTGCGCGAAACGGGTTGGACCTGGCTGTAGATGCGTTTGAGTTGACACGGAATTCAATTCCCAATGCAAGGCTGATCATCTGCGGTGACAACAACGCGTTCCTTGAACAGGTCATGAGTTCCGTCAAAGCGCGCGGTTTGGAGAATGTCGTTTCTTATTTGGGCAAGCGAAACCTGCGGCAAATTGCCGAGGCGATTGATACCTGCGACATCGGCGTCATTCCGAATCGGAGGAATACATTTACTGAAATGAACACTCCCACCCGGATATTTGAATATCTGGCGCGCGGCAAGGCTGTCATTGCCCCCAGGGCACGGGGGATACAGGATTATTTCGGGCCTGACGATATTCTCTATTTTGAATTGGGCGATGCCGCCGATCTTGCCCGAAAGATCGAGTACGCGTTTTTTCATCCCGATGAAATGGAACAAATCGCTACTCGCGGCCAAAAAATATATCTCGCGCATCGATGGAGACAGGAAAGGGCCGGTCTTGTGAATGTGGTGGCTCGATTGTCAGGCCGGAGGGGCACGGCGCGCTGAGGTTGCCGGCGCCGGATTTTTACTTCAAACGGACTAGAGACGGAATGATTACTGTTCTGGCTGAGGAAGGTCAATATCCGGCGGTCAAAGAGTTTTTTGAGCTATTTAAGACTCCATGGGAATTTTTCCACAGCCAAAGCAAATGTCCGGTGCTGATTTGCACCGTGAATCAAATTCCGGCGAACTCCGCCAGAGTCGTCGTAGTTTACGGAGGCCAGGAAAATTCTTTCGACCGGGCCAATGGGGTGCAAATTCGTTCCCGGCGTTCGGGGGCGATGGTTTGGCTGGGAGAGAATCGGATTCCCATCTATGGAGACTGTCTTGCGTTTGGAGCATCTGAATCCGGCGTCACGCATGAATCCACCGGCGAACCGGCAGCGGTGACGATCGCGTCCGAAGGGACGACAATTATCCGGGTTGGGTTCGATTTGTTTCAGGAAGTGCGGCACCTCCTGACTCACGGACAGCCTCCTGCCTATGCGGCGATACCCGCGCTGGAACTGCACATTGCATGGTTGCGTGCCCTGATTTTGAAGCACTCAATTTCCCTGGTTGAGATTCCCCCGATTCCAGACGGGCATAATTTTATCGCCTGTATGACCCATGACATGGATCACATTGGCATTCGCAACCATAAATTTGACCATACGATGTTTGGATTTCTTTTTCGCGCCACGGCTGGTTCGATTATGGATCTTTGGCGCGGGAAAAAAACGTGGCGACAGGCGGTAATCAATTGGTTTGCGGCGTTTAAACTCCCGCTGGTTTATCTCGGCCTTGCGCGGGATTTTTGGAGTCAATCAGACCGTTACCTCGAAATTGAAAAAGGTTTCAATTCGACTTTTTTTGTAATTCCTAAAAAGGGCGAACCGGGCCTGGATTCCAAGGGGAACCGTCCCCGGCGGCGTGCTGCCAGTTACGATGTGGCGGACCATTTGGGGCTTTTTAGAGAATTTCAATCGGCAGGCGACGAGATTGGGGTTCACGGAATCGATGCCTGGCGTGACAGCGCGGCCGGCAGGCAGGAACAGGAAATCATTTGCCGGTTGACAGGCGCGGGGGAAGCCGGTGTGCGAATGCATTGGCTTTACTTTAGTGAACAATCGCCTGCGGTTCTGGAATCAGCCGGATTCAGCTACGATTCGACAGTGGGGTACAATCAAACGATCGGTTACCGCGCCGGCACCGGCCAGGTATTCAAGCCGGCAACAACCGAGAAACTCCTTGAGTTGCCCATGCAAGTAATGGACACCGCGTTGTTTTACCCAAATTATCTAAATCTTACGCCCGCCCGGGCTCAGGACGCTATTCGCCCGATTGTCGCCAACGCGGTGCGTTTCGGTGGCGCATTGACTGTGAACTGGCATGACCGCAGCGTGGCGCCCGAACGCCTGTGGGACACATCTTATGCGCAATTGATCGAACAGTTGCGAACCAGCGGGGCGTGCTTTTTAACGGCTGGCCGGACGGTTTCCTGGTTCCGCAAACGGCGCGCAGCAGTTTTCGAGCAGAACGGCAATACCGTCAAAATTAGAATTCCGGGCGGCCACGACCCGAATCTGCCAGGATTGCGAATTCGGACATACTCCCCTGGAGCGAAGGGCGAAGGGTATTCCGAAACCACGTTGACCGATGGCAGCGAAATCCGTCTGGCAGCCTGAACCATTTTAAATTCGACCAATAGAAACATGAAAGACCAATTTGTCATTGCCCAAGTCGGGTGCGGTTATTGGGGGCCGAACTTGCTCCGCAATTTCTCGGCTCTAAAAGGCTGCCGCGTAAAGAATGTTGTGGATGCCAGTGCCGAGCGCCGGGCATTCGTAGAGGCCAATTTTCCGCGGACGGTCGCCGTTTCGGATCCCAAAGTTGTTCTGGCCGATCCTGAAATTGATGCGCTGGTAATCGCCACCCCGGCCGCAAGTCATTTTCAACTCGGGTTGGCGGCGCTTCAGGCGGGCAAACATATTTTCGTAGAAAAGCCCCTGGCAACGACCGCCGCCGAGGTGGATGAATTGGCGCGCGTGGCCGCTGAGAGAAAACTGACCGTGATGGCGGGGCACACGTTCATTTACAATTGCGCCGTTCGTTTTGTGAAAAAACTGATCGACGACGGCGAGCTTGGCGAGGTTCGTTACATTTACAGCCAGCGTCTGAACCTGGGCCGCATTCGTTCGGATATTGACGCGCTCTGGAATTTCGCGCCGCACGATATCAGTATTATCCAGTATTGGCTCGGCAACCCTGAACCTGTTTCAGTTTCGCGCCAGGGGATGGCCTATATGCAGGAAGGCATCGATGACGTCGTCTTCCTGAGCATAACCTACCCGGGAAAGGTCATGGCCAATATCCACGTGAGTTGGCTTGACCCTCAAAAAGTACGCAAGATGATCGTGGTCGGCTCAAAAAAAATGGTGGTGTATGACGATGTGGCGGACGACAAGATTGCTATTTATGACAAGGGCATTGACCGGCGCGCTGTCCTTGGTGAAAACATGGATTTTGATCATCCTCGTCCTCCGGAGTTTAACTATCGCAGTGGCGATATCCTGCTGCCTCAGGTCAAGTTCGTTGAGCCCCTGCGCATGGAAGCGGAACATTTTATCGAGTCCATCAGAAACAAAACCACACCGTTGACCGGCCTGCACCATGCGCGCGAAGTCGTTGCCATTTTGGAGCGAGCCGGTATGAACGGGGCAAAGTAAGTCATTTATGAATAAGCCAAAAATCCGCAAAGCTGGTATCGTGGATGTTACATTTGGGGAAAACGTGACCGTTATCGAACCGGCGAACTTGTACGGGTGTGTCATTGGAGACGATACTTTCGTGGGCCCGTTTGTCGAAATTCAGAGCGGCGTGGTCATCGGAAAACGCTGCCGGATTCAGTCGCACGCGTTTGTCTGCGATCTGGTCATGATCGGCGATGATTGTGTTGTGTCCCATGGCGCTATGTTTATCAATGACCTCTTCAAGACCGGCGCCCCGGCCAAGGGCGACCGTAATCTGTGGGCTTCCACCAAAATCGGCAACCACGTGAGTATTGGCACCAATGCCACTATCCTGCCGGTGATGATTTGCGACCATGTTGTCATTGGGGCTGGTTCCGTCGTGACAAAAGATATCACCGAACCCGGCATATACGCCGGCAACCCCGCGCGCATGCTCCGCCGATTGCCGTTCCAGAAAGTGGCGCATCCTGTCCGTGCCATAGTGAGACCAACCTGACATTCAACTTTGTTGCGAAAGTTCTTACCCGCTCCCTGATTGTTAAATATCCAATGAAAATACCGTTTGTTGACCTGCACGCTCAATATTTGAGCATCAAACCGGAAATTGACGCGGCCATGGCTGAAGTCATCGCCCAGTCCACCTACATTCGAGGGCCTCAGGTGGAGGCCTTTGAGCAAGCGTGGGCGAAAACGCTCGGAGTTAAACATTGCATCTCGTGCGCCAACGGAACGGATGCGATTTACGTTGCGATGCGCGGGCTTGGCTTAAAATCCGGTGATGAGGTAATTACGACGGCACATTCATGGATTTCCACATCCGAGACCATTACCCAGGCCGGCGGCCGAGTGGTGTTTTGCGATACCGACAATGACACATTCACCATTAACCCGTCGTTAATTGAAGCGAAGATTACTTCCCGGACGGTCGGAATCATTCCAGTGCATCTGTACGGTCAAGCGGCGGACATGGACGCGATCATGGCAATCGCCCGGAAACACAAACTCTGGGTGATTGAAGATTGCGCTCAAGCGCATCTGGCCCGATTCAAGGGCAAACTCATCGGCACGTTCGGTAATGCCGCGACTTTTTCGTTTTATCCCGGTAAAAACCTTGGCGCATACGGTGACGCCGGATGTGCCACTACCAATGACGATCAATTGGCAGACTGGATGGCGACCTTTGCGCGGCACGGTGGCAAGGGTGAGCATGTCATGGAAGGCATCAACAGCCGTATGGACGGTTTGCAGGGCGCCGTCCTGAATGTAAAGCTCCCGCGGTTGGCAGCCTGGACTCGCGCCCGTCAACAGGTGGCAGCGCGCTATGACAAGCTGCTGAACGGAGTCGGTGATATTGTCACACCCAAAGTCGCTCCGGACCGGGATCATGTTTATCATCTTTACGTCATCCGCACTGAAAGGCGCGACGCGTTGAAGAAATATCTGGCTGACGCCGGCATAGCCACGGTCCTTAACTATCCGAAAGCGCTGCCATTTTATCCGGCTTACGCCTATCTGGGGCACAAACCCGGAGACTTTCCGGTGGCCTACGCCAATCAATCTCAGATCCTTTCGCTGCCGATTTTTCCGGAGATGAGCGAAGAAATGATTTCGTATGTTGCGGGAAAGATCACCGACTTTTTTAGGCAGGCTGGAATGCCGGTGAAAGCATCCTCCGGGCGCACAAATCGTATTCCCGTTCAGGCATAGACTATTGGGATTGGGACGGGCGTTGGCTCGGAACCAAGCTGACCGTAAAGCTTGAAATGCATTTGTCTCCTCAGCTGGCGCTCATTCTGACACTTGGCTTCATGGGCTTCCTGTTTCGACGGGAAATCCGAAGGAATCCGCAGGTCACGCGAGCGATGTGGATTCCCGTTCTTTGGCTGACCATTATCGGTTCGAGATTTGTCTCTGGATGGCTCGATGTCTTCGGTTTTGGTTCCGGGCGGATTAATGTGGAGGACGGGAGTCCTCTTGATGCCTTCATTTTTGGGCTATTGATTTTATCAGGTGCTTATGTTCTTTACCAACGACAAGTCAGGCTGTCTGAAATTATCCAAAATAACCGCTGGTTGACGGTTTTTTTCGTCTATTGTTTCCTGGCGATCCTTTGGTCGGATTTCCCATTTGTCGCTTTCAAGCGTTGGCTCAAAGTACTGGGGCATCCAATTATGGTTCTAGTGATCCTCACGGAACCGGATCCTGAGGCCGCCATCGTTTTCTTGTTGAAGTGCTGCAGTTACGTATGGGTTCCGGTGTCCATTTTGTTTATCAAATACTTCCCGCAATTTGGCCGTGGATTTGACAGTTGGACGGGTGAGGGGAGCAATGGCGGGATTACGACCAATAAAAATTTGCTGGGGCTGGACCTATTCATCTCAGGGACCTTCTTTTTTTGGTATTTCTTAAAAGTCAAAGAAATGGAAAAGGGCAAAGAACGGCGGGATGAGATTTTATTAATCGCCATTTTCGGCTGTATGCTTGCGTGGTTATTGCATGCGGCGCACAGTTCCACCTCGCTGGTTTCGTTTTTCATCGCCGCCGGCCTGATGATATTCGTCGGTTTTCGATGGGTAAATCCTCAAAATATCGGCATATATCTCGTGGGGGCGGGTATCGTTGCCGGTGTGGCTGAAGGAGTTTTCGGAATTCATAAGGTCTTCCTCCATATGCTTGGCAAAAGCCCGACTTTTACTGACCGAACCTTGCTCTGGCACAATGTCCTCCAGATGAAAATCGATCCGATTCTGGGCGCCGGCTATGAGAGCTTTTGGCTTGGCGACCATGTAAAGCCTGGGAATTGGACCGGATGGTCTTTTGTTCCCAATGAAGCCCACAATTGCTATCTGGAGACATATTTGAACCTGGGCCTGGTCGGTTTGGGCTTGTTGATGGGGTGGTTTATTGCCAACTTTCAAAAGGCGCAGCGCGACCTGGTTAACGGTCGTCATTGGGGCAAGTTTAGGGTGGGATTCCTCGTCGCAACTCTATTTTATAATTGGACTGAGGCGCCTTTCAAAGCTGTGGATGCAGTCTATTTCGTCTTCTTTTTGATCGCGATGGACTATCCAAATCCCCAATTGGCCCCAGCCTTCGAATCTGTGGAGATTGAGGAACCCAAGATCAAATCGATTTTTGCTGGAGCTCAGTGCCAGACAACACAACAGCGTGTCACGATTTAAGTCAAAGGGTCGTGCGTTTTGCAAGGCGCGAATGGCCTAGTTGTGACCCGACTCTTTTTGAGTTTGCAAAATCACGCTTTTTATCTATTATAATACTGTAGTTGTGTATTTTAAGCCTTTTGTATGGCACGGCCTTTGCTGAAATTATTCTGTTATATATTTAAGAAACAGTGCTGTGCCTCTGATTCATGATTCTGTCATCGCCAAACTCCGACCGCCGTTTAATTGCCAAAGACGCCCCTCGTCTTTCGCTGTTTTTTTTGTTCCTGCTGATTTTCGGCGTTTCTCATAGCGTGAATGCTGCAGTGGTCAATGCAAACAGCGATTCGTTGAGCGATGTCCAGTCTGCGGTGAATCAGGCCAACCCGGGTGACACCGTTAACGTCCCCGCGGGAACGGCAACCTGGACGGGGACTCTAACTGTCAACAACGATATCCAGATTATTGGGGCGGGTGTCGGCCGGTCAACATTGGTCGATAATGTGCCCAGAGGCAATGGCACCTTAATCTCATGGAACACGGTTTCCAACGGATTCTGCCGCTTGAGTGGTTTCTCTTTCAACTATTTGAATACCAGCGTTGCTTATGGGGGGACGGTTGGTATCGGTGGATATTCTCATGCGGTTCGGGTTGATCATTGTTCCTTCACGAATCTTTATAATTGCGAGATTCAGATTGATGGATGGGTGTATGGCTGCATCGATCATTGTGTGTTTTATAATCAAAACAACAGTGGCTTCCCAATTGAGCAGTACATGGATCAGTATGGCGGCGCCAATAACAATTACGGAGATGGCTCGTGGGCCGCGCCCGATTCCTGGGGAACGACCAATGCTCTTTACATAGAAAATTGTGTGTTTGTTGGCGACAACGACGTCGGAAGCACAGCGTATGATGGTTATAGAGGGTGTCGAGTTGTCTTCCGGTATAATTCCTGCACAAACATCATTTTCGGCACTCACGGGACGGAAACCGGTGGACGGTTCAGGTCAATCAGGAGCTTTGAGATTTACAATAATTATTTCGCGTGGTTGAGCAACAGCCCATCAAGTTATCTTTGTCCCTGGATGGTTTATATTCGTGGCGGCAGTGGAGTTGTGTATAGTAATACCGCCTATGGAGGCATTTATTACCCGATTGTCATGGCGGATTATCGCAGTTATAGCGGAACCTGGGCTCCGTGGGGTGGGATTACCGGCATTAACGGATGGGACAGCAACAATCCTGCGATTCTGGCAAGCGGCACTGCCAGTGGCACTTTCAATAGTTCTTATATCACTGACACCAGTAAAAATTGGACCGCAAATGGCTTTGTCAACGACGTGATTTATAATACCGGTACACAGCTGGCGAGCTACATAACCGGGAATACCGCCAATACGATTTCGTTTGAGCCTGGTTACGACAATGTCGTTTCAGATCCACCCAACCTCGTTTTTTCATCTGGTCAAACTTATCAGGTATATCAGGTATATCAGGCTCTGGATCAGCCGGGGACGGGAGCCGGCGACTTGATAGCCGATACGTCTCCAGGTAATGGCATTCCGTATGATACGGTGACCGGTGGTACTCATTGGCCTCGCGAAGCAGTCGACCCGATTTATCAGTGGGGTAATACAGTCACGATGATTTTCCCCGATAATCCGAATGGTACTTATGGAGTCTCTGACACTCCAACGATTGTCCAGAACTACGATTGGTTCGATTATACGCCGAAACCAGGCTATACACCCCTGGTTTATCCGCATCCATTGGAATCGACCAACTCCTCTGGTTCGTCAACCACTTTTAGTTTAACGGTGGTCAGCGGGGCGGGCGGCGGTTCGTACAATTCCAACTCCGTCGTCAGCATTTCAGCAAACGCGTCTTCAAATCAGGTATTTGCATATTGGCGCGGCGCGGATATCGCCAATACCAACCAAGCCAGCACGACGGTGACCATGCCTGCTTCCAACCTTACCGTCACGGCATATTACGCCCCTTATCCGCCCGCTACCCTGCAGGCTGCCCCGTCACTATAAATAAACCGACGGGCTTGGATCCTTGTTTTCCGGTACGAGACCGGCGTTTCGAATCATAAAGCAGATTTTCGTTTTTCGGAATTCAAGAGCCCTTTTGCTCCCTCACACGTGAAATACGTCCTGATTACATCCGCACGCAATGAGCGGGCATTTGTGGCTAAAACCCTCGAGTCGGTCGCTGCTCAGGCGCAACGGCCTGAATGTTGGGTGATTGTGGATGATGGTTCGACGGATGACACTGCGGAAATTGTTGCTCAATACGCAGAAAATTTTTCATGGATTACTCTCATCCGCAATCCGCGTCGCGAGGGCCGCAGCTTCGCGGCGAAAGCAAATGCCGTGAACGGTGCGCTGGCGAAAATTCAGAATTTGGACTTCGATGCCCTGGGAAATTTGGATGCCGACACGTCGTTTGACCCGGATTACATGGCGTTTCTCATGCGGAAATTGGCCGAGGATCCAAAACTTGGAGTTGTAGGAACACCGTTCACTCAGGATGGCGGGTACGACTCTACGAGGGACAGCTTTGAGGGCGAAAATTATGTTGCCGGGCCAATTCAACTTTTTCGCAGGCAATGCTGGAATGATATCGGCGGCTACATTGCGAACCCGGCGGGGGGCGTGGATTGGATTGCCGTAATGACCGCACGTATGAAGGGCTGGGGCGTACGGTCGTTCGACGACAAGCGATATCATCACCATCGTTCGATGGGAACGGCGGGACGCACGGATGTCGCCGCGATGTTTTCCTACGGCGAAAAAGATTATTATCTGGGCAACGCCCTGGCATGGCAATTATTCCGCGTTACCTATCGCCTTGCCAAAAGACCTTACATTGCAGGGGGACTTGCATTGTTTTCCGGGTATTGTTGGGCCGCCGTTCGGCGGACAAAACGCCCCATCTCTCCGGATTTGGTGCGATTTCATCGTGCTGATCAAATGCGAAAACTCAGCGTCATTTTGCGGTCTGCCTTCAGATTGAGGAAGGTTGACAATTTTCGCCTTGCCGGGCAGAAGCAATCGGTCGCATCGCAAGAAGCCAGGGGAGGATCCAATGCAATCCGATAAGCCAATGAATCCGCGCCCGGATAATGTGGAAAGTGTCCTGACGAATTTCAACCAATGGCTGGAATCGTTCGGCGAGACTTCCTGGGATCATCAGTCTTATTATGCCGGGCCAGTTGGGAGCCGGGCGAAAGCCCTCTATTACAGGAATAAGTGGCTTGGCATAATGGCGGTGGCACCCATGGTTTTCAGCGAAGCATTCTTCCCGCCGGCTCGAAGGATGTTCCATCATCGGATGCGCCTGCCGATTGCCGATGCGCATTACGCCATGGGATTTGCGTTCCTTTATGAAGCGACCGGTAATGAGAAGTACCTCAAAAAAGCGGGTCATTTCCTCGAAGTTTTGGAGAAAACAAAGTGTCCCGCATTCAAAGAATTTTGCTGGGGTTATCCGTTTGATTGGGTCACGCGCAACGGTGTTATCCGCGAAAATACGCCGCTGATCACCACAACGCCTTACGTTTTTGAGGCCTTCTTGCAGGTCCACCAGTTGCAGCCCCGGGAAGAGTGGCGGAATGTGCTTGAGTCTATCGTCCGCCACGCGACCACGGACATCAAGGATTTCAAGATTTCTGAAACCGCCAGCACCTGTTCCTATACGCCTTACGACAAGGGCGGGGTGGTCAACGCGGCGGCTTACAGGTCTTTCCTGCTGAGCAGTGCGGCAAAATTCTTTGGTCGCGAGTCATTGCTGGAGATCGCTGAACGCAATTTTAATTTTGTCCTGGAAAGCCAGAACGATGACGGTTCGTGGCCTTACGCTAAAGACGGCGTTCGCGACTTCGTGGACCATTTCCATACCTGTTTCGTGATGAAGGCGCTCGCAAAAATCCATCATCTGACAGGCGAGCCACGCATCCTTGCCGCGCTCAAGCGCGGTGTGGATTATTATGTGAAAAATCTCTTTTCCGAAGACGGAATGCCGAGGCCATTTTCGAAGGCGCCGCGTTTGACTGTCTATAAGTGCGAGTTGTACGACTGCGCCGAGTGCATTAATTTATGCCTGCTTTTGCGGGGCAATTTTCCTCAACTCGACGAAACCCTGCAAGCGGTCATCTCGGGAATTTTGGAAAATTGGGTCAAGTCGGACGGCTCTTTCCGATCGCGCAAATTGATCCTGGGCTGGGACAATGTGCCGATGCATCGCTGGGCTCAATCGCAGATGTTTCGCAGCGTTTCTTTTTACCTCCGGGAACACAACGGAAAGTCGGTTCGGCAGACGGCAAAAAATGATAATCGTGCCGAGGCGTCGGCGATTCACTAACCATGTGCGGAATTTGTGGTCAACTTAGATTAGACGGGGACCAGCCCGTTGACGCGGAAACCATTCAGCGGATGGCCCGGACGATGTTTCATCGAGGTCCGGATGACAGCGGTTATTTTTACGATGGCCCGCTTGGCTTCGGATTCCGGCGGCTTTCGATTATTGACCTGGCTGGCGGCCATCAGCCAATGTCCGACGCCGGGAAAACGGTTTGGGTTGTATTCAACGGCGAGATTTATAATTACAAAGAACTGAAGGCCGAACTGGCAGGGCATGGTCACATTTTCCAAACAAGCTCGGATACCGAGGTCATCATTCACGGGTACAAACAGTGGGGTGCGAAAGTTTTTGACCATTTGAACGGTATGTTTGGCACGGCGATTTGGGACGTGAAACGCAAGCGTCTCATCGTCGCCCGCGATCCGATGGGCATCAAGCTGATTTATTACCGGATTGCAGACGGCCGGCTGAGCTTTGGTTCGGAGATTCGGCCGGTGCTCGCGGCTGGTGATTCCCGTCCGGAAGTCGACCCGGTTGCGCTCAATCTCTTTCTTCGGTTCCGCTATACACCGTCGCCCTTAACGATTTTTCAGGGCGTCCGCAAATTGGCGCCCGGTACGATGCTGGTCGTGGAGAATGGCAATTGCCGGGAAGAGCGCTGGTATGATTTTCGTCCTGAACCGTTTTCAAACCCTCCCGATGATCGTGATGCCACGGAAGAGTTGTTTGAATTGTATCGCGCCGCGGTCAAACGACATCTTCTGGCCGACGTGCCGGTTGGCGTCCTTTTGAGCGGAGGGTTGGATTCGGGATTGCTGCTGGCTTTGATGAATGAGCATGGCCGGGACTGGCCTGCTTATACGATCGGTTATGGAGAAACGTTTGCGGATGATGAACTCGTGGATGCCGCCGAAACGGCGTCCCTGCTGGGAGCGCGTCACGTTCAGGTGCGGCTTGACCGCGAAGAGTTCGAAAAATCGTTGCCCGACATTGTCCGGTTTTTAGAGGAGCCGGTGGCGTCTTCATCCATCGTGCCAATGTATTTTGTTTGCCGGCGCGCGCGACAGGATGTGAAAGTGGCACTAATCGGCCAGGGCCCGGATGAACTGTTTGGAGGGTACACCCGGCACCTGGGTGTCCAATATGGAAATTATTGGCGTGGCATGCCGAAGGGAATCCAGTCACTGGCCGCGTCGGTGATTTCAAAACTTCCTCGCAATGAAACACTCAAGCGCGGCGTGCAGTCTTTGGGTGTTTCCGACCGGCTTACCCGGTATCAGGATGTATTTTCCATTGTGCCGGCGGAAACGGTGAATGGACTTTTCAAGGATGCGAACGGCCATTTTCGCGGACTGGTTGAATTTCTGCAACCATTGAAGCCGCAAATGGAAAAGCTGGATGAACTGGGCGGATTTCAATTGGTGGAAATCCGTTCCTCGCTGCCGGACGAACTGTTGATGTACGCGGACAAGCTTTCGATGGCGCACAGCCTTGAAGCACGCGTGCCGTATCTGGACCGCACGGTCGTCGAGCACGCTCAACGGCTGAGTGCCGGCTACAAAATCCGTAACGGCGAACGCAAATGGCTGCACCGGCGAGTGTGTGAAAAATTCCTGCCGCAACCGATTCTCGGGCGCAAAAAGCGGGGCTTTGCCGTCAACGTGGTGGATGAATGGTTCGACGCGACCGCCAAAGGAAAAATGACCGACCTGTTGCTCGACGAAAAATCCCTCATGTATTCTTTGCTGGATCCCAGGTCAGTCCGGAAGCTGCTCTCTGAGCATCAGGCGCGGCGGCAGGATAATCACAAATTACTTTTCAGCCTCGTAGTTTTTGAGCAATGGCTTCGAGGAATTTCGCACAGTCCACGCGAGGGCCAGTTTACAGATGAACCAGTTGTTACAACCACTAAATAAGCATGCAAACGCAAATTGCCACACCTCAACTTCCATTCAGGACCTTGACTAAAAAGACTTTGGTTAAAGGCCAGCCGGCGCAATTGGAGTGCATTGAAATTAAAGGCCAGCATTTCACGGTTACCGGCGATATTGTCAAGATTATCAGCCTGGATGATGAGTGGTTTGAAGATGTAAAAAATCCCGAGCAGGTCATTCGCACTTTGAAAAATTCCGGTGTGGGTGCGGATATCTTCACTTTCTGGCAGCGGGTGCCCGACCTGGAGCCGAAGCATAGTTATTACAAAGAGCTGGAATCCATTGCAGTTCTTCCTGTCAAAGGTTTCGACCATTGGTTCAACAAACAAATCTCGTCGCGCCTAAGGAGCCAAATTCGCAAAGCGACAAAGGAAGGGCTGGAAATCCGCGAAACCGCTTACGATGATGATTTCGTTCGTGGGATGACGGAGATCTTTAATGAGACAGCGATCCGTCAAGGCCGCCGCTTTTGGCACTATGGCAAGGATTTTGAAACGGTCAAACGCCAATTTTCCACATACCTCCATCGGGAGTTAATGATCGGCGCATATTAT
>DASXFM010000321.1:0-25411 GCA_036489615.1 Verrucomicrobiia bacterium | reverse complement strand
CCGAAACGAAGGTTTCTTGAAAGTGACGACGCCTACAAAACCCGAATTAGCCAGGAAGCAAAAAACATCAAGGCCAGCCAGGACTGATTCGCTGCACACCAGATGATGGCACGGCTATTGATTGCTTTTTTCTCTTTTAGCATGACGCTCTTGGGCTATGCCGAAGATGATCCAACACCAGAGCAACTCGAACCGTTGGTCCGCGCTTTCGTTTTCAAATCCATTCCCGGCCTAAATACGAACAGTACGGCGCCCGCTTTCGTTCTCACCTCGATCCCCAGCCTGAATACCAATAATTTGGAGATTAAAATTCACAAGATGGAAGTAAAGGGACTTTGGGAGGAGTTGCAGGTCGAGGCTATTACCGTCGAATGCCTTAGAAACGGTCAATGGTTTAACGGATTTGCGGGGATATATCACAACGGAAAAATTACCGTTATTGCACCAACCTTCGGCGGGTTTGGACTTATGTCGGGGTTGGTTAGCCGCGGCAAATTCTATTACACGTATTCCTGGGGATCGGGCATACATCGGTCTCATGTTGCCAGGTTGCGGTTTGAAAATGGCAAACTGGAGATTGAGGGATCAGGTGGTTTTCAGGACAAAGATCTTTTCGTTTCCACTGATCTCGGCGGGAAGGTGAACGTGCTCTCGGGAATGTTCAAGGAGTTCAATCACTGGGAAGCAGCCAGCGAAATTGGATTTGTAGGAGGCACGAATTCAGCAGGGCTTGAGATTATCGACGCGAATGGTAATGTCGCCCCAACTTTTTAATGATCCGACGATGAATGCCAACACTGCCACCCAATCGGAACTCTTCAGCGGAACGGGTTGAGGCTTGTCGAAGAACATTCTCGCAGGCAGGATATCGCGCCAAGTGAAAAATCCCGATTAATCCCGGTTCCATATGAAAAAAAGGTCATCAAAAAAATTTATTCCATGCATCCTCTTGCCCGGCATGTTGCTGGCGTCCGGGTTGGCCGTCCCCGGCGCGAGCGGCCAGAACACGCCGACGGGCGATGCAACGCGAGGACAAGCATACTTTCAAGTCAGTTGTTCGCTCTGCCATTCAGCGGAATTGGGGCCGGACAATACGGTTATTACCAAGCAGGGGCCGAGCCTCGTCGGCGTGGTGGGCCGGCAGGCGGGTTCGCTTCGGCATTTCACCTATACCCAGGCACTGAAAGGGTCGGGATACACCTGGGATGCGGCCACACTGGATCATTTCCTGGCCAATCCGATGGCTGCTGTGCCAGGCACGACTATGCCCATGCCGGTGCCGGATGCGCAAAGCCGCGCAGACGTGATTGCTTATCTTTCGACGCTGAATATCCCGAATGGAGTGACGCTGAAATACCAGGCCGCGCCGCCACCCGGCGGAGGAAATGACCCGAACGACTGGCAGCGCGAGGCCCCGGGTGTGAAACATCATATCACGGTGGCGGATTTGCCGGCGCCCTATGCGACACAATCGTCCGGCAACGGCCCGCAGGTTGTGCCGCAACCTGACGGGGTATCGCCGTCTGTGCCACCAGGTTTCACGGTGAAAAAGTTTGCCGAGGGACTGCACAATCCGCGGCTTCTGCGCACCGCGCCCAATGGAGACATCTTCATCGCCGAGACAGCGGCAGACCGCATCCGGGTCATGCGGACAGCCGATGGCGCCGACGCGCCGACGGTGAACGAAATCTATGCGACAGATTTGAACCGCCCATTCGGGATCTCTTTTTATCCGCCAGGGAACGATCCCCGGTGGATCTATGTGGCCAACAACAATTCCGTCGTGCGATTTCCATATCGCAACGGAGATTTAAAGGCGAGCGGCGCACCGGAAGTGATTGTTCCGAAGCTGACGGATTCCCACGGCGGCCATTCGACGCGGGACGTCGTGTTTTCGAATGACGGCCGGCGAATGTTTATTTCTGTGGGTTCAGCCTCGAACGTGGCGGAGAAGATGGACCGCAAGACGCCGGAAGAAATCCGGGCGTGGGAAGCTGAGCATGGCCTGGGCGCAGGATGGGGACCTGAGGCGCATCGCGCCGAAATCCTCGTGACGGACCCGGAAGGCCATGAGCCATTGAGTTCGTATGCAACGGGCATTCGCAATGGCGTCGGGATGGCGGTGAATCCGGAGACGGGCGAATTGTGGGTATCCACCAATGAACGGGACGCTTTGGGTGACAACCTGGTCCCCGATTACGTCACCCGAGTAAAGGAAGGCGGATTCTACGGCTGGCCATGGTATTACATGGGTAATTTTGAGGATCCCCGGCATGCGGGCGAACGGCCGGACCTGGCCGGCAAGGCGATCGTGCCGGACGTGCTCGAACAATCGCACTCCGCATCGCTGGAGATGACCTTTTATTCGGCACGTACCGGCGTGGCCGCGTTTCCCGCCGAGTACCAGGGGGACGCGTTCGCGGCGTTGCACGGCTCGTGGAATCGCACGACCCGTACCGGCTACAAAGTCGTCCGCATTCGAGTGGACCATGGCGCGCCCACAGGCGAGTATGACGATTTTATGACGGGATTTGTGGTGGATAACGCCAGTGTCTGGGGCCGTCCGGTGGGTGTGACGGTCGCGCACGACGGGGCGTTGCTGGTCACCGAAGACGGCAATGGGACAATGTGGCGGGTGGCGTATGCTGGAATTAAAAATTAAAAAGGAAAAAAGCGTAGTGTGCGGCGCGTCCAAAATATCGTGATGAAATAAATTCATCGCCAGCGCATTTCAAAATTTATTCGATACGTCATTTCATTTCGCTCCAACAAGCGGCTGATGATCAACAGCGCAATAAAAATCGAGACGACTGGAACGGCAATGACGATCGAATTTGGCAAGCCGCCTCTGCTGGCAGTCGCCAACTGATAAATTAATGGAACCATTGAGACGACAAAGGCAAGGGCGATTCCCGAAATTCGCCTAAAATGTTTTTCGTTATACCAAGCTACGCCGGTGGTCAGCACGCAGATCGGCGCCACGTCCAAAAGATAATATTTCAGTACGGAGAATGCAGAAAAAATCCCGGGCTTTATTAAAAAGAGCGATGTCCATAATCCTCCCACCATCAGAGTCGGCAGGAGCGTAGCGCAAAGAATGGTTGCCGCCAATCGCTTGGAGGTCAGAGGCAGGCTCCGCAAAAATCTCAAGTGCGGACCAATGATTAACGCCTGCAACAAGCACAAACCAAATGACCAAACTTGAACTTGCGCCAGCGCCGATCCCACAGCGTCAGAACGGTCGAACCGATGATTCTGCCAGACCGAAACGCCAATATCGGATACGATCAACAGCAATACCATGCCGGAATAAAAGAGGCAGAATCGTATTACAAAATAGGGCACGCCGCCAAATCCCGGGTTGGGCCTGAATTTACCCCGTAATGCCCCCGCGCCGGCAACATCCCGCCGATAGCTGCAATCAATAAGGAAGCCTTCCGCCCTAAACCAGCCAAGAACAGTGAAAACAAACCCGAAAGACCAGGTGATAATAATTGAGTCCGTCCTGCTGATGGTACTATCGTAAAGAAAGTAAACTCCTCCGATGATTGCAATGGTAAAGGAGTAATTATAGAGATGCCGCAGAAAACGCGCCCGTCCTGGCTCCCTGCCTCTTGATGGAACGCCGGTCACAAGCCAGAAACTGGAACCACAAAGAAGACCGCCCGTAATCACCATCTCAATCCATAGTTCAAGAAATGGTCCCTGTGCCCCAGCCAGGCTGACAATCAGAATTCCCATCGCGCTAAATGCCGCGAATAATAATGTCGGTACACCCACAGATACCCACCAAAAGGCGCGCCCGGCCTGCCCGGACGTAAATGGGAGTGAAAGCAAAACGCGTAACCATCCCGACCTCAGGTCCACCGCGGTTACACAAATTGAAGCATAAAAAATGCCCGCGATCCTGATATCGGGTATGATAGCCAACAGGGACCCCGCGCCCATAAACACCAGACAAAAAAACGCCCACATCAACCAACGCCTCTCCAAATGGTCCAGGATAATCTTTTTCATTTCGACTCCTCTTCGGTTGCGAGGGCGACGAACAAATCTTCCAGTGTGACCCGCGTGAGCGAAATTTCCTTTGCCCCCTGCCCCTTTAACCAGTCCTCAACTCCACTTTTTTGGTCGACCAACGTGTGCCAGCGTTTTTCATCGCGCCTCAAAATAACCAGCCCGTCACGGTTTGGAATCACGGTCCCATTTTCAGTGAAAAACTCGGCAAATCTGAAACGATCCACGATTTCGTCCGTCCGGCCCTCCAGCAGGAGCTTCCCGTTTCTAATCATTCCCACATGGTCCGCGAAACGTTCAATGTCGCTCAAACCGTGAGATGAAATCAATACGGTGCGTTCGCCCGCCTCAACGGCTTTCAGCAGTTCGCCGAAAACCTGCTGTTTGGAAATGGCGTCGAGACCCGTGGTTGGCTCATCGAGAATCAAAACGTCGGGCCGCCGCGACAGCGCCAGAAGCAGGCTTAGCTTGGTTTTTGCGCCGAAGGAGAGCGTGGCGATTTTCTGATCGTTCTCGAGATGAAACGCCTGCATCAATTCGCCGCAATAGACATCGTCCCAGTCCGGGTAAAAGCCGCGCACAAACCGAATGGCTCTGCCGACTTTGCCCCAAATCTGAAAGTTCAAATCGGGGCTGACATAGGCGGCGCGGCGTTTAAGCGCCACTTCATCGCGGATATGGTCCAGGCCAAGGAGGTTAATCGTGCCGGCATCATTGCGGCCCATGCCGAAGATCATATCGATGGCCGTGGTCTTGCCCGCGCCGTTAGGCCCAATCAGACCATAAATCGCGCCGCGCGGAACGGCGAGGTCGAGCGGGCCGAGTTGAAAGGCGGGATATTTTTTGACCAATCCGTGGAATTCAATGGCGTTTGTGCTCATGGTTTTCCTTTCTCTTTGATGATTTGCGCTGCCAGTTCGAGAATTTCTGAAGGTTTTAGACCGGCTTCGGCGGCTTCACGCGCCGCCTCTCGAAAAAGCTCCTGGGCTGCGTTTAACTTGGCTTCACAGCTGCGATCGTGGCCGTTTTTAGAAACAAACGTCCCCAGGCCCTGCCGCCGATAGATAATGCCTTCGCGCTCCAATTCCTCGTAGGCGCGCTTCACGGTGATCACACTTACGAGCAGGTCCTCGGCAAGCTGGCGAAACGACGGCAAGGCGGCATCCGGCTTCAGCCGGCCTTCGCTGATCTCGCGTTTGATGCGATCAATGATTTGCCGGTACAGAGTCCCTTCCGCGGCCGGGGAAATGGGGCCGATCCAAAAAGGTCTGCGTTCCAGCGTCATATAACTGTTTATACACTATATATACAGTCAGGTCAATAGGAATTTTTAGTTTTTTAATCAACCTCGAACCGCCTCACCTGCAACGCAACTTTGACTTTTCAAGAGTTTGTGTTGTTTAGGGTTTATGGGGGAATTTCTCGATTGTACGTTCGATTTCCTTGCGGCAGTCCTTGAAGTGATTTTGGACTTTTCTCCATTTTCCCAGAAAATTGCGTTTCCCCGCAATCAGATGTAGTTTCCGTGATGGAGGGAGGAAGAACCCGGAAGGCGTTTACGCTTATCGAATTGTTGGTGGTTATTGCTGTGATTGCGATTATGGCGGCGATCTTGTTGCCTGTCTTAAGCGCGGCGCTGAAACGCGCCCAATCCATCTATTGTCTCAACAATTTCAAACAACTTGGATTGGGATTCCTCTTATATGCGAACGATAACGCTGACAATTTCCCTTCGGTCGCGGGCGAGCCGCAGGGCTGGCATCCGGAGGATTGGATTTATTGGCGTGCGCCCGGCACAGACACTTCCTACGGCGGAACTCCCAATCCCCCTCTCAACCAGAGTCCCATTGTCCAGGTTCTCGGCACGGCGGCGAGTACCAACATCTTCCATTGTCCGGGCGACCAGAACGATCAATTAAGAGACGCGGCGGCGGCGGCGTACGGCGCCATCGGCCCGTTCAGTTACAGTTACACTCTCAACGGCACTGCCGCAGGCGCCGGCATAGGTTTATTTTTTGGCGGCCCTGGCCCATCCGCGACGGCGACTTATTTCAAGCTCAGCCGAATCGTTGGCCCGGCGAATAAAATCATGCTGACGGAAGAACCGGATTGTGACGCTGAAAGACCGCCGGGAAATCCGACGACACGCACAGACCTCGAAGATGGCAGGTGGCTGCCAAAAGCGAACAGCAGCGGAAAGGAAGTTGCCTTACGGCACAGCAAAACCACCGGAAATGCGGTTTTTTCGGATGGGCACGTTCAGTCGTTTCCATGGCAGTGGGCAACCAACGTTTCCAACTTTGACCCGACGAACAGTTAATGCCAATATCCGGCGTCGTGAATACTTCTGGTTTGAAATTTCAACCGCGAACATGAGCGCCGATATGTCGCCTGACACCGATACAAAGTCGCGGCATCTTTTCGGGCATGGACGTCTTTCGTACATCCAAATTCCTGCCGTCAATGTTCGCGAGGCCGCAAAGTTTTACGCAGACATCTTTGGCTGGAAGATCCGTGGCGGCAGCGATCAGCACCTGAGCTTTACGGATGCGACCGGCGATATGATCGGCGCCTGGGTGACCGATTGTGCCGCGTCCCGGGAGCCGGGAGTTTTGCCCTATATTTACGTGCATGATATCGACGGCATCGTTGAACGGATAAAAGCGGCCGGTAGTGAGATAGTCAAAGTCGTGTATCCGGAAGGCGATCTTTTGGTGGCAACGTTCAGGGATCCTTCCGGCAACGTCATGGGAGTTTGGCAACTGGCTCGCGCTTGAACCGCAACTATGAGCATCTTGCGATTTCGGTCGATGATTGAAATTAACAGGATGAATCCGTACGTGCTGGTAAGCGTGCGGCGAGCGGCGCGTATTCGAAAAGGTTGGCGCAAACCCCTTCCCGTTCGCATCCGCGTCAATGGCGAGCCGAAAGAGCCATGGCGCATCAATCTGATGCCGGTCGGCGACGGGACTTTCTATCTTTACCTGCACGGCGACGTCCGCAAAGCGTCCAAAACAAACGTGGGTGACTCTGTTACTGTCGAGGTGGAGTTCGACGATGAGTATAGAAGTGGTCCGGCGCATCCGATGCTGCCGCGACTTAGAGAGGCGCTCGACCGGAATCAAAAAGCCCTGCAAACCTGGAGCCAATTGACTCCGAGCCATCAGAAAGAAATTTTGCGTTATTTTTCGCGCTTAAAGAGTTCCGACGCACAGGTCCGCAACACCCGGCGGGCGATCCATGTTTTATCCGGCGGCAAGGCGCGGTTCATGGGCAGGTCATGGAACAACAAAACGCGTTGAAGCGGAGTGAAGGTCAGCGGACCCTGCTCATATTAAAACAACCTTTTATAGGCCGCCTTGCGCGGGTCATGTTCGGGACGATGATAAATCATCGTCTGCGTCCATTCGGCCAGACGGCGGCCAAGCCGGCGGCAGGCTTCGCTTTCAGCATCGCTGCGCGGTTTGCCCGCACACGTCGCGCCGTAGTGCAGCGTTTGGCCGGGCGCGACGTAATCGGGCACTCCAAAGACGAGCAAACCATAGTTCATCAAAACGATTTGCAACGCCAGGCAGGTCAATTCACCACCACCTCCAATTCCACCAGTTGAAGAAAAAGCGCAGCCGATTTTTCCTTCGATTTCAAACCAAAGCGGCTGGGCGATGACATCCCACCAGCGTTTCATTTCCCAGGCGATGGTTCCCATGTGGGTCGGTGAGCCAACCGCGATGCCATCGCACCAAAGCAAATCTCCGGCGGCAGCTTCGGCGACGGTTTTCAGCCGCACTTCCGTATCCGGAACACTTTTGGCGCCGGCGGCGACCAGTTCGGCCATCGCCTGTGTGTGGCCTTTTTCGCTGTGATACAGAACGAGAATTTTTGCGGATGGCGATGCGCTGTTTTCCATGCACGGATGATACACCGTTGTCGTCATTCGGCAGACAAAATGATACGGGCAGCCCCCGTCAGGGAGGGTTCTTGCTATCCAATGCGCGACGCAGGGTTTCGGACAATTTTTGCGGCAGGTAAGGCTTTTGCAAAAAGTTAACCCCTTCCTCCAACTGAAAATTCGCGTTGGCCACGTCCGTAGCGTAACCGCTGGTATAAAGCACCTTCAGATCCGGTTTTTCGGCCAGCAATTTCAACGCGAGATCGCGTCCATTCATTCCACGCGGCATGACCAGGTCCGTCAGCAACAACCGGATTTTATCGCGGTGCCGTTTCCATAATTCCAAAGCTTCGATGCCGTTGGAAGCGGTGAGGACCCGATAACGAAGATGCGTGAGCGCGCCTTCAACGGAGATTCTCAACGCGCGGTCATCTTCGACCAGCAGGATGGTTTCATCGCCCGAACTCATGGATGTTGGGAGCGGGGCGGCGTGCCGGGAATCGGCAACGGAAGGTTTGTCTATTAGCGGAAAAAAGATTCGAAAGGTTGTGCCGCGGCCAACGGTGCTTTCCACGTCAATCGAGCCGTAATGTTCCTGCACAATGCCAAAGACAGTCGCCAGACCAAGGCCGGTTCCTTTGCCAACTTCTTTGGTGGTGAAGAACGGCTCAAAAATGCGAGGCAGGTTTTCGGGCGAAATGCCGCAACCGGTGTCACTCACGGTGAGGCAGGCAAAAATACCCGGACGCGCTTGCGGGATTTTAGCCGCGGCCAAGGCGTCCAGGCTTACCGAGCCCGTTCCAATGGTGAGTTGTCCTCCATTGGGCATGGCGTCGCGGGCGTTCACGGCCAGATTCATCAAAACCTGGTCCACCATGCCGGCATCCGCGCGAATGCACAACCCGTCCATGGCCCACTTGAATTGCATCTGAATATCCTCGCCCAATACGCGTTGCAACATTTTGAGCATATTGGTGACGAGTTCATTCAGGTCGTGTTCGCGGGCCTGGACCACCTGGCGACGGCTGAACAGCAAAAGTTGGCGTGTCAGGTTCGCGGCGCGTTCGGAAGCTTTGACGATTTCACCGGCCAATTCAGCCTGTCTGGCCGGCAATTCCGGACTTTCCCGCAACAGGCCAGCCTGCATTTGGATGACGGCAAGAATATTGTTGAAATCATGCGCCACGCCGCCGGCCAATTTGCCGATGGCTTCCATTTTTTGGGCCTGGCGCACCTGCTCCTCCAGCTTCCGGCTTTCGGTAATGTCTTCAACCATGCCGATGGCCAGCGGCGGCGCGTCTTTGTCCTGCTTGACCAGTGAAACGGTGAGCCGTCCCCAAACAATTTGACCGTCTTTCCGGACATAACGCTTGGTGATTTCATAATGGTCGCGTTCGCCGACGATCAACGAACGGTAAAGCTTTCTGCTCAACTCCAAATCCTCCGGATGTGTGAGATTGTCAAAAGTCGTGCGAGAAAGTTCCTTTTCTGAATAACCGAGCATCCGGCACATGGCCGGATTGCATTTCACGGGCCGGCCTTCCGTATTGACGAGCGCCATGCCAACGGCCGCGCCTTCGAACATGGCGCGCAATTGCGCTTCGCTTTTTCGCAAAGCCGCTTCCGCCCATTTGCGTTCAGTCACGTCAGTAATGACGCCCGCATAGCGGATGATTTGCCCGCTTTCGTCCCGGATTTGAAAGCCCCGCGCCCGGATCCAGCGAACGTCGCCACCCGGCCAAATGATTCGGTACTCGATGTCCAACGCCCCGATGTTCCTTTGGAAGTTATCGAACGCGGCGGTGACGCGGTCGCGGTCCTCGGAAAAAATAAATTCCACCCACTTGTTTGGATTGGAATACAGTTCTTCGACCGGCCGTCCCCAAACTTTCTCAAAGGCCGGACTGACATAAATCACCTTGCTGAAGTCGGATGACCGCATCCAAAAAACATCCGTGATGTTGTCCGCCAATTGATGAAATCGTTCGCTCGTCTCGCGCAATTCGTCTTCCGCCTGTTTGCGCGCGGTAATATCGACGGCGGAGGCTACCAGTTCGATGATTTGATTATCGGCATTGCGGAGAGGATTAGTGATGAAGTCGATGGTGATCAACCGGCCATTCGCGACGCGTATTTCGAAATCGCGCCGCACGGTTTCTCCCTGCGCCGCGCGCTTCAGGCATTCGCGCAACTCCCGCTGCGTTTTCCGTGAATGCGACCACCAGTAAGTTTCCGGAAATGGTTTCCCTATCACGTCTTCCGGTTTTAGTTCCGCAATGTCCAGGGGGGCGCGATTGGCCTCCACCAGGACACCGTCAAGCGTGAGCACACCCACGAAGGTGAACATGCTGTCCAAGATCCGTTTCAACCGGTCGCGATTTTCCCGAATTGCCAGTTCACTGCGCCTTCGTTCAATCGCCGCAAGTTCGCCCCTGGCTTTGTTTTGCGCATTAGCGCTTTTCGCTCTTTTCGCCATGTAACCCGTCCCCCCCCGCCTGATTTAGAAACCAAAAATTAACCAATCCCGATTTGAATTCTCAAAACATAATGGGCAAGCGATTCGTGTTCAAGGAGCAATCTGGCGGCGTTCGGTGCACTCCTCGGCGGAAGGGACCTGCCAGGACTTTACCAATTGATTTCGTCAGCGGCCTTTTGAAGACGGCTTTTGGCTTTCGCGGCGATAGCGAAATTTATTCTCAGCCGCCCAAAATACGAGTGCTTTGAGTCAGGAATATTCCCTTGAGATTCATCTCCAACGCCGTCGGGTTTGATGCTTTGGCCAGGGCTTCTTCTTCGGTAATCAGCTTGGCCCTGACCAGGTTAAGCAGGGCCTGGTTAAAGTTTTGCATGCCGTCGTCGGTCCCGGTTTCAATCGCCGCCGGCAGAGTTTCAAGCCGGTTTTGTTCAATCAATTTCCGAACCGTTGGTGTATTGAGCAGGATCTCCAGCGCCGGCGTCACGCCGCCGTCAATTTTGCGCGCCATACGCTGACAAATGACAGCGCGAAGGGTGCCGGCCAATTGCTGGCGCACGTGCTCCCGCTCATCGGGTTTAAAAAAATCCAGCACCCGCCCGACCCCCTGCGCCGCGTTCGTAACATGCAATGTGGAAAAAACCAAATGTCCGGTATCGGCCGCGCTCAAGGCGGCGCTAAAACTGATCGAGTCCCGCATTTCACCAATCAGAATAATGTCAGGGTCCTGGCGGAGCACTCCGCGAAGCCCTTCGGCAAACGAAGGCACGTCCAAACCCACTTCACGCTGTTTGATGTCGCATTGATTATCTTCAAACATGAATTCAATCGGGTCCTCCAACGTGATGATATTTTTGGCCTGCATTTCATTCACGTGCTCAATCATGGCGGCCATCGTCGTGGATTTGCCGCTGCCGGTAGTCCCTGCGATCAGGACGATACCGCGCTCTGAGAGCGAGATGTCTTTTAGAATGGGGGGCAAACCCAGCTGATCCAGCCGCGGCGGCTGGCTTTTTACAAATCGCATGGCGATCGCCTCCTCGCCCCGTTGGTGGTACACATTCGTGCGGAAGCGCCCTATGCCTGGCGCATTGTACGAAAAGTCGATTTGGCCGCCTTTTTCATATCGCTCCCAATTGTGTGGCGGAACAATTCGCCGGATAATGTCTTTCAACCACTGGGAAGTTGTCCACGGACAATCGAGCGCCGTCAGAGCGCCGTGAATTCGCGCTCGTACGGGCGCCTCGGGTTTCAAATGCACATCTGAGCCGTCGGCTTTAACCACGGCCTCAAGAATATTGTAGAAAAATTTCAGGGAATCCGTCCCAGGAAGACTTTCCGTCGTGCATTTTACACTAGCCGTTTCCTCCATTTGCAAATTGCTGGCCGTCATACCATTCATTCCTTTATCCACTCCTTCTATCGTTTCTTCAATCAGCTAAAATCGGGCCAACTCGCGCCGGCCCGAAAGTTTTCTATTTCGCAACCCTGATGATGAGGACCGCAAACATTAACAGTATTAATTTTTAATTTTCAATTTTTGGCGCGTCCGCTGTTTTCTGCACCAGAGTTGCAGCGCCCGTTCAATGATTTGATCTTCCAGTTTGGCTCGTTCCCCGGATGGAAAGTCGGTGAGGCTGAACGTGGCCGTAGTTGCGGCTATGGCGATCTTTTTCATAGGCATCCTCAGCTAACGGCGACAAGGGAAGCGCGCTCATCCTGTTCATCATGGCCAACACCGGAAGCAGACGGATCCAGTTCCGCTTTGCCGTCCACAATAAATCGATAGAGATGATGGCCATGGCGCAGTTCCAGGCGCTTGAACCACCAGCCGTCCAGCAGTCGTTGCATCGGCAGCGGGCGCCAATGGTTGAAATCACCGGCAATTTCCACCCGTCCCGCGTGAGGCGCCGCGCAATAAAAGTTGACCGGTTTGAGAGAATTTTTCGCCGAATACGGCGAACCGTTTGGTGTTTGAACGCTATTCATAAAAATTTCCTTTATTCTTTTTTTACACTCCCGGATCTGCCGCTGTAACCAGGGCTGTTCCGTTCAATAGGTTGGACAGGCTGAAGATTAAAACGGCATGAATGTGGAATTAAAATTGAACGGTCGGAGGGGTTGAGACGTTAAAACGTTGAATCGGTTTTTTGTTCGACCGAGCTTCCGTCTACCTGGCCCATCCACCGATCTCTCTGCGTTTCAACATTTTAACAATTCAACGGTTTAACGCCTTAATCCCTTTCTGAAAGAATTTTAATTCTTCATTTACGGCCTTTTAATTATGCTGTGGTCTATTTCTATGTCGGGATTACTGTTATTTTATGCGCATTCTACTGGTTGAAGACGAAAAGAAAGTGGCGGACATCGTATCGCGCGGCCTCAAGGCGGAGCGCTACGCGGTGGACGTGTCCCATGACGGCCTCAACGGGTGGGAAATGGTGAACGCTTACGACTACGATCTGGCCATCCTGGATCTCATGCTTCCGGGAATGAACGGCACGGAGCTTCTCGAAAAAATCCGCCGCAAAAATCCGCAAATCCCCATTTTAATCCTGACGGCGCGCGACAGCATGGACGACAAGGTCAAAAACTTCGAAGCTGGCGCGGACGATTACCTGACCAAACCCTTCGCCTTCGCGGAATTGATCGTCCGCGTCAAGGCCCTGCTCCGGCGCGGGCCGGTGGACCGCTCCAGTATTCTGCGCGTGGGCGACCTGGAAATTGACCGCCTCTCCCAAAGCGTGAAGCGGGCCGGTAAAAAAATCGAATTAACGGCCAAGGAATATTCTCTACTCGAATACCTGGCATCGCACCCCGGCCGCGTGTTTTCGCGCACAATGATTATTGAGCACGTCTGGGACCAGAGCTTCCAGGGTCTGACAAACATCGTGGACGTCTACGTCCGCCACCTGCGCTCCAAAGTGGATGACGCATTTTCGGTCAAGCTCCTGCGCACAGTCCGTGGTGTGGGATATAGTTTGAGCGATGAGGTGACCGGTTGAATATACGGTCGTTCAGTTTCCGGCTGGTCGCCTGGTACACGTGTTTGCTCACGGGTATCTTTGTTTTGCTGTGCGCGCTGCTGTATCTGGACCTGAGCCATTTTCTTGAAGACAACCTGGAGCAGTCCCAGGTGCGCCGGGCCAACCAAATTGCCAATACGTTACTTCCGCAAATCGAGACGAATGGACCCGCATATGTCGCCAGCCAGGCCCGGGCCTGGTACCAACCGGAGATCAGCGACCGGTTCATCCGCATCACCCGGGTTGGCGGACCTGCCATTTACACATCAGGCACGCCGAAAGATGGCAGTTTCGATCCGGCTGAAGTGCCTCCCTTTCTGCCGCCACTTACCGCCGAATCCTTTCATAAAGTCAAATTGACGAATGGAAAGGCCCTGGTCGTGGCCGCATTGAATTACAAAACCGCGCAAGATGGTTCCTACGTGGTCGAGTCGGGGACGTTGCTGGATCCGGCCGAGCTGAACCATCTCGTTTTGCAATTGCTGATCGGCCTTCCGCTCGGGGTCATCATTATCACGGCGGGAGGCTATATTCTGGTGCGGCGGGCGCTGATGCCGGTCGAGCGCATCACCCGGGCCGCCGAACAGATTACCCAGCACAACTTGAGCGAACGGCTGCCGGTTTCCAGGACCGGTGACGAACTGGAACGCCTTTCGGTTTCGCTCAATCGCATGATCGCGCGACTGGATGACGCCTTCCAAAATTCAAAACGATTTGTGGCGGACGCTTCGCACGAATTGCGCACGCCCCTGACCATTTTGCGCGGGGAACTGGAGACGCTCATCGAGGACAAACGGCTGGAACCGGAAGCGCGCGAGCGCGCGGCGAGCATGTTTGAGGAAGCCGTTCGCCTGACGCGCATCGTGGAACAATTGTTCACGTTATCACGGCTGGACGCCGGCGAGGCGCAATCGGAGTGGTCGCGGTTTGATTTGGCCAGCCTGGCCAAGACTACCGCCGAACAGATGGGCCTGCTGGCCGAGGACAAAAACATCACGATCGCCTGCGACGCCGGCCAATCCGTGGAAGTCGAAGGCGACCCGGCAAGGCTCAAACAGGTCGTGGTAAATCTCCTCGATAACGCCATCAAATACACGCAGCCGGGCGGCGCCGTGCAACTCCACGTGCGCCGCGCCAACGGCCACGCTGTCCTGGAGGTAGAAGACAACGGCGTGGGGATACCGCAGGAAGCATTGCCTCATGTGTTCGAGCGGTTTTATCGCGTGGACCAGATTCGGTCCGGCGACTTCGAGGGGGCGGGCCTGGGGCTGTCCATTGCCAAATCCATTTGCAGCGCGCACGGGGCTGAAATCCTGGCGACGAGCACTCCATCACGTGGCAGTTGCTTCCGCGTGACACTGCCACTTTCAAAAAACTGATTTACTCATCATGACTTCCAATACCAAAAAGACCCTGATCATTTCTGGAATTGCCGTTGCCGTCCTGGGCGGCCTGCTTTTGACGGCCCGCCATTCTCGCGCTGAAAATGCCGAACATGCTCAAGACGCCGCGACGGCCGGCGCCATGACGCCAACGGTCGCCGTGGAGAAAGTCACGCGTGAGGATTTGTCCCGGGACGTGACCATCCCGGCGGAATTCCGGCCCTACGTAGAGGTAGTGCTTCACGCCAAAGTGTCCGGCTATGTGAAGCAGATGAACGTGGATTTTGGCGATAAGGTAAAAGCCGGCGAGTTGCTGGCCACGATTGAAGTGCCGGAACTGGACGATCAATTGAGCAGCGCCGTCGCAGCGTCCCAAAAAGCGGAGGCCGATTATACGAATGCGACCCTGATCTACAGCCGCCTGCAGGCCGTAAACCAGACGCACCCAAATCTCGTGGCCGAGCAGGACCTGGACACCGCATCGGCCAACGCGCAAATGGCGACCGCCGCGATTGCCGCCGCCAAAGCGGAAGTGGGCCGTTACCAAACGCTCGTCGGCTATACGCGCATCAGCGCCCCATTTGACGGCGTCATCACACGGCGCTACGCCGACCCGGGCGCATTGATCCAGGCCGGGACTTCGTCCGATACACAGTCCCTGCCCCTGGTGCGGGTTTCAGACAATTACATGCTCCGGCTCGATTTCCCGGTGGACGTGAATTATGTCCAGGACGTGCGCGTGGGCGACCCCGTGCAGGTCCGCGTTGAATCATTGGGAGGCAAGACGTTTTCGGGCACGATTTCACGATTTACGTGTGACATCGACGACAACACGCGAAAAATGATTACTGAAATCGAAGTGCCAAATCCGAATCTGGAAATAGATCCCGGCATGTATTGCACGGTGGATTTCAGGGTGGAAAATCATACCAACGCGCTGGCGATTCCCACAGAAGCGGTGATTTCGGGCGAGACGCCTTCGGTCTACGTCGTGAACAGCAAAGACCAGATTGATGAGCGGCCCATTCAACTGGGATTGGAGACGCCGGATAAATACGAAGTCTTGTCCGGCCTGAAGGAAGGCGAACTGGTGGTGGTGGGAAACCACTCGGAAATCCAAGCCGGCCAAAAAGTTGAGCCGAAAATCGTGCAACTTTCGATGTTGAATGCAAATTAAAAGGAAACAGGAACGCGCGAATACGCCCCCGGGGGGATGAAGCGATCGAATAATTCCACCGCCCCTGTCACAACAACCACTCACTTTAAAACTTTTTCATGTCCCGATTTGCCTTACGTTTTCCGTACTTCATCATCGTTGTCTGCTTAATTGTCTGCGTGGTCGGCATGACCAGTCTCGTGCGGATGCCGGTGGATTTGTTTCCACCCATCAAGATCCCGGTCGTGGTGGTGGCCACATTTTTCAACGGTATGCCGCCGCAACAAATCGAGACGGACATCACCGGGCGTTTTGAACGATTCTTTACTCTCGCCAGCGGGGTGGATCACATGGAATCCCGGTCGCTGCCGGGCGTAAGTTTGATCAAGATTTATTTCCAGCCCGGATTCAATGCCGATTCAGCGGTGACGGAGATCGCCAATCTCGCAATGGCGGATTTGCGGCGGTTGCCCCCCGGGACGCTGCCGCCTGTCGTATTGAAATTTGACGCATCAAGCCTCCCCGTTTGCCTGATTACTTTGAAAGGCAAGGGATTAACTGAATCCAAGCTCCGCGACGTGGGCCAGTTCGACGTTCGCAATCAGATTGCCAACGTGCCCGGCGCTTCAGTACCGATGCCCTTTGGCGGACGCTACCGCCAGATCATGGTCTATGTGGACCCGCTGAAACTCGAAGCCTACAACATGAGCGTCATGGACGTAGTGCAGGCGGTCAACAGTGCTAATTTGATCCTGCCCGCGGGCGACGTGAAAATTGGCCCCTACGACTACAACCTTTATGTCAACAGCCAGGTGAATGACATGAAGGACCTGAACGACGTGCCGCTGAAAACCATTAATAACGCTCCGATAGTCGTCGGAGATGTGGGCCATGCTGTCGACGGTTCGGAAATCCAATACAACGTCGTGCGCGTGGACGGCCAGCCCTCGGTCTATTTGCCGGTGCTGAAACAAGGCGGCGACGCCAACACGATTCAAGTCGTTGACGGGATAAAAACGGCCGTCGCCAATCTGTTCGACGTGCCCAAACAACTCGTGGCCAAAGTCGTTTTCGACCAATCGGTTTTTGTGCGCAACGCGATTGACAACCTGGTGCATGAAGGTCTTATCGGGCTGGTCCTGACCGGTATCATGATTTTGGTGTTCCTTGGCAGCATGAGGGCCACGGTAGCCGTCTTTCTCTCCATTCCGCTCTCGGCGCTGGCGGCGTTTATCGCGCTTCAAATGGGCGGCAGCACCATCAACGCGATGATTCTGGGCGGGCTGGCGCTGGCATTTTCCCGGCTCATTGATAATTCCGTGGTCGTGCTGGAAAATATTTTCCGCCACATGGAAATGGGTGAATCGCCGGAAGTGGCCGCCGAACGGGGCGGAAAGGAAGTGCAATTAGCAGTACTGGCGGCAACGCTGGCGACGAGCATCGTATTTTTCCCGGTGACCTTTCTCTACGGCGTGAGCCGGTTCCTGTTCGTCGCGCTGGCGCTGGCGGTCATTCTTTCCATGTTTGCGTCCTATATTGTGGCCATGACGGTGGTGCCGCTCTTCTGCGCGAAGTTCATTAAATTAAACCAGGTTCACGGCGACACGGACATGTCCCGGCCGGCAAAGAATTGGGGCGCGAGGTTTAACCACTCGTTCAACCGCTGGTTTCACAGGATGCTCGACCGCTATGAAGGCAGCCTCAAAGTGGCCTTGCTGCGGCCGACGGCAACGGTGCTTGGCATCACCGGCGTTTTTATTCTCAGCCTCGCGCTTTATCCGTTTGTGGGTGAAGCCTATTTCCCGCGCACGGACCCGAGCCAGTTCGTTATCAACGTCAAAGCGCCGACGGGCACCCGGGTCGAGGATACGGACAAATTGGTGCAACGAGTGGAACAGGTCGTCCGGGAAGTCGTACCGACAAACGATCTAAAAATTATTGTATCGAATATCGGCGTCCAGGCGGGATTTTCCGCCATTTACACTCCCAATTCCGGACCGCACACGGCATTTGTGCAGGTCGGATTGAACGCCGGCCATAAGCTGAGCAGCTTCCAATACATGGATCTGGTGCGCGCCAAATTGCGAAAAGCAGTGCCGGAAGTGGCCGCGTATTTCCAAACCGGCGGCCTGGTGGATGCAATTCTTAATCTGGGCATGCCGGCTCCCCTGGATGTTCAGGTGGTTGGAGCAAACATGGACAAGACACACGAAATTGCCGCGGACATTGCCCGAAAAGCACAGGCGCTGTCCGGAGTCAGCGACGTGCTGGTGCCCCAGGACGTGGATTATCCCGCGCTGGAATTAAATATCTCACGGCTGCGCGCCAGTGAAATGGGTTTGAATGAAAAGGACATTGTCGGTGACGTCATCACGGCGCTCGTTTCGGACCAGATGATTTCGCCGAGTTACTGGGTGGATCCGCGAAGCGGCAACGACTATTTCCTGACCGTGCAATACCCGGAAAATCTGCTTCCGAAAACGTTTTCGGAACTGGGCGCCGTTCCTTTGCGCGGCGCGGCATTGACGGCGCCAACGCGTTTAAACAACGTCAGCACAATCAGCCATCTGGAGGGACCTACGGAAGTGGACCATTACCAGCTGTTGCGAACCATGGACGTCTATGTCTCGCCATCAAGCGAAGATATTGGGAAAGTCCTTCACGGCGTCCAGGACATTGTCAAAAAGATGGATTTGCCGTCGAACGTCCGGGTGAACATCCGGGGCTCGGCCGAAGCCATGCAGTCGTCGTTTAAGAGTTTTGGCCTGGGCCTGCTTCTTTCGACGGTGCTGGTGTACCTGATTCTCGTGGCGCAGTTCAAGTCGTTCGTAGATCCGTTCCTTATTTTGTTGGCGGTGCCCACTGGATTGACTGGTGTGCTGCTGATTCTCTTTTTGACCGGCACGACCCTCAACGTCATGTCGCTCATGGGTGTGGTCATGATGGTGGGGATTGTCGTTTCCAATAGCATTCTGATCGTGGAATTTACGAACCGTTTGCGTGAAGAAGGCCGGCCGTTGCGCGAAGCCGTCTCGCTGGCGTGCCGCGTGCGCCTGCGTCCGGTTTTGATGACGTCACTGGCGACGCTGATTGGTTTGATTCCGATGGCGGCCAAGCTCGGCACCGGCAGCGAAGCCTACGCCCCGCTCGCGCGGGCGATTATCGGCGGCCTGGCGGTTTCCGTGGTATTGACCGTGTTTATCGTTCCCTGCGCGTATTTCATCCTTTACCGCCGCAGGGAAATGGCGGTAAAAAGTCCCGGCGACGGGGAGGCGGCCCATTAGTGCTGTGACAACATAAAATGAAACGATTTGCTCTCATTCTATTTTCCTGTGCGGGGTCCGTCCTTGCTTTCGGGCAGACCACGAATGCCCCGGCGCACTTGACGCTATCGGCCGCCGAGAAGATCGCGCTGCAGCATCATCCACAGATCGCGGAAGCGAATTATCTCCTGCGCGCCGCGCAGGAAGCGGTCAAGGAGACGCGTTCCGGATTTTTCCCCACCGCGAATCTCTATGCGGATGCCGTGGGAGTCACGTCCGAAGGCGCGCGCATTACCGCCGGAGGCCTGAACAATCCCAGCGTCTATGATCGCGGGGCGTTCGGCGGCCAGCTCAACCAGTTGATTACCGATTTCGGGCGCACGGCCAATTTGACCGCCAGTTCGAAATACCAGGCTCGGGCGGAAAGTCAAAACGCCAACGTCACGCGTGAGCAAGTCCTTTTGGATGTGGACGCCGGTTATTTTGGCACGCTCGAAGCGCAGGCCGTTTTACGAGTGGCGCAACAAACGTTTGATACGCGAAAGACATTGCTCGACAAGATCACCGCCCTGGCGACGAATAAATTGCGTTCGGAATTGGACGTCAGTTTTGCCCGGGTACAACTTCAACAGGCGCGGTTGCTGGTGGAAAAGGCGCAAAATGACGCCGACGCGGCGATGGCCGGACTTTCCACAGCGCTCGGATATAGCGAATTCCGCGAATTCCAGCTGGCTGACCAGGCTCCGGCGACCAACAACTTCAACGGAGACATTTCGGGCATCGTCCAGACCGCTTTGTCCCGCCGGCCTGAACTTCTGAGCCTGCGCGACGACCGCGAGGCGGCATTGCGGTTTGCCCGTTCCCAACGGGATGCGCGACTGCCAACTGTCGAGGCGATCGGTGTTGCCGGCGCGACGCCCTGGCGCGATGACAAATATTTGAAATCGGATTATTTTGCGGGCGGCGTTCAAATGAGCGTGCCGCTGTTTGCCGGCGGACTTTACTTATCGAAACAGCGCCAGGCGGAATTGAAGGCACAGGCCGACGCCGAATTACTCCGCAGCGTGGAGAACAATGTCATTCGAGACGTACGCATCGCGTGGCTGGACCTCAATGACGCGCTGCAACAACTCGAGACGACCCACGAATTGGCCGCCAACGCGGGCGACGCATTCACTCTCGCCCAGGCGCGTTACAAGAGCGGGCTCAGTTCCATCGTGGAATTGAGCGAAGCGCAATTAAACCTTACCCAGGCGCAAATTGCGGAAGCCAACGCGCGCTATAATGTCCTCATCCAGCAGTCCAATTTGAATTATCAGATTGGGACGATAGAGTAATATATTCACTCATTCCGCGCCGCTAAAAAACGTTCCGCATCAATGGCAGCCGCACAACCCATCCCGGCTGCGGTGATCGCCTGCCGGTAAACGTGGTCCGAACAATCGCCGGCCACAAAAACGCCGGGGACACTGGTCCTCGAACCTTCCTTGCGAATAACGAACCCGTTGGAATCCATTTCAAGCAGGCCCTTGAAGATGGCTGTGTTTGGAGCATGTCCAATAGCGACAAACACACCGGCGCAATTCAACACGCTTTCCGCGCCTGACTTCAAGTTTTTCAATCGCACGCCCGTGACTGCGCCGCTTTCGACTCCCAATACTTCCGTCACCACCGAATCCCAAACCGGTTTGATGGTTTGATGCGCGTGAACGCGGTCGGCCATGATTTTGGAAGCACGCAACGAATCGCGCCGATGGACTAGAAATACTTCCGATCCAAAGCGAGTGAGATAAAGCGCTTCTTCACACGCGGAATCACCACCGCCCACAACCACGAGCGGTTTTTTGCGAAAGATGGGCAGCGCGCCGTCGCACGTGGCGCAATAGGTCACCCCCTTGGTCTCCAGGATATCTTCACCGGGAACGCCCAGGTGCTTGTGGCTGGCGCCCGTCGCAATAATGATGGTTTCGGCCTGGACGGCTTCGCCGTCCACGACGAGTTCGAAAGGCGATTTCGAAAAATCAGCTTTTTCGACCGTACCGAAGCTGGTCTTCGCGCCGAAACGCTCGGCCTGCTTTTGCATGCGCGTCATCAAGTCGAAACCGTCCACGCCCTCGGGGAAGCCCGGGAAATTCTCCACGATACTGGTGGTCGTGAGCAGGCCGCCGGGCTGGCAGCCCATGAGCACCAAGGGCTGCAGATTGGCACGCGCCGTATAAAGCGCCGCCGTCCAACCCGCGCAACCGGAACCAATGATAACAACTTTATGCATAAATAAGGACGGGAAGGATGGACGCACTGAGAACCGGTTTCAAGGAACATTCAAATGCCCGCGGCGATTGGGGCATCTCAGCGCTGTTCTTGGCAGGGACGGCGCGCTGCGCAGTCCGCGCCGCGTTTAGCGGCGCAACGAATGTCGTGGAACGTTTGACCGTCCCGCATTGCGGGATTCCGCCCGCTCTACGCGGGCGGTGACGGCGCAGCGCGCCGTCCCTACCGCCGATACACCCCTTGATACTCTGATCTGGTTTTTTTGCTTTTTTGCCGTTGCCTGTGTATCGTTGTTCGAACCAAAAAGAGAAAATGAAGATTCAAACGCTTACGATCGGGATGTCCGTGCGACATCCGCAATATGGAATTGGCACTGTAAAGACGATTTCGGAACAGACCGCCGAAGTGCGGTTTAGCGATACGATGCGTACCGTGGATCCGGAATTGAGCGGGATTGTACCGGCAGAACCGGGCATGACGGTGTCCGGTCTCGATCAACCGCTCAATCAGTTTGTGGAATCGATTGTCGAGCGGGTCGTTGACCAACTAGGATTGGAACTGCCTGACGACTCGAATGTGGAACTGGGCGTGCGCTGGCAAAAAGGCAAGATCGTGATGCACCCGTCAGATCCGACATTACAGACCAAGGAAGTTCCGTTGGAAGTTTTCTTTCATAAAATTATCGGAGTCCGAAATCAATTGCGTGTCCTGGAGCAAAAGATCAACGCGCACACGGTTCTCACAGATGCCGAAAAGGTGGACATGCAGCAATATATCAGCCGTTGTTACGGCTCATTGACGACCTTCAACCTGTTGTTCAAGAACAAGGAAGGGCAGTTTTCGTCGAAGGGGGAATAGATCAGATGTTGGGATTGATGGATTATTGGATTGTTGTCCAACTGCCAAAGGCATGGCGTGATAGGAAGCGAAGTCGTAGAGGCGTTACACCCGTTACGTGGATGAATCTGAGTTATTTAAGGCGTTACACTGGGCGTTACAAGCCCGTTACGTGGGCGTTACACTTCAACGGACTTAAAGGGAAAGGCATTTTCACGCAGCCCGGCGAGGTCGAAGTTAGGCAAAAACCGTTTCGTTGCAAAAATTTCGTGTGTAGGGGTTGAAGACTGCAACGAACGGGGAAATGGGGTCGAGGTGGCAGGCAGAAAGTAGGTTTTTATTGGCAAATGCGAAGCTTTTTAGGCGTGAGAGGGTGCAATTAGGCGCTACGAAAGACGCTATGGTGACCGCTTTTCGGTGCAATGTATTGGTCATCCGCAGAGCCGCTTTCGTCCGACTTCGGCGCGAGGTGTGTGACTACCGATTTGGAAATCGGCGATACAGCAGGTTTGGGAACCTGCGCTACGGCGACGCGACCCCTGCACATTATTTCTGTATAGGGAAGTGAACGTGTAAACGAGATCAAGAAACGGGTCGAACGGCGCATATTTATTGGCGAATTTGAAGGATCAGGGGGTGTAAACGGGATTGGACAGAATCAACGGAATGAACCGAAACCGGAGCAGTCTTTTCAGCCACAAAGAGCTCCAGGAAGAGAATCGATGATTCACCTTTCCTGCTGGCCGGCGGCACAAACCGCCCGGTTCGTTTAATCAAAATGGGTGTGTCAGGGAATTGCGAATAAACGGGCATATATGAAATGCTAAACGAATATTTCGTGGGTTTAACAAGCGTCGATTTATTCGAAAAAATGACCATCTTGTCTAAACGAACGGCCTGAGTCGTTCTCAGTCAAAACGGGAGCTCGATAAGTGTTCGTTTAGAGGCGATTAAAGGAGGGTGGCAGCGCCACTTAGAATTTTGCGCGGGATCATTGCGGTGCGGATTCGGAAAGTCTTTCGTGCGATTATGCGATGGGAGTGACGACATTGAGGGAAACGAGTACCCTCGTGCCGCGCCTGCCTGCGGGCAAGCCCCTTCGATTCCTCCGCGTGAGGCCAAGCGGCCTGCACGCTACCGCCGGTTTAGGATCCGCAGATTTCGCAGATGAAACAATGAGGAATACAGGAATTAAGGATTAAGGAAAGGGATTTTTCATATCAACGGTACGACCATAAAAGCACCACGGGCGAACACCGCTTTCGAACAACGCACATTTTCTGAAGCCAAAGCGCCCCATCTGGAAAATTGTCCCAATTCCAGGACTGACCCGCCCGTGGTTTGCCGCTATGGCGCCCCCACGATATTTGTTTTCATTAACGCATATAACGCACGGTTGTAAGCATCCTCATATATGTCTCTCCTCTTGATAAAAACTGCATTCGTAGATAACTCATAATTCAATGCCACAATTTTAAATCCATTGTGGTGCATGCTCGATTCAACAATTGAATCAGCGGGAACCCCCGGAATGATCCACATGCTTGGACGATCGCCGATAAAACGCAAATCGCCTCTTTCGCATGCATCGCCTGCATCTTGTTCCGGGTCCGCAACAGTCAGAGCATGAAGTTGATCAGCGCTATTCAATTTTGGGAGATGGTTGGCATACACGGGGAATGAATAGAATAACACGCTATCCTTCGAGTCAGAACAACCTGAATAAATAAATAACGCGACTAAGCAAATTATGTAGAGTCTTTGGATTATCATGCGTTTCATAATCTCATCAAGGCATCCATTTTATTATGAAGGCATTTCGAGGTCGTCGCTATCCTGAAATCCGCCCAAAGCCCGCAACACAGCTCTTTGCAAGGCCATAAAGTCATTCAATCACATTTCAGCAGGTACTTCCGCCGGAAAATCATTCAATTCCGCGCCAATTGGTTCCTTTGGTTGACCCATGAGCATTCCCGGTACCTCCCAAAATTGGTTTGGCGAGTGCTCAAAATCGGCAACATTGGTTATCGAGAATGGCGTCTTCAAGGCCACGCCACGTTTTTAGCGAAGTCTTGAAAATGCCGGGCGTTGCGCGTAATCAATTCGTCCGCCTTCGACTTCTCGGCGACCAGCGCGTGCCAATAGTCATAAACTCGCGCTCCCTGAACACCGGCGCCCTGGGCCTTTTCCAAAGCTGTGAGCGCCTCGTCCCTGGTCAACTCCTCAAACTTGACTCTTTCCGCAAAACCTTTTAACCAGGCTGCGCATTCCTTTTGCGTAAAGACCATGCGATCAACGTTTCCGTCGTCATCCGCGATTTCGATGCCCCTACCGGTCATTGTCGCAAAGAATTCGGCCAGTAAATGCAAACGCGCCACGTGCTCGCCCGCGTCGAGGCGGCTGAAAACTTCCGGAGAGAAGGCGGCGTTGATAGCCGCCGAAGTATCCCAATATGTCTTTATGCCCTGCTTGCGCGTTCCTCAGCCACCGCCCTGGCGATAGCATCTGGTTCGAGCCGGTATCCCTTTGGCACCTGAAAAAACAGCTTCCCGCCCTGTTTGGACAACTTCGCAACCAAGCGCTTGGGGCCGGGTTTGGTAATCACCGGCACCAGTTTGATTGAGCCGTCCGAATCAGGCTCGTACGCAAATACCTGCCCGGGCTTCGCTTTCGGGAGCCTGACCTTTGACGGTCGTCAACTGTCAACGTCTTCACATGGGGAAATTCCCACTTAAAGGCCCAAGGTTCAAGTTCTTTCCATCTTTGTCACGGCTCTCTGACGGCGTTCAACCTGTTGTTCAGGAACAAGGAACGTCAGTTTTCCTCGAAGGGAGAGGCCTGCGGCCGCCGTTGAAGCGCTAAAATGTTGAAACGTCGAGAATTACGAACGGCAGACTGCGTTCAAGGCCACACCACAGCCCTGGCGATTGCATCTGGATCGAGCCGTGATTTCGCTGTTGAACATCGCCCGGGCTGCCGGGCGCTCCCTTAGGGTCGCAGCTCTGTTCAGAACGCCTCAGTGGTGCAATCCAGCCCGATAAATATCGCCCGGGTCCAACCGCTCGGCGTAGGACATCAGCATGAAAAACGGAAGCTG
>DASXFM010000319.1:0-10067 GCA_036489615.1 Verrucomicrobiia bacterium | reverse complement strand
TCGACCCCGGAAAGTTCTCCGGCCAGCCCGGCCAACTAACGGGTTTCTCACTCGATTTGTAACCACAAAGGAAATTACCAATGGAAATTACTGCTGCAACAGTTGGCAAGCTGCGCGAAATGACCGGCGCCGGGATGATGGATTGCAAGAAAGCGCTGACCGAATCCGGCGGCGATTTGGAGAAGGCGGTGGAGTATCTGCGCAAGAAGGGCACGGCCACGGCCAACGTCAAGGCCGCCCGCGATGCCAAGGACGGCGCCATCTCCCAATACATCGCCCCGGGTGGAAAACTCGGCGTGCTGGTGGAAGTCAACAGTGAAACAGATTTCGTAGCGCGTAATGAAACCTTCCGCACGTTTTGTGAAGAGGTGGCCCGGCGCTATGCGACGGAGGTAAATCCAAATTTGGAGACCGAGCGTCAGGCCATGGTCGCGAAGATCCGCGAGAACATCAAAATCGCCCGCCACGCCAAAATGGAAGTCGTCGGCAACGGCATGATCGCCGGATACATCCATACCGGCGCCAAAGTGGGCGTGCTGGTGGAAGTCGGCGCTCTCAAGGCCGAAACCATCGCCAAAGACGACTTCAAGCAACTGGTCAAGGACATCACGCTGCAAATCGCGGCGGGACATCCTCACGCCGTTTCACGCGAGCACGTTCCGGCCGATGTGATCGCCAAGGAACGCGACATCGCCGCGCAATCCGACCGATTCAAAGGCAAGCCCGCCCAGGCCCTGGAGAAAATCCTGCAGGGCGTTCTGGACAAGTTTTATCAAACCTACTGCCTCGTGGACCAGGGCTTCGTCAAACGCAATTCTGAAGTCAGCGTGAAAGAACACGTCGCCCAGGTTGCCAAGCAACTCGGCGATGAAATCACCATCCGCCGGTTTGTCCGCTTCCAGGTTGGCGAGGAAGTGTAAACTGAGCCTGCCGGTATCCGCGCCGACTGAGTCATTTAAAGAAAAAAGAGGACCTATGGGTTATAGGTCCTCTTTTTTCTTTTGTCATCAGAGCCTTGACCGTTAGACTGAGAGTCGGAGTTTAACCGTCATGATTACTGAAATTGCATTTACCGGTACGCCTGTGACTGACATCAAGCGGGCGCGTGAATTTTACGAAAACGTCCTCGGACTCAAAGCCTCCAGGGAATCCGCGGGCGGCATGTGGGTGGAATACGATATGGGAAACAGCGGCACTTTCGCTATCGGATGCTACGGCGACGTTTGGAAGCCTTCCAAAGACGGGACCTGCGTTGCGTTTGAGGTGGATGACCTGGACGCCGAAATTTCCCGCCTTAAATCAAAGGGCGTCAAATTCGCGATGGAAGCGATGGACACGCCGGTTTGCCGCTTTACCATCCTTCCGGATCCCGACGGCAACCAGGTGATGATTCATAAGCGCAAATCCGGGCATTGAACTTTCTTTGTCACAGCACTAAACTGGCGCCGTGATTGACGAAGAAACACTGGCCCGGATAAACGGCAAATATGTGATGCCACCGGACGCGGGCCCCGCCTGGATTGCGGCCCATGACTACGGATTCGATATGTCATTGGTGGAAGCTTCGTTGAAATTAACTCCTGAGGAGAGGCTGGCCGAACACCAACAGGTCATTAATTTCCTGCTGGAAGTCCAGGAATCCGGCCGATTACATGCCGCAATTTCGGATGTTAAACATTGATGCGCTGATTGCTTCAAAAGCAACGCTCGGACGCGAAAAAGACCTGGAAGCCGTCAGGCTGCTTCGCGCCATCAAAGAGAAAATTAAACAGTAAAATTCGTATTGAAACATGTCTATTCTTGTTAAAGCTGATACCAAAGTTCTTGTCCAGGGCATTACCGGCAGTTTCGGAGCCAAACACGCACAACTCTCGATTGATTACGGCTCGCAGGTGGTCGCGGGCGTCACGCCGGGCAAGGGAGGCCAGGTATTTGAGCATGGCGGCAAACGGGTTCCGGTTTTTGACACCGTGGCCGATGCCGTCAAGCAGACCGGCGCCACCGCCAGCGCCATCTTCGTTCCTGCGCCCTTCGCGGCTGACGCCGTCCTTGAGGGCGTGGACGCCGGACTCGAGGTCGTTGTCTGCATCACCGAAGGGATTCCCGCCCGCGATATGATTGAAGTCAAACGCGCCATGGCCGGCAACACACGCACCCGTCTGATCGGTCCGAATTGCCCGGGCCTTGTCACCCCTGGAGAAGGAAAGGACTCTCACGGCGGCTGCCGTATCGGCATCGCGCCGGGTTATATACATAAGAAGGGACACATCGGTGTCGTGTCCCGCAGCGGCACACTAACGTATGAAGCGGTTTGGCAATTGACTTCTCGCGGCGTGGGCCAAAGCACATGCGTGGGTATCGGAGGCGATCCGGTTCCCGGAATGTCGCATCTGGACGTCATCAAACTATTTAACGATGACCCCGACACGCACGCGATGATTATGATCGGCGAGATCGGTGGCTCCGCCGAGGAAGAAGCGGCTGTGTGGATTAAGAAGAACTGCCGCAAACCGGTTGCCGGATTTATCGCGGGAGCCACAGCGCCGCCCGGACGCCGGATGGGCCACGCGGGCGCCATCGTGAGCGGCGGTAAAGGCACCGCCGAGGCAAAGATCGCAGCATTCAAAGACGCGGGAATAGGCGTGGCTGTGACACCGAGCGAAATGGCGGACACGCTGTTAAAAATGATGTAGGCGCACGGGCTTCCAGCCCGTCCGACTTTTTTTGCAGAGATCTCGATTCGCGATTTACGATCGCCCAGACCGTTCGCACAATAGCCGGCGCGTAAATCGTAATTTGTAACGGCAGGTGGCGCTGCCACTCGTAAATTCTAATGAGTTGGGTTGATTTCATCCTGAACATTGCCGGCCTTCTCCTGTGGCTCAATTGGCGCGCCGGCAAGATTGACCCTCTCGGCAAACGAACTCCGGCCACCCTTGTCGGCACGCTGCGGCAAGCCGAACCGTCGCGCGCGCAACGCTGGAACTTGCCGGTATTCCTGGGCGCTCTTCTTTTCCTTCGCGCTATCCTTTACTGGCAAATCGGGTCAACCCTCCGTTGGGCGGGCACATTAAATCTTGGAGTCATCTCCCCGGCCTTTTTCAGTGATCATTTCGGGCGCGCTCTGTTGTTCTCAGTTCTGAGCTTTTTAGTGGCCCTGGGCATTCTTTACTCGTGCCTGTTGCTTCTGTCGCTTTTGAAAGGTCCCAAACCGGTCCACGACTTTGTCCGGTTGCAGTTGGGATGGATTGACGATTGGCCGGCGGGAGTAAAGCTCGCCCTGCCCTTCGTAGTCACGGCTGTTGGCTGGTGGATCGCCACCTGGGCGCTCGCCGGGTTGCAAATCATTCCGCAACCGGTTTCGCCCGCCGCGCGGATCGAAGAATCTCTCGTGATCGCCGTACAAGCGTATCTCATTTGGGAATTTCCAGTAGTCGCCCTCCTCACGTTGCATCTGTTAAACAATTACATCTATTTTGGACGCCACCCGATTTGGAATTACGCCGACGTTACGGCAAGCACGTTGTTGCGGCCCTTAAAGAGTTTGAAATGGCTGCCGTGGCGGATCGGAAAACTGGATCTGGCGCCAGTCGTAGGAATTGCGGTTGTGTTTTTCGCCGCGGAATTCACCGCGCGCCTCCTGCGGCATCTTTGGATGATTGAAACGCTGAAGCGTTAAACGGCCTGTTTTAGCTCTTGGACTTCGGAAGCTTGGCGATGATGGTCGCTCCTTCTCCCTTTTTGCCTTCGATTGAAAGCGCGCCGCCGTGCAGTTCCACGAGCCGTTTGGCGATGGTAAGCCCGAGGCCAAGCCCCTGTTGCTCGTTCATTTTGCGTTCAAATTGCATGTAGGCGCCGACCCGCGCGATTTGGTCAGTGGAAAATCCACGGCCCTGGTCGCTGACGGAAAGCAAAATCGAATTAAACGATTCAGTGGATGAGACCCGCACGGGTGTGCCGGGCTCGGAAAATTTAAAGGCGTTCTGCACCAGTTCATCTGTAATCTTCGCCAGATATTCAGCCGCCATGGGAACGACAATCTCGTTAATTTGAAGATACAAATCTTTGGGCCGGCCGGCCTGGGTGGCCTGGCCGGTGGCGTGTTCCCGGATCAACGACGCCGATTCTTCCGTCTTGCCGATTCGCAGGGCGTTAACATTTTGAGGGTCCGCGGCGATCAATTCCAGCTGCGCGTAAATCAAAAAATTCTCAATGAGCCGTTCGAGTCGAAGGCTCGAATTATGGATTTCCTGCCCGATTTCGGCGATTTCCCCAATCTTCAATGTCGCGGCAGAACTGGCCAGCAATTCAGCGTTTGAGAGAATGCCATTCAGCGGGGTCCGCATTTCATGGGGCATCATCAGGCTGATGTTGTCACGCAAATGGGCGAGCTTGCGCTCGGCTTCGTCACGGACGGTTTGCGCCTTTTTGAGGCGGGCATCGACGGCCGCATAGAGAGCGTCGGTCGTGAACGGCTTTGGCAGGTAATCATCCGCCCCCAATTCCATGCCGTGGCGCATGCCCGCATTATCAGCCAGGCCAGTCATCAAAATAAAGGGAATGGCCGCCGTCGGGGCCTCATTGCGCAGGGATGCCAAAGTCAAATAGCCGTCCACCTTTTCCATGTTTACATCGCAAAGAATAAGGTCCGGCAATTCGGAGCGGGCTTTTTCAATGCCGTCAGCGCCGTTGCTCGATTCGATGACGTCAAAACCCTTTTGTTTTAGCGCCAGATGAATCATCTCGCGAAACCATTCCTCATCGTCAATTACCAGAATTTTTTTCATCCGAAGCAACTCTGGCTGAGCAACCTTTGTGCCTGATTTTGGAAATCCGGCTATTTATTTTCTGTCCTCTATTGGTACGTAGTGGCTCAACGGATTGCCAGCGTAAATTTGGCGGGGACGGCTGATCCGGCTCTTCGGATCTTCCATGATTTCCTTGTAATTGGCGATCCATCCCGGCATACGGCCAATGGCGAACAGCACCGGGAACATTCGCACGGGAATGCCCAGGGCTCGCATGATAATACCGCTATAGAAATCCACGTTCGGATAGAGCTTCCGTTCTACAAAGTAAGAATCCTCCAGGGCCGCCTGCTCCAGGTGTTTGGCGATGTCCAATAACGGGTCACTGATATTCAACTGCAACAAGACGTTGTCGCACGCCTTTTTGATGATTTTGGCGCGAGGATCGTAATTCTTATAGACGCGGTGGCCAAAACCCATGAGTTTTTTGCCGCTATTTTTGTCTTTGGCAGCGGCGATGAACCGCGACCCGTCATCGCCCGTTTTATGAATTTCATCGAGCATTTCGAGGACCGCCTGGTTGGCGCCCCCATGTAATGGACCCCAAAGGGCGCACACTCCGGCGGACACGCTTGCGAAGAGATTCGCCTGTGACGATGCCACCATTCGAACCGTGGAGGTCGAGCAATTCTGCTCATGGTCGGCGTGCAGCAGGAAAATCAGATCGAGAGCCTTGACCACTTCCGGTTTGATTTCAAACTCCTCGTAGGGCGAGGAGAACATCATGTGCAAAAAGTTGGCCGTGTACTTGTAGGTTTTCTTGGGATAAATGAGCGGCAACCCCTGCGATTTACGATACGAATATGCCGCGATGGTACGCACCTGCGACATCAGCTTGGCGGCGTAATTATCAAACTGGCTGTTGGCCTTTCCCCACTGCCAATGCATCAAGCCCTCGTCGAAACAACTCGTGGCGTTGATCATGGCCGACAAAATCGCCATCGGATGCGCCGTGGTTGGGAAATTCTCGAAATGATACTTCATGTCCTCATGGAGGAACTGATGCTCGGTAAACAAATCGGAAAAGTGGCGCAGTTCGGCGTGGTTGGGCAAATGGCCGTAGATGATGAGATAAGCCGTTTCGATAAATGAGGATTTTTCAGCCAATTCCTCAATCGGGATGCCTCGATAGCGCAAAATACCCTGGTCGCCGTCAATGAAAGTAATCTTGCTCACGCAGGAGCCGGTATTTGCGAACGATTCATCCAGCGTGATATACCCGCTGCTGGCGCGCAGCGAGGAAATGTCCACGGCGCGTTCGCACTCAGTGCCGACGACCGTGGGAAGTGTGTAGCTCTTTCCGTTCAGTTCCAGTTTTGCCTCTATGCTCATGTCCTGTTGTCTTTTTGTTATCAAGGAATTTGCAGACAAACCCCTCAATTGGCAAGCGGTGAATCAATGCGGATCGCGGATTTCGTATCGCGGAACAATTCTGGTGGAATCAACAAAATGACCTGGACAATTGGTATCCGCACATTGCGCCGATTTTTGCAAATTAAGGACAACCAGGACCGCTTCAACGCTTTAACACTTCAACGCTTCAACGTTTCAGTGGCCCAACGGATTTACGGGCAATTGATCGAGCGCTTCAGCATGAGCCTGTTGCACCTGTTTCGTGATTTCAAATGCCAGGTCCAGCGCGCGCTTGGCTGATTCGCCGCTGACCAGCGGCGTTTGCAGTTCCTGGACGCATTGGACGAAATGTTGCAGCTCCAGCTTGAGCGGTTCGTCCTTCTCGATCGGTACCGGTTCGCGCACAATCCTCCGGCCCGCAAATTCACTGACGACGCTCTGGCCCGACGCGTATTTAAAGATTTGCGTCAGCTTCGAACCTTCATGCTCGTCGTCTCGCGCCAGCCGAAGAATATATCCTTCCTGGTCTTTGTAATCGAGGGAGATATAACTCGGCGGCGTCTTCCCTCCGCTGAACACCCGAATCTTGCGCATCCGCTCCACAGCCACCCGGCTGACCGTGAGATTGGCCACACAGCCGTTGGCAAATCGCAACCGCGCATTGGCAATATCCTCGCTCTTGCTCAAAACGGGAATACCAACGGAGTCCACACTGATTACGGGCGACTTTACAAACGCCAGGACGATGTCCAGGTCGTGGATCATCAGGTCCAGAACAACCCCGATGTCGGTCGAGCGCGCGGGAAAGGGAGAAAGCCGGTGACATTCAATAAAGCGCGGCTCAGGCGCGGCGGATTCGAGGTATTTAAATACCGGATTGAACCGCTCCACGTGGCCCACCTGCAAAACACATTTGTTTTCCTTAGCCAGCCGGAGCAATTCGGCCGCCTGGGCCGTATCATCGGTCATTGGTTTTTCGACGAAGACATGCTTCCCCCGGGCGAGCAGCTGCCTGGCGATTTCAAAATGGGTCGTCGTGGGCGTGGCGATATTCACCGCGTCCGCGCCCTCTGCCGCTTCGGAAATGGAAGGGAAAATATGGGCCTGATGTTTGGCCGCAACTTTATTGGCTGTGTCCGGGTTCGAGTCGTAAATTCCGGCGAACCCGATTTCTCCGGCCTTATCCATCTCGGCATAAATCCGCGCGTGGTGCTGCCCCAGTGAGCCAACCCCAAGGACCGCGACACGAATTTTTTTGCCTGTTATCGAATGTGTGACTGCCACAAATGCAGTGTGCCTTGGGCGATTAAAAATTAAAAAGGAAAAATCGGCATATAGTCCGTTTTGCGAAAATACGACTGGCCGTTGATTGAACAGGCAGCCAGAGTAAGTGGTCGTATAATTGTAGACAAAGCAAGAAAAATATTGCAAAACTCATTCCAGAGCAGTATGTTTTGAGCAGACGATATGACGGCCTCGCAGTCGCATCGCGGCACGCGAGATGCTGATATTGGGACGGTTTTGCACCGAATATGGGTGTTCGGCAACTGGATTAAACAAAAAATCGTAATGAACGAATTATCGCTTTCCCGCCGGCAACGGCCCCGTCTGCATCGGTTATGAGCACTGTGCTGGCAATGGTTTCTTTTGCGCCAATTTTCGTGGGACTGGTTCTCTTCGCGGCACTGGCCGTCTTTGTCGTTGTCGCAGCATCGAAAAAGGAGTCCAACTCGGACACGCCAGATTACGAAACGGTCGCGCTGGTGTCCCCGGCCGAACGCTCATTCTTCGACGTTTTGCAGCAAGCGGTAGCGGCTGACTACCTGATCCTGGTGAAAGTGCGCGTAGCTGACATTATTCATCCTGCGCGAGAGATTAGCCGAAGCGGCTGGCGGAAGGCATTCAATCGCATTGCGGGTAAGCACGTTGATTTCGTCATTTGCGAACGGGAAAGTCTCCAGGTGCTGGGCGCGATTGAATTGGATGATCGTTCCCACCAGGCTCTCGATCGTGGAATCCGCGATCGTCTGATCGACTCTGCCCTGGCCAATGCCCGAATCCCGGTTCTACGAATTCCCGCGCAGCGATCGTACTCACCGGCCGAGATTCGTATGCACGTCGAAGGCTTGGTGACTATGCAGCCGGCCCAACTTGCTCCGTCTGATACGACTTCCAGGGACGCGCGTGAACGTGCTGAATCGAAACAGCGCGCGCGCGAGCAACGAGCCGAATCACTCCCACACGGTCGTCCCTCAGCTGTTTAATTCGGTTAGACCCGCACGCGATTCATTTTGAGCAGGCCGTCCGATCAGGAGGCGCGTCAGATTAAATTCAGAAATGCTGACCGGCACACAAGATGCTAAAACAGCGATAGTTTCCGTCGAATCATACGGAATCCAAAATTTGAAAACCGAGAACGGTCTAACACCACAAATTCTTCTGCTCTTGCTGCCGCTCATCCTATTGAGCTGTTCCAAGAAAGACTCAGAAGCGGAAAGGCGGGCGCACGTTAAACTTTCAGCAAATGTGCCATTTCAAATCACAGTAGTCGAAACACCTGAAGCGAAAGAACAAAAAGCAATTGGAGTCCATGCACTCGATCTACTGCACTCGAAAGCGTTTGACGACCTGGAGAGGTATGCCATCAAATATCGTTCGTCCAGGGATTGTTATGCCGATGGAACGTGGAAGCTGTTGGCCATATACGACGCGATTGCCTCTCCGGGCGGGTCTTCCGATACGGATTGGCAAACCCGGCAGCGGGAAATTCAGGGCTGGATGGATGCCAGACCTCTTTCGGTGACAGCGCGAATCGCGATGGCACGACTTTTGAGGAATTACGCATGGGGAGCCAGAGGCGGCGGTTACGCCGATTCTGTCTCAGCGCAAAACTGGCGCATTTTCAGCGACCGATTGCATCAGGGGCTTAAGGTCTTGAATGATTCGAGATATCTGGAGTTAGAAGACCCGGTTTACTGGTCAACTGCATTGGGAATCGCCCTGGGTTTGCAAGTCAGCAAAGATCAATATGATGTTATTTTCAAGCACGCCGTACTGTGCGAGCCTGATTATGAACCTTTTTACGAAACACGAGCCGTCTATCTTATGCCTCGCTGGAATGGGGCGCAAGGCGAGTGGGAACGAGACCTGGCGCAGTCTGCCGACAAGATCGGAGGTGAACAAGGGGACATGTTGTACGCGCAGGTCGTCTGGGGTATCCATCATTACGGTTCCTCTGATAACGTTTTCGACGAAAATCCTCAAATATCCTGGGATCGAGTGGACCAGGGATTTACAGTCATAGAAAAATCCTTTCCAAATTCCCTGGCAGCGAAGAATGAACGGGCACATCTCGCTGCTTTGTACGGGGACAAAGAAAAAGCCCGTAAATACTTTATACAAACGCAAGGCGCCGTTGACCTCAGTGACTGGCACGCCAAAGGAGAATTCGTTGACTTCGCAAATTGGGTCTTCGCACCATGATCCGAAAGTTTCAAATCAAAAAGCGTCGTTCGCGAAGGCGAAGTCAAATTTGTCCATGGCGGCTTGCGGCAGTTCGTTCGCCTGCACTAATCGAACAATTGTTTCTTTGAAGAATTCGGCGTGGTCTGGCGGCAAGAGCCTGCCGCGTTTCAGGGCTCTCCCCAATTTTACAGTGTTCACAAATTCTCGAAAATAAAAGATCGAAGAGGCGTCTTCCGGAAGAGGCAAACGTTTGCTTTCAACATCGCTTTTTAACATCTGGCACTCGAGGTCCAGGGCCTTGAGAATACACTGCACGGGAAGATTCGCGATCGTCCGGGCAAAAATCTCAAAAATTTGTACACGCATAGTATCGATGGATTCCCCCTAAAGGATTCCCGCATGGAAAGCCGGGAGAGCGCGTTTTCTGCCCGGCCCGCGTTG
>DASXFM010000315.1:0-7332 GCA_036489615.1 Verrucomicrobiia bacterium | reverse complement strand
TCCGCCACCGCCGGGTCGTTCTGGTTGACAATCTTGCGCATTTTCGTCACGGCCGCTTTCAGGCTGCGCGCGCCGAACAGGCTCGTGCCGGCCACGAATGTATCCGCGCCTGCGCGCGCGCATTCGGCGGCCGTCTCATGGTTGATGCCGCCATCCACGCTGATGCGATAGGACAGTTTCCACTGGCGCCGCCAGGCCTCTGCCTGCTGGATTTTGGGGAGCGTCTCGTGAATAAATTCCTGGCCGCCAAAACCGGGATTGACCGTCATGACCAATAACAAATCAATTTTGTCCAAAAATGGCTGCGCGAGCGAAATCGGCGTGGACGGATTGACGGCCAGTCCCGCCTTTTTTCCCAGGTTTTTAATTTTCCATATGAGCGGTCCCACCTGTGCGTCCAGTTCCACGTGAATGATCATTTCATCCGCGCCGGCCCGGGCAAATGGTTCCAGCAGGATTTCCGGTTTGCTGCACATCAAATGGATGTCAAAGAACAACTTGCTCAACGGGCGGACGGCTTTGACCACTTGCGGTCCAAACGAAATATTCGGCACGAAATGGCCGTCCATGATGTCCAGGTGCAGCCAATCGGCGCCCGACTTCGAAGCGCGAATGGCGTCCTTGCCAAAGGCACCATGGTTTCCGGCAAGCAGCGAGGGCGCGATAATCATTCGTTATCTTAATCCTCGTTCAGCAAAGTTGAAAACAATTTTTGATTTGCATGACGTGGCCGCCGGCGTTCGCCGTGCTGGACGAAAGCGACGGCTGGCGAAGTGGCTCTGATTTTTCAGGATTCCACGCCAAATATTCAATAGCGTTCAGTTTCACCCGCATCGGTAGGGCAAAATCCGCTTGAACGATTCAACGATTCAACAATTTAACGTTTCGACGCACATCAAATTCCGCAAAATCAGACTTGCAACTGGAGGCATTATAATTTTACTTAAAGTTAACATTCGAATGTTGTACGAACGCTGGCAGAAGGTAGTTCAGGAGAAACGGAATGAGATCGCGATGCGAGACCTGGCATCCGGCCAATCATGGACTTTTTCCGAACTGAATGTGGAAAGTGAGGAGCCGTTGCCCGATCATTGCGGCATTATTTTTCCGCAAGGTAATACGCCGCAGTTTGTTATCTCAGTCTTAAGGGCCTGGCGTTCTCAAACCGTCGTTTGCCCTCTGGAAGGCCAGCCACCGCCGCCGGATCTCCCGCTTCCACCCAAACCCTGTTGTCATCTGAAAATCACCCCGGCGGGTACCGGTGTGCGGCGGGTCGTCGCTTTCACAGGGGAACAACTCGCCGCGGACGCGGAAAATATCGTAAAGACAATGGGCCTGCGCCCGGATTGGCCGAACCTGGGCGTGATTTCGCTCGGCTATTCCTACGGATTTTCGAATCTCGTGCTGCCGCTGTTGCTGCATGGAATTCCCTTGTTTCTCGCGCCGTCGCCCTTGCCGGTGGCGTTGCGCTGCGCCGCTCATGCGAACTGGAACCTGACGGTGGCCGGTGTTCCCGCGTTATGGCACGCCTGGCACAAAGCCGGCGCGATCCTGAGTAATGTCCGCCTCGCCATTTCGGCCGGCGCGCCGCTGCCGCTGTCTCTGGAGCGCGAAGTCTTCGACGAACACGGCGTTAAAATTCATAATTTCTACGGCTGCACCGAGTGCGGCGGCATTTCCTATGACGCCGCGCCAACGCCGCGTACCGATGAATCGTCGGTCGGAATGCCCTTGAATAATGTGGCGGTCGAGATCGGCGGCGATGGCTTTCTTCGCGTGCGCAGCCGGGCGGTGGGGGAAACGTATTGGCCGAACAAGGAAGGCGCGCTCCTGCCGGGAGAATTTCGGACCGGAGATTTTGCCGAAATAAAACATGGCCAGGTCTTTTTGCGCGGCCGCGCCGATGACCATATCAACGTCGCCGGAAGAAAGGTCTTGCCCGCGGTCATCGAGGAGGCGTTGCTGGAGCATCAGGCCGTCGAGGACTGCGTCGTTTTCGGCGTGCCCAGTGCGAACGCGGACCGGGTGGATCTGATCGTCGCCTGCGTTAACGCCAGCCAGGATGGTTTGAAGGAAGAATTAAAACAGTTCCTCCTGCAAAAGCTGCCGGGCTGGCAAGTGCCCCGAGAATGGTGGTTCGTAAAGTCACTCCAGGGAAACGGCCACGGCAAACTCACCCGCGCCGACTGGCGCAAAACCTTCCTGGAATCCCGCAAACGCTGAACGGCTGCGGACTCTCGCATCGGTCTGATATGTCCGATCCGCCGGTCCGTCAAACTCGGAAACCACTGCCAGCCGCGAATAATATATCGCAATACGATATTAATCCCCGCCACCCGGCCCGCGAAAAAAATCTTGAACATTTTCCCCGCAGACTGTCTAATCTTGTGAAATCGTAAGACGCTCTTCGCTTATAGTGGTTTTATTCGCGTCTGCGCACGCTGACAATAGCTGGCAATTGACATGATTAAAGTTCGGGATTTAACAAAGCATTTTGGAACCAAACGGGCTGTCGACGGCATTTCTTTTGAAGTAGGACGCGGCGAGGTCCTCGGCTTTCTGGGGCCCAACGGCGCGGGCAAATCCACCACCATGCGGATGCTCACCGGCTTCGTCACGCCCACGAGCGGTGCGGTGACTGTTGGCGGGTTCGACATGCTCGAAAATCCCATCCCCGCCAAAAAGCTCATCGGCTACCTGCCCGAAAACGCCCCCGCCTACACGGACATGACCGTCTACGGCTTTCTGAATTTTGCGGCGGAAATCCGCGGTCTGCGGGGCGACGCCCGGGCAAAAGCGGTTCGCCGGGCGGCGGAAGCCTGTTTTCTTGAGCCGGTTCTCTATCAGAGCGTCGACACGCTTTCCAAAGGGTACCGGCATCGCACCTGTTTCGCCCAATCTATCATTCATGATCCGGACATTTTGGTTCTCGATGAACCGACCGACGGCCTTGACCCTAACCAAAAGCACGAAGTGCGGCAGCTGATCCGCAAGATGGGCCAGAACAAGGCCATCATTTTTTCCACCCACATTTTAGAGGAAGTGGACGCGGCCTGTTCGCGCGCAATCATTATCGATCGCGGCAAAATCGTTGCCAATGGCACGCCTGAAGAGCTCCGCCGCAAATCCGAATGGGCCGGCGCCGTTACCTTGCGCGTGAACGGCGTGCCGGTGCAGGTCGTGCAGGAAAAGCTCAAAGGTTTGCGGTCAGCCAAAAAGACAACCGCGGCCGCCGCGGGAACCAGCGTGACAGTGACGGTTTTTCCGCGCACAGCCGGCGATGGTGATTTAACGCGCGAGGTTATCGCCGCCACCGGCGAATGGCAGGTCGAGGGATTACGGACCGAGGAAGGCCGCCTGGACGACGTTTTCCGGAGCATCACGATGCCCGACACCAAAAATTGATCTGACCTGAAATATGAACAGTTTCGGCAATATCAAAACCATTACCAAACGCGAGCTGCAGGCGTATTTCTCTTCGCCGGTCGCTTACGTTTTCATCGTGATTTTTCTCCTGCTCAACGGATTTTTTACGTTCATGGTGGGCGGATTTTTCCAGCGCGGCGAGGCGTCTTTGACGAACTCGTTTTTTGTCTGGCATCCGTGGTTCTATTTGTTTCTCGTGCCGGCGGTTGGCATGAGGTTGTGGGCGGATGAACGGCGCGTTGGCACACTCGAACTGTTGTTGACCATGCCCATCGCTCCGTGGGAAGCCATCGTCGGAAAGTTCGTCGCGTCCTGGTTGTTTCTTGGCCTGGCGCTGGTATTGACCTTTCCGGTCGTGGTGACGGTGAATTATCTGGGCAGCCCTGACAACGGCGTGATTTTTGCCGGTTACATCGGCAGTTGGCTGATGGCCGGCGCGTATCTGGCGGTCAGTTGCATCACCTCGGCCATCACCCGCAGCCAAGTGGTCAGTTTCATCGTTTCAGTCGTGGCCTGTCTGTTCCTGATCCTGGCCGGATTTCCTCCGGTCATCAATATGCTTCAGGGTCTGAGTGTCCACTGGCAATGGCTCGTTAACCTGGTTACCTCACTTAGTGTGATGACGCATTTTCAAGGATTCGAAAAAGGGATCCTGGATTCGCGCGACGTCATTTTCTTCCTCTCGGTGATCGGGTTCTCCCTGTTCACGACCAGCGTCATCCTCCGGACGCACCGGACCAGTTGAATTGAATTGAGACAAGATGCAAAAGAAGTCGCTTCAAACTATCCTTTATTCGTCGGCGGGCGTCGTTGTGATGCTCGTGCTCGTCGTCGCGGTGAACGTCATTTTTGGCGTGTTTCCGTTTCGCGCGGACTTGACCCAGGAAAAAGCCTATACTCTTTCCGCCGGTACAAAAGCGGTGCTCGGAAAACTCGATGGCCCCGTGACGGTTCGTTTCTATTGCACCCAGGGTGAGTCGGCCACGCCGGACACGGTCTACTTAAAGGATTACGCCCGCCAGGTGGAAGACCTCTTGCACGAATATAAAATGGTGGCCGGCAAAAACCTGATTATTCAAAAATTCGACCCCGAACCGGATTCGGACGCCGAGGATTCCGCCCGAATGGACGGCCTGCAACCGCAGCAACTTTCCGACGGCGATAACTTTTACCTTGGCCTGTGTATCAACATGGCCGATCAGCGCGTGGCCATTCCTTTTCTCGAGCCGAACCGCGAAAAATTATTGGAATACGATATCACGCGCGGGATCACCGAGGTGCTGGAGCCACAGAAGCCGACCGTCGGGATCATGAGCGCGTTGCCCGTGTTTGGTGAACAGCCAAATCCGGAAATGCAGATGCAAGGTCAACAGCAGGGGACACCCGCGTGGACCCTCGTGCAGCAATTGCAGCAGGACTTCAATGTGCAGCAAATCCCGATGGACACGGACAAAATTGATGACAGCATCGGAACGCTTATGGTCATCTTTCCGGCCGGCATTTCGGACAAGGCGGAATACGCGATTGATCAATTCGTGTTGCGCGGCGGAAAGTTGATCGCCTTCCTGGACCCGCAATCCACTTTGATGGCACGCCAGCAACAAAACCCGATGATGGGCGGCGGCGCAAACACGAGCGCGTCGCTGGATAAACTCTTAAAAGCCTGGGGTATTCAGTTCGACACGAGCAAAGTTGTCGCCGATCTGGAGTTCAAGATGGAGTTGGATAATGGCAGCGGCCAGCCCCTGGAGAATCCGGCCTGGCTCGCTCTGACGCCCGAAGGCATCAACCAAAACGACGTCATAACCAGCGAAATTGACAGCCTTTGGCTGCCGACCGTCGGCGCGTTTACGGGCGACCCGGTGGCGGGTCTCAAGGAAACGGTTCTGTTGCACAGCTCCAAACAGGCCGAACTCACGGATGCGATGATGGCGGGCATGGGCGGCGATGCGATCATGAACGGTTTTAAGGCGACCGGCGTCAGTTACGATTTGGGCATCCGCCTCTCTGGAAAATTTCACACCGCGTTCCCGGATGGCGAACCGCAGGACGATCAGACAAACAATGTAGTGAAGTCCAGCGACAATTCCTTGAAAGAATCGAAGGCCGACACCACGGTTGTTTTGATTGGCGATTCCGATTTCCTGGCCGACGACTTTTCGATCCAAAAAGGAAACAGTCCGTTTGGCGAAATGGTCAGCCCCCTGAATGGCAATTTGGATTTTGCGCAGAACCTCGTCGAACAAATGGCCGGCGACAGCAATCTCATCGGTTTGCGCAGCCGGGGATCCTTGAGTCGTCCGTTCACGCGCGTCAAACAAATGGAGGCCGCGGCCGAGGCGAGCGGTCAGCAGAAGATTAACGAGTTGCAGCAAAGCTTGCAGGACACCGAAGAAAAGCTGAACGAAATCCAGCAGCAAAAACCCGATAACAAGGACCAGAAACTCATCCTTTCCCCGCAAGAACAGGCGGAAATTGATAATTTCAGGAAGAAACAGGCGGAAGTCAGCCGCGAACTCCGCCAGGCGCAGAAAGACCTGCGCCGCGAAGTGGTTTCGCTCGAAACCCGGCTCACGTGGCTGAATATCCTGGCCATGCCCTGCGCCATCACAGCGGCCGGTATCGCCACGGCATTGATCAAGCGGAGAAAAACTTCGGCAAAATGAATCGAAAACAATTCGTTGTTCTAGTCGTCCTGCTCATGATTTGCGCTGCGGTGGCGTGGCATTTTTATCAGCGCGGCAACAGTTCTTGGCAAAGCGCCGGTCAATCCATCGGCGGCAAACTCCTCCCCAACCTGCCGATTAACGACGTGGCGCAAATCGATATCCAATCCGGCACGAATCAACTGACTCTGGCCCGCAAAAACGATATCTGGACCGTGCATGAGCGTGACGATTATCCCGCTAATTTTTCCCAGATCAGCGATCTATTGATGAAGCTGGCGGATTTGAAAATCGTTCAACAAGAGGAAACCGGGCCCACAGAACTGCCGCGCTTCAATCTCTCGCCACCCGGCATGGATTCCAGTTCCGGCACATTGCTCGAATTGAAAGATCAAAACAGCAAGACCGTAGCGTCACTTCTCCTGGGCAAAGACCACATGAACCAGCCAGCCAACGGTCAGGGCTACCCCGACGGCCGTTACGTCATTGCCAACAATAATAACGGCGACGTTGTGGTCATTTCCGAACCTTTTGATAACGTCACCTCCAAACCTGCCGATTGGCTGGACAAAACCTTTTTCAAAATTTCCAATCCCAAATCCATCGCCGTCACTTTTCCCGTGGCGACCAATTCATGGAGATTGACCCGCGTTTCCCAGACCAACGACTGGCAACTGGCGGACACCCGGCCCGGCGAAAAATTGGATTCGTCCAAAATTGATGACATAACCGGCGCCTTCGATTCGCTCACCTTCAACGACGTCGCGCCCGGCGCAACCGTGCCAAAAGATGCCCAGACCCTGACAGTCGACACGTTCGACGGAACCAATTACGCGGCGCAAATTTGGTCCTCCGGCGACGACAACGATTCCATGACCATAGCGATCGAGTCGACCAAAGGAAAATCGGCCATAGACAATCAATACAGCCATTGGACCTACCAAATCCCCAGCTACTCCGTCGAATCACTCCTCAAACCACGAACCAATCTGCTGCAATCGGCAACCCCCCCGAAAGGCAGTTAGCGGGGTGGCGACGGCTCGTCGCCAGATGATGATTATTATCATTATTCGGCGTTAGTGGCAGGGCGATGCCTTTTGCAAGTGGCGCTGCCTCCCCTTTCGTCCCTTAAACCCCTCCGTACTTTTTCCTTTTACCTTTTTAATTTTTAATTCCATCACCCATGTTTCACTTTCCCACTCGACGTCATCTTCACCTCCGACACAAATTCAACGGTCAC
>DASXFM010000226.1:0-30913 GCA_036489615.1 Verrucomicrobiia bacterium | reverse complement strand
CATGTTTTACAACATGTGGAACTTGCGCAACGGCTTTCGGCTTCCAGTGAAGGCATGTCGGCCACCGCCGCAACTCATCCCGGGATTCGTTTCAACTACGGTTCAAGGATTGTTGCAAATCACGAACAGGGCAGGGAAATTCAAATACTGACTTGTCCAAAGAGCGAACTAATTTCTGACTCCTATATCGCTCCGTGCGCCAAAATTCTCAAGAAAAAAAGTTTGTTAAATTCTTCCAGAGGCTCTTGACAATTCAAGTCCAGCGGGTCCCCTGCTCATTCTACTTCCGCAGTTACGGCATCGAGGATTTTGGTTTCACGTTTTTGCAACAGCCGGCCCAGAGGCCCGAGCGTTTGCCAATACATCAGCAGCATCGCGGCGCAGAACGCCGCCGAAAGAATGAGGTTTACGGGAACGAATTGCGGCAGCCCGGCGCTGTGCCAGATCCATTCCAAAAACGCCGGCAAAAATATCGGCGCCATCGCCGTCATGAAGAACAGCTGGACGACCAGCATCAACAGAATGATCTCGATTTTGACTTTAGTGGGCCGCAGTGTGCCGGGCGCGATACGTTGGGGAACAAGAATGGAAACAAAATTTCCGCCCGCGCCGATCATCAGGAACAACGCAACGAGTTGGAACAGCGTGGCCACGACAATCTCTGGCGACAACCGCAACGGCACGCAAATAACCGCCAATAAAAGGACCCCGGGCACAATCGCGGCAGGCAGGCACGCCAGGTTTTTGCCGAGCAAAATGAGGCGACGATCCATGGGAGAAAGCATCAGGGCACGAAAACCGTCACGATCAAATCCGAATTGGTTCGACAGAAATCGTATCAACATGAGGAGGGAAAAGACGGCGGTGCCCGTGGCGATAAACGGTTTGGCTTCGGCGGGCAGGAGTGAAGCACCGCGAAACAATACAGCCCCGGCCATAATGAACGGCGCGATGAAAGAGATAGCCCACGCCATCTTTACTTCCGGGGCGCGAAGCAGTGAACGAAACGTGGCCAGGGCCAGCGCGCCGGCCTGTTCAGGAACATACGGGAGGCGCCGTTCAAGAAAATCAATCCGGCCCGCTGATTTTGAATTGGCGATTGGTTTCTCGCCGGGATTCCTAATTTTCGCCGGGGCCTGGCCACCAATTTCGCCGTGATAAAAGCGGATGGTGCTGCGATACGCCCGGCGCAATCCGAGCGCGCCGATCGCAATACAACCGAGCGTTCCCAGGAGGGCCGGCCCCGGGTTCCCTTCGGCCAATGCGCGGGCGCCCCACGGCAACCACAACGGCGGAATGTATGGTTGCGCTGCCATAACAGGGACGAAGATTTGCAATCCACGAGAGCCGGCCATTTGGCCTGGATGATGATTGGAGTGATTCAAAATATTGAAATAAATGTTCGGCCCCTGCGCCAAAAGGATGAAGGAGAACGTGATGCACATGATAACGGTGCGGCGTCGGCGCGGATTCGTCATGAGTTGGGCCAGCCATCCCCGGAAACAGTAGGTCCAGGCCGAAATCATGAAAATCATGGCGGCGGCAAGCGGGATCAACAGGATCATTTCAAAGCTGCGCGCAAAGGCCAACCCGAGCCCCAGTCCGAGCATCGCCGGCACGGAAATGATAATGCTCAACGCAAAATGAGAGACGAGAAAGTTGATGATGAACAATTGGCCCAGAGCGGCCGGTAGATGCATTAATTTTTGCAAATCGATGGTTTCCGAACGCTGGAGTTCTGTCAGCAGGCCGATCAGCCAAAAAAAGAGAAACGCGACGGCAAAGATTAACCATGTCAGCCAGATAGCCGTTGGCGACGCGTCCCGCAGACCCAGGATTGCGCCCAAAAGCCCGAAGACAAAAGAAGCCACGGCCAGCATTCCTGCGAAAACGCCAACGAGAATGGAAAATACCATCCCAATGCCGCCATGCCGCCTGAATTGGTTGGCCATCAACCGCCAGCGCAGCCAGAAGATTGTTTTGACCTGCTCCCAGTTCATTCAAGCCAGCTTAGTTTTTGGCCTTCATGATCGCTTTCGCCAACCACGGCGAGGAATTTGTCTTCCAGGGAAGAACCGTCGCGCCGCAATTCCTCCATCGTCCCCTGGTGGACAAGTTTTCCTTTCGAGATAATGCCCACGTCCGTGCACAGTTTTTCAACAATTTCCAATATATGCGACGTGAGAAAAATCGTCGCGCCGCGGCTGACGCATTGCTTCAGAGTGTCACGCAGCACACGCGAAGCGACGGCATCCACGCCCTCAAACGGCTCGTCGAGAAACAGCAAATCGGGATTGGAAATCAGCGCGGCGGCCAATGACAGTTTCTTTTTCATGCCGTGGGAAAATTCGAGCGCGACTTTTTTCCCGTCTACGGGCAGGTCCATCATGGCCAGCAGTTCATCGCGCCGGCTTCGCACGACATCGGCAGGCAAAAGATACATCCGACCGATAAACGTGAGGTATTCGCTGGCGGTGAGATTTTCAAAGAGCGCGAGATTTTCAGGCACCACCCCGATACGCCGTTTCACTTCCAGCGCCAGTTTCGGGTCGGCCATGTCCTGACCGAGAATACGGATGGAGCCGCTCGTCGGCCCAAGCAGGCCGGTCAGCATTTTGATCGTGGTGGATTTGCCCGCGCCGTTCGGCCCCAAAAATCCATAAAATCGCCCGGCCTCGACGCGCAGGTTTAGCTGATCCACCGCGCGCAGACGGCCGAAATCGCGCGTCAGGTTCAATGTCTCGACGACGGCATTCATGGAATTAGATGCGTCTGAGGCTAATCTGCGGGGCGTGCCCCGGCAATTTTTAAAAAACTCCAAATCCAAAACCCTTGAAACCTAAACCCGTGTTCAACTATGTTGATTCTGTGACTCACTGGCCTTTAAACCGAAACGCGCGTTTTAGAAAAACCGGACAAAAGATTATCGTTCATTTGGCGCTGGCCGTCCTGATTGCGACGGGCGCGCGGGCGGCTGCCGCCGATACCGCGAAAATATCTGCCTCTTACGCGGACCACAACCGACTAACGGTCCGCGTGAACGGAGGCGATGGCTCTTACAGCCTCCAAAAAACGCATCCGTCGTGGACTTTCAAAGGCGCGATCGGCCAGCAACTTTCGAATCTAAAAACCCGGAGCGGCGTCGATTCTCTTGGCGCTTACCGTGAGATTTCATTTTCATGGGCCGATCCATCCACGCCGATGACCGGAAGCATCCGCCTCTACGATAACGGTCCCGCCGTCATCTTTTCCGAAACCTGCGAAGCCGCCACCGAATTGCCGCCTGCGCCATTCCCCTGCTTTGTCGGCGTACCACATAAACTTCATAGTTTCAGTTACCAGCAGAAGACATTTGCGCCACCGCGATTTGCGGCCAGCGATTGCTCCACTCCCTGGCTTCTATTTAATGACTCAGACGACGCAATGGTGATTTCACCCGCATCGCATTTTATGATTGCCGCAATGAGCGGGGACGGCCAAACGAACATCGCAAGCGGTTTGAACAGCGCGCTTCGCCATCTTCCCTCGGGTTTTTCACAGCAGACCATTTTGACATTTGGACACGGGATCAATCACACCTGGGATTTATGGGGCAAATCGTTGCAGGCCTTGCAGGGCCTGCAACGTCCCGATAACGAGGCAGACACCGTTTTGAAATACCTGGGTTATTGGACGGACAATTTTGCCTATTATTACTACAACTACGATTTGGACAAGGGCTATGCGGGCACGCTCCAATCCCTGGTTGAACACTATCGCCAGGAAGACATTCCCATCCGTTATTTGCAGCTGGACAGTTGGTGGTATTACAAAACGCTGAGAGGCGACGATGGCAAGATGGGTACCACCAAAGCGCCAAAGCTCCCGGAAGGCGAATGGAACCGTTATGGCGGATTGCTTGAATATCGGGCGCATCCGGCCCTCTTTACCAACGGCCTGGCAGCGTTTCAACAATCCATCGGGCTTCCGTTGGTCACGCACAATCGTTGGATAGACCCGGACAGCCCGTATCATAAGAACTACAAAATCTCCGGAGTCGCAGCAGTCGATCCGCGCTGGTGGAACAATATCGCTGGTTACCTGAACGATAATGGCATCATCACCTACGAACAGGACTGGCTGGACCGAATTTTCAAGAATTCTCCTGAGTTCAGCAGCACAGTCGGCACTGCCGATGCCTTTCTGGATGACATGGCGCGCGCCTGCATCGCCCGCGGCATCACCATGCAATATTGCATGCCCTATCCGTGCTACTTTCTTCAAGGCAGCCGATATCCCAATCTCACGACGATTCGCACAAGTGACGATGGATTTTGTCCGGAACGCTATAACAATTTCCTTTACGTTTCGCGCCTGGCATTCTCGATGGGAATTTGGCCCTGGGCCGATGTGTATCGCAGCGCCGAAACGAACAATGTGCTTTTGTCGACTTTATCAGCCGGGCCTGTCGGCATTGGCGACAAAATCGGCACGGAAAACACGAATAACCTGCTCCAGGCCGTGCGTGCCGACGGCGTCATCGTGAAACCGGACGCGCCCGTGTTGCCGTTGGACCAATGTTACATAAACGACGCGCACCATGCGCATTCACCCTTGGTTGCCGCCGCCTATACCGATCACCATGGACTCAAGACCGCATACGTCTTTGCGTTTAACCGCTCAAAAAGCAACGACGAACAGCTTGATTTCACGCCCGCCCAACTCGGTTTTGATCGTCCGGTTTGCGTCTACAATTATTTTGCCGGAACCGGCCGGCGTTTAAATTCCAGCGACAAAGTTTCAGCGTCGTTGGAAACGAATGGCACGGCTTTTTACATCGTCGCGCCGTTCGGAAAAAATGGAATTGCCTTTCTGGGAGACAAGGGGAAATTCGTTTCAACCGGCAAAGAACGAATCCCACTGTTGAAAGATGAGAAGCATGGGCTAACCACGAAAGTTCTGTTTGCGGCGACCGAAAACTCAGTCACCATTCACGGCTATGCGAATCGCGCTCCGAAGGTGACCGCGCAGCCAGGTCGGGCGCATCTTTCCAACTACGACGAAGCCACCGGATATTTTGAAATCGAAGTGAGTCCTGACCCGGCTGTTGCTCCTCGAAATATCGAGGGAGACGAAGTACGCCAGGCAGAGGTGACATTGGACGAAAATTAAAATGAAATTAGTAAAAACCGCCGGCGTATCTTTGTTCGCTCTGGCCACGGCATGGCATGCCTGGTGCGCACCACACAACGTTCAAACAGTGCCGAACGGCTTGTTGATTCAACTCGGTGAAGCGCAAGTGGAATTGGCCGCGGTCAATACAAACACCTTTCGACTGGACGTCGCCGTAAACGGCGCCCCGGAATTCTTAACGTCGACGTTTCTCGATGACACCTCCAACGCTTCCTTCAGCGGCTGGCGAGAAGTAAAGCGGCACGGGATGGCTGGCATTGCGACCGCTGCGGGGGAATTGTTGCTGGACCCAAAGAACGGCGAATGGACGCTGGAAAATGCGAACGGCGAAATCCTGATACCGCGGCACGTGCTCGGCGAGTTCACGGCTGGCCCCCGGAACGGTTCCGTAGATCTCAACCTTGGCTGGAACAAGCACAAACCGATGTATTTCTATGGTTGCGGCAACGGTGAAAACAGGCTGGAACAATCCAATGTCAGAACTCGTGTCGGAAACGGCGTAGCCGTGATTCCATACTATTGGTCGAAAGCTGGTTATTCCGTTCTGGCCGTAACCGCGGACGATAACCAACCGGCGTTTTGGCATGCGGGGATAAATTCAGATTCGGTGACCTGGGTATTTCCCGGCACGAGAGCAAGCCTTTATCTCATGCCGTCGGCGACATTGAAAGATGCCGCCAAAAACTATGCTCAATTGACCGGTCACGCTCCCGTTCCGCCGCGCTGGACGTTTGGTTATCTTCAAAGCCGGTGGGGATGGGCCAATCAAAAATATATTGAAAACACGTTGGCAAAGTTTCATGAACTCGACCTGCCGGTGGACGCATTCATTTACGACTTTGAATGGTACACGCCCACACCGGACTATTCGTTAGCGGCGCAAGGGTTGCCGGATTTCAAGGATTTTAGTTTCAACACGAACCTATTTCCCGATCCCACGGCACAAATCGCCGATTACAAGGCGCAAGGCGTGCATTTCGTGGGCATTCGCAAGCCGCGCATGGGCAATTCCGACACGCTGGCCATGATGCGCGAGAAAAACTGGGGCCTTTCCCGGTTAAATGGACGCGAAAACTTCGAGTCGCGTGACGTGGACTTCGCCAATCCTGATTTTCGTGAATGGTATATCTCACAAATGGCGCCGTTGCTGGCGGCGGGAGTTGACGGCTGGTGGAACGACGAAGGCGAAGCCGCATACACAATGTATTATTATTGGAACCTGACAGAAAAGGAGGCGCTCGCCCGATATCGTCCGGGCGCGCGGTTATGGACGTTGAATCGCGCTTTTTCACCGGGGTTGCAGCGCCTGGGCGCGGCCGCGTGGACCGGGGATATCAGAAGCTCCTGGGCGACGCTGGCCGCTACGCCCACCACCCTGCTGAATTGGTCTCTTGCCGGTTTGCCGTACGAAACATGCGATATTGGCGGATTCATCGGCAATCCGTCTCCGGAACTATTGTCTCGCTGGATGGAAGCGGGCGTTTTTTTCCCGGTCATGCGTTCACATTCAGAAATTAGCGAGACCCCCAGGTTTCCGTGGCTGTTCGGTCCCGACGCCTTGAACGCCATCCGAAGCGCGCTTGACCTGCGTTATCGACTGATTCCGTACTACTACAGCCTGGCTTATGAAACGTTCGAGACTGGAGTGCCGATCATGCGTCCGTTGGTCATGGAATATCCGAACGACCCAAACGCAGCCAATTTGTCCGATGAATGGCTGGTGGGTTCGTCTCTCCTGGCCGCGCCGATTTTGCAACCGGGAGGCAAGCGCATCGTTTATCTGCCGGCGGGCAAATGGTATCCGTTCGAATCCAATGTTCCGGCCGACGGCGGACAGACCGCTGACGTCACGGCCGGCTTGAGCGATATTCCCATCTACATCCGCGCGGGGACCATTCTGCCGCTCGGACCGGTGATTGAACATACCAGCCAAATGCCCGGCGGCCCGCTCGAACTCGAAATTTATCCAGGCAAGGACGCGACGTTTACGCTCGCGGAGGACGATGGCCTAACCACTAATTATTTAGACGGGCAAACACTCCGCATCGCCTTCAAATGGAATGACGCCACCGGGCAATTGACATGGACATCCATGGGTAATTACACAGGTAAAGACATTTATCAACGATTACACGTCGCAGTGTTTGACCCGGCTGGAAAGAAACAGGCCGAAAGCGCCATGGGCACGAGCGGCAGTCTCACACCGGTTCAATAACCATTCATGACGACATACGTTGCCATTCTGCGCGGCATCAATGTCAGCGGCCACAAGATCATCAAGATGGAGCGTCTTCGCACAGCCTTTGAAGCCCTGGGTTTTGATTGTGTGTCGACATATGTCCAAAGTGGAAATGTAATATTCCAATCGGACGAACCGCCCACGGGTCTTGCCGGAAAAATTGAGAAAAAAGTTCTGAACGATTTTGGTTTTGAAGTTCCGGTGCTGACAAAATCGGCGAACGAACTCAAGGACATCGTGAAACGGAACCCATTCGTAAAAGACCCGTCGATTGATCCGACGAAATTGCACGTTACTTTTCTTTCAGATGATCCACCGCGCAAAGCGCTGGAATTGCTGCAGCCATTGGCGGCAGGCGCGGAGCGAGTTCGTCTCGTGCGCCGGTCGGTTTACTTGTATTGCCCAAATGGTTATGGCAATACCAAACTGACCAATACGGCCATTGAAAAGAAACTGTCGTGCCGCGCGACCACGCGAAATTGGAATACAACCAATAAATTGTTGGAACTCGCCACACAATAAATTGCAATTGGCCTTTATTCCGTTCCGGCTCTTTTGTTAGGCTCAACTTACGGAGTTTGCCTGATTTATGAGCATCGAAATCAATGCGGAGTTGACGCCTAATTCCAAAATTCTCTCCTGGGTCCGGGAAATGTCTTCGTTGTGCCAGCCGGACAAAATCCATTGGTGCGACGGCTCGGACGCGGAAAATCAGGCACTTTGTGATTTAATGGTTCGGAGCGGCACGTTCATCCGGCTCAACGGACAATTGCGCCCCAATTCATTTCTCGCCCGTTCGCATCCCAGCGACGTCGCCCGCCTTGAGGACCGCACATTCATTTGCTCCCGGACCCGCGATGACGCCGGTCCGACCAATAACTGGGCAGACCCCGTTGAGATGAAGGCGCTCTTGCTGGAAAAGTTCAAAGGCTGCATGAAAGGCCGCACACTTTACGTAATTCCCTTTGCCATGGGGCCGCTCGATTCGCCCATCTGCAAACGCGGCATTCAATTGACCGATTCTCCTTACGTAGCGGCCAGCATGCGCATTATGACCCGCATGGGCAAAGCGACGCTGGACAGAATGAGCGCTGACGGCCAGTTCGTTCCGTGCATGCACTCGGTGGGAGCGCCGCTCACGCCCGGCACGACGGACTCACCCTGGCCCTGCGCACCGGACGCAAAAGACAAATACATCGTTCATTTTCCCGACGATCCGTCCATCTGGTCTTACGGTTCCGGATATGGAGGCAACGCGCTGTTGGGCAAGAAATGTCTGGCATTGCGCATTGCCTCAGTCATCGCCCGGCGCGAAGGCTGGATGGCTGAGCACATGCTGATTCTTTGCCTCACATCGCCGGCGGGCAAAAAGCATTATATTTCCGCCGCATTTCCCAGCGCGTGCGGCAAGACGAACCTGGCCATGATGCTGCCCACGTTGCCCGGTTGGCGCATCACCACACTGGGCGACGACATCGCATGGATTCGAATCGGCAAGGACGGACGCCTCTATGCGGTGAATCCTGAAACCGGATTTTTTGGCGTGGCCCCCGGCACCTCCGAACGCTCAAATCCAAATGCGCTGAGAACGTGCGCGAAAAACACGATTTTTACCAATGTCGTTCTCACGCCCGAAGGGGACGTTTGGTGGGAAGGCATGGACGTGGCTGCGCCCGAGGTGGCCACGGATTGGGAGGGAAACGAGTGGACGCCCAAAAGCGTCAAAAAGGGGGCGCACCCCAATTCCCGGTTCACCGCTCCGGCTTCTCAATGCCCCGTCATCGACCCGGATTGGCAAAATCCGGAAGGCGTCCCGCTCTCGGCCATTTTGTTCGGGGGCCGCCGCCCGCGCACGATTCCACTGGTGAATGAAGCATTCGATTGGGAGCACGGCGTTTTTCTTGGCTCTTCCTGTGGCTCGGAAACCACGGCTGCCGCTGCCGGCCAGGTGGGTATCGTGCGCCGCGACCCGTTCGCCATGCTCCCCTTCTGCGGCTATAACATGGGCGATTATTTCGCGCACTGGCTTTCGTTTGCGCAACGCACGGACCGGGCAAAATTGCCAAAGGTCTTTTTTGTCAATTGGTTCCGCAAGGGCGCGGACGGAAAGTTTTTGTGGCCCGGCTACGGGGAGAATTCGCGGGTGTTGAAATGGATCTGTGAACGCGTGGAAGGCACCGGGCAGGCGCGCGAAACGGCGATTGGACACCTGCCCGCGCCGGATGCTCTGGATCTGTCCGGATTGAATCTGCCCGCCGAAAACATTGCGGAATTGATCTCAGTGGATACGGAAGGCTGGAAAAGAGGACTGGACGAAATTGAAGCGGCCCACGCGAAGTTTGGAAGTCATCTGCCGGCGGAGATTAAAATACAGCTCCAGCGAATCCGCGATCGGCTCAATAAATGACCCCTTATTTCAGGTCATGCAAGAGCGTCGGTTGCACGTCATAAAAGATGGCTGCGCGAACCGCGATTTGCGGCGAGTCGACGGGGCGTTTCCCCAGGACAGTTATTAGACGCATGGTTTCACTGTTCAGGATACTGCTGCTCGCGCCCTTTTCCCGATGTGACCAGGCATAACATTTTGCAGCCTCCGCATGGCCCGTCAGATCGAAGACTTCCACTTCACCTGTCCAGATGGTGCGCTCGTCCAGAGTTTCGTGGACGTGGACACTCTCCTGATGGACAGCTCTGCACTTGTGTTTTTCCTCAATCGCTCGCTGCAACAATGTCAAATATCCCGGCTTTTCCAGTATCTTAGTCACACCTCAACCGCACTGTAGAATTTGAAATTCAAATTCTGAGCAAATAAAATGCCGCGGCTTTTGGTGGCAATTCGGCTGGATAATCCTACGCTTCCGGCATTTTGCAACAGGAGGCCTTGCATTTTACATGGCGACGGCTGCCAATGTCACGTCCATTGCCCGCTTCCGGAATCGCTTGCAGGCACTCGCGACCCTGTTCAGTCGGGCAATTCGATGCTCATTCCCTCGCGAGCTGCGTCCACTTTGAGTTTGGATTTTCCGGACGCCACGAGACGGCGCGCGTGTTTCAAGAGCTCATCCAGATGCTTGTCGTCGCGGTCGGGGTCATGGTGGAAGAGAAAAAGTTTTTTTACGTTGGCGGCAATCGCCAGCGCCACCGAGTCGTCTACGCAACCGTGTCCCCATCCGAGGTGCTGTTTATACTCAGCGGCGGTGTATTGGGAATCGAGAATGAGGGCGTCCGAATCGCGGACAAAATCGATCATCTCGACATCCCTGGCGGGGCGCGGCTCGGTGTCGGGAAAGAACGTGATGAGACAATCCGGCGCAAGGAGACGGTAACCCACGCAATTTCCCGGATGATTGGCGCGAAGCGTCCGGATGCTCAATGGCCCGACGGTGAAACTGAAGTTTTTGAGTTCTTCAATTTCGATATTGCTCGGCAGTTCAGAAAAAGGCACTGGAAAATAAGTGCTTTCCATCTGGCCGGTCAGCGCGTTGATCAGGCCGGTGCGCGCGCCTTCGCTGCAAACCAGGCGGAGACGGCAGCGCGGATTGTAAATCGGCGCGAAAAACGGCAGCCCCTGGATATGGTCCCAGTGCGTGTGGGTAATCAGCATCGTCAGGTGGAGCGGCCGCTTTTTGAACTCGGCGGCCAGCGCATTGCCCAGGCCACGCAGACCGGTGCCGGCATCGAGAATAATGATCTCACCACCGCTGCGGACTTCTACGCAGGAGGTATTGCCCCCATAACGCACTGTGCCCGGTCCCGGCGTAGGGATCGAGCCGCGTGCCCCCCAGAATCTTAGCGTAGTTGCGACTTTAATGGCTTAACTGTGCACCAGTCCTGGAAAAAAGAAAGTAAAAGTTCGCGCGCTATGGAGACGTTGAATCGTTGAGAGGTTGCAATGGATGCAGTGCTACACGTTTTAACGTTTCAATATTTCAACCTTTCAATGGTTCTGCTAAATTGAAAATCGCATGGCGTTTGAATTTACATTTCTCGGCAGCGGCACCTCCCAGGGTGTGCCCGTCATCGGCAAGGAATATCCCCCGGAATTCCTGGCCAACCCAAAGAACTGGCGCACGCGCCCTGCCATTTACGTCGCCACGGAAAAAATCAAATTGGCCGTGGACACGACGCCCGAGTTCCGGATTCAGTGCCTTCGAGAGAATATATTATGGCTGGATGCCGTTATCCTCACCCACGCGCACGCCGACCATGTCATGGGCCTGGATGATTGCCGGCGTTTCTGCGATTTGCGCCAGGGGCCGCTCCCGGTTTATGCCAACGCCGAAACCATGGAAAACATCAAACGCGTTTTCCTCTACGCGTTTGACGGCCGGCCCATTCCGCGCGGTTATTTTCATCCAGAACCCCGGATTGTTGACGGGCCCTTCACGCTCGGGGATTTGGAAATCACACCGTTGGCGCTGCCGCATGGATCGATTACCACGAACGGGTATCTTTTTGTCCAGGGCGGCAAGAAGCGGCTGGCTTATTTGAGCGATTGCAAGGAAGTACCGCCCGCTGCCATCGAAAAAGTGCGCGGCGTGGAAATCGCCGTGCTTGACGCCTTGCGCCCCAAACCACATCCCACGCACATGAGCCTCGATGAAGCGCTGACAACCGCCCGGCGCATCGGCGCGCCCAAAACGTATTTTACGCACCTGACCCACGACTACGACCACGACAAAGCCCAGGCGGAACTGCCGCCGGGCGTTTGGTTCGCATGGGACGGACTTAAAGTGACGAGCGAGATTTGATAGAAGCTTTACGGAAACAGGAGGCAGGGGCATGGAACGTCGACATAGTCTTCGTTTAACGAGCGCAAAAAGGCGGCCAGGGGAGCGACGGCGTTGGTATCCATCACTATGCCACTCAATTGCGGGTCACCATTCCTGACCAAGCCGCCCCGGGCTTTGGCCGAAAAATTTTCATAAAAATTGATGACATCTTCGATGGTATCCATGCGCCCGGTATGAAGATAGGGTTCAGAACTGGAAAGGTCGCGAACGGTTGGAGTCTTAAAGAGGCCAATGGTATAGGGCAGGACAGATGCGGTGGTGTCCAGCGTCAGACGGTAAAACTTCTGGCTGCCGCCGGTGGTGTGGTCGGCGAAGCTGAAATCTCCGGACGAATCGAAAGAGTTGGTGGCCACGACGTGCCAATTTACAAGCGGAAGCGCGACGTTGGTGACGGCGAAAACGTAATAGGTCCATCCGGGAACGCCATGCCCGGTAAGAAGAAGATCATTGCCAGCCACGGTCGGTATGTTAATGACGGGTGGAGGCAATCCGCCAGGTATAAGAAGGGGTGCGATCTGCTGCAAGCCCGGCTGAGGTGCGGGAAAATCGGAGTTGGCGAAGACGTTCCAAAGCCCGAGGTCAACTTGTCCCGGTTCATTAGTAGACGGGGGCGATTCAAAGGTACCCAAGGCATTGGGATGGTTTGAGGTAGGAGGAAGGTAAGCGTCATAATTGCTCTCGCGTTGAGCCAAACCAGGAATGGACAACGCCATGAAGGCGCCATTGCCAAAGCTGGAATCATATTCCTCCTGGCTGGCGCCGGTGTTATGAAAGATGAAATCCGAAAATGCGGGCGGGGTATGGCAGGCAACGCAATTGCCGATTTCCATCCCGGGTTGAACGATATTTGACGAGGAGAGAGCGAAAAAAATCTTCAGCCCGGCCAGTTCATTAGTACCAAACTGAAACTGCTGGTTCTGGGTGGTAAAACTGCCGTTATCCGGGTCCGTGACAAATTGCGCATTCGTCAGATTGTTAATCAGTTGCAGGAGGCGCTGGCTGTATCGAAGAGGCGATTCACCTGGATTGGGCTGCCGCGGCAGGCCGTTTTGAATAAGGAACGTATCATAGGGCGAACCGTTAAATTCCCCGTTTGTATCCTGCGAAAAAACCAGCGTTTCCAGATATGAAGTAATGAGATCCGCAACGTTTTGGACAATTTGTTCATCCGTAACATAGTCGGGGTTATTGGTATCTGTGATGTCCACTTGCATTTCGTACTGGGGCGCGATGAGGTATTGCTGGCTGATATTCTGCCCTCCGGCCAATGTCGTCGCGTAGGAATAACCCCCATACTGTTGGGCCAGTTTCCCGGAACCGTCATCATCGCGAATAACACTGGCGATGTGATGTATGGCTGTGGCGTATTGCGTGGGCGTCCACCCATAATTTCTGCCGGTTAACGTCCCCACGACCAGGTCCTGGGGCGTCGCGAATTGGCCGTCAAAATGAAGAAATAACGGCGTTGAGCGCGGCAATAAGGAATCGACCAGCGGCATGGCATTGCGAGGCGTAGTGACCCGACCATCGCCAATGTCAGGAACAGGGCTGCGTTGGGCAAAATCGCAGTAAGTACGATTGCCGGTGTCATAGGGAGGAAAGATGGCGGCATTCGCACTGGTTTCCTCTTCCTCGACCATGTGGCATTGGCGGCAGTTCATCGAATATCCGGTAAACGGCCCCGGCAATGGTCCATAGATGCTAACGGCATTGCTGACGACCGGGTCGCCATTAGCGAGGATGGCATTGGCATCGCCGCTGGAATTGGTGAAAAAGAATTCCGCGAATCGCGTTTCCAGAAAGAGCCGTTCGCCGATATTGGCGCTGCCATTCACGGATTCGTCGTCCTGCGCGCGGGTAGAATCGAGGGGCAGAACGAAGCAGGCGGCCGTTGCCATGGCAACGCTTACGATCTGGAATGGTTTTAACAAAATCATCCTGAGAATTTAAAAATCCGACGATGCCCGGCCTATAAATGAACGCGATGAATAAACAAGGTCCTGCGAAACTACGTTGATTATAACTTGGAAATTACAGGAATTCAATTAAAGCTGCATTTAGGAAACAGTGTCGATCGTAACATATTTTGTAAGCGGAGCATGTGGCATGAAATGGCCACAGGCACGCAACTTGCTTTTTCCTGTGCCTGGTGGTTCAATAATGGTGTCATAATCCATAACAAATCTTCCTGTTCCTGTATGCTTTCATCACGCAACACTGATGGTCAAATTGTGGCTTTAGTTTCGTATATGGTTGCTGTAACGGCGTTGCTGGTGATCGTACCACTCAAATCCATCGCTGGTACCTGGACGGCTCTTGCCAACTCTCCGCCAGTCAGCGTCAATGAGGCGCAGGTGCTCAGCGACGGCTCCATCCTGACGGACAACGGATCGGGACAGTGCGCGCGGCTGACTCCTGACATTCACGGGAGCTATGTCAACGGTACCTGGACGCAACTATCCTCGATGAATTTCAGCCGGTTATTTTTCTCTACCGAAATGCTGACCAACGGGACGATTTTCGTGGCGGGCGGCGAGTATGGCAACGGCACCGACCACGGGGAAATATACGACCCGTTGAAAAATACCTGGACCCGGATTTATCCGGACCCCGTTCCCGCGGTCGCTTTTTCCGATGCGATGTCCGAAATCCTCCCCAACGGCAACGTGTTGGACGCGCCGGTCAGTGAATTTGGCGGCTGCCTGATTTACAATGTCGCTTCCAATAACTGGCAGACGGCGGCGTCCACGGCAAACCAGAATGAAGTCTGCTGGGTAGAATTGTCGAGCGGCAGCATACTGACGATTAACACTGGGTCAGAGAACGCTGATCACTATGTCCCTTCACTTAACGAGTGGGTTTCGGACACGACATTGCCGGTTCCATTATATGACAGCATTGCCGAAATGGGCCCGGGGTTTTTGCTGCCCAACGGCAATGTCTTCTACTTCGGCGCTACGACCAACACGGCGATCTACACACCCGGCGCCACGCCGACCAGCGCCGGTACCTGGACTGTCGGACCCCCGATGGTATTCGGCACCAATTTGCTCGGCATGGTGGACGCGCCGGCGGCCATGTTGACTGATGGCAATATCCTTTGCGCGCTGGGGCCGATCGGAGGGTTTAACTCGCCGACGTTTTTTTATGAATACGACTATCTGGCGAACAGCTTCACGCAGATGAGCGCACCTGGCGGGGGCACGTCCATAGATGACCCTCCTTTTGCCACAAGTATGCTTGATTTGCCGGATGGCAATGTGCTGTTCATGGCCGGCCAAAACACAACTTCATTATACGTTTATACGCCGTCAGGGACACCGCTGGCTGCCGGACAACCGGCGATTAACAGCATCACTGAAAACGCGGACGGATCATATCTACTATCGGGCACCAATTTAACGGGCATTTCACAGGGAGCGGCTTACGGTGACGACGAGCAGATGAATAGCAATTATCCGCTGGTGCGGATGACGAACAATGCCACGGGAAACATATATTACGCCCGCACCTTCAACTGGAACAGCACGAGCGTGCAGAGCAGCCAGGCAATGACCACGGAATTCATCTTGCCTCAGAATTTGCCGCCCAATACATACTCGCTGGTGGTCGAAGCCAATGGGAATCCTTCCGTGCCAATGACGTTTGCTTACAACCCGCCATCCGTGCCAACCGGACTCACCGGCACCAGCGGCAGCAATGGCTTTGTTACTTTACAGTGGAACCCCAGCGCGGGCGCGACGACCTATAATGTGAAGCGATGTTCGACGGTAACCGGTTACTACAGCACTCTGGCAACAGTCACCGGACAATCGTTCACGAATTCCGGGGTGACCAATGGGTTGACCTATTATTATAAAGTTGCGGCGGTTGGCAGCGGAGGGCCCAGCAGTGATTCTGCCGCAACGGCTGCGACGCCAGCCGGCCCCACACTGATTCCGGGCGCAACCCAGGTAAATCTCTCAGGATATTACAATCGATCAGGAATTTTTACTGATGGCCGGACATTTACAGCGGGTGTCGACGGCAGTGCGTATGCCTATTCATCAACATTGCTTGGAACGTCACTTTGGTGGAACAACCTGTCATTTAATTTGGGGCCTTCGAATGCGGCGGATGTTGTTTACTGTGCGGGCCAGGTTATCAATCTGCCGTCGGGACAATTTAACACGCTGCAAATCCTTGCCACAGGCGTAAACGGCAGCCAGGCATCGCAAACGTTCACCGTGACGTACACGGACAATTCCACGGCCACGTTTACGCAGAGTTTGAGTGACTGGGCGAATTCACAATCGTATTCCGGGGAATTCACGGTGATGACGATGCCCTATCGCGATGTAAATGGCGGGAGCGAGCAAACATTGAATGTGAGCGTGTACGGCTATGTGTTTGTCCTGGATCAAACCAGGACGGTCAGAAGCATTACCTTGCCGGCCAATTCAGGCGTCGTCTTGTTGGCCATGAAACTGGCGAACGATAGCGGCCCAGTGCCCTTGTCGGGCTATTACAATCGCCCCGGCATCTACACGGACGGCACCACCTTCACCAACCCGGCCACAGGCGGTGTGGACGGGGACGGCTACGCCTACTCCGCCACACTGACGGGAAATTCTTTAACCTGGAGCAATAGTTTGTTTGCGTTCGGACCGTTCAATGCGCCAAATGTGATTAGTTGCGCCGGACAGACGATCACGCTGCCGTCCGGCAACTATGCCCAGTGCCAGATTCTGGCAACCGCCGTGAACGGCGCCCAGAGTTTTCAGGAGTTTACCGTCATGTACACCAATTCCACGATGACCATATTTCCGCAGAACATGAGCGACTGGTCTTCTCCGGCAAACAATACCGGCGAGTCCAAGGCCCTGATCATGAGTTATCGGGACGTGAGCAAAGGCACGGAAAACACCGCGACATTCTATCTTTACGGTTATTCATTCAAGCTTAATCCCGCCAGGGTCGTTCAAAGCATCCGCCTGCCGAGTAACACAAATGTGGTTATCGCCGCGATCAGTCTTGTTCCGGAATGGGCGCCGACGTTTGGGGTAAATCCGCTCACACTCCCCGCCACCGACGCCGGCCTGGCGTATTCGGCAAACATCGCGACCAATGCCAGCGCGTTGAACGGTGACACGTTGACGTTTGCCCTGGTCAACGGACCATCATGGCTGTCCGTGGCGTCCAACGGCGCGCTCTCCGGCACGCCGGCCAACACCAATGCCAATACAAATACATTTTTAATCAGCGCCACGGACACTGGTGGATTGTCCAGCACAGACACGGTTTATATTTTCGTCACGGGCGCGCCGTTCTTCATCGCCAATCCGTTCACCTTGCCGCCAATCCTGGTCGGCCAAAATTTTTCGGGCACTATCGCGACCAATGCGACAGAACCAAATACGGGCGATACCCCGACGTTCTCGCTGGTCAGCGGCCCAAGTTGGCTTTCGGTTGCCCCGAATGGTGCGCTTTCTGGCGAGCCACTATCGGCTAACGCGGGGACCAACACCTTCACCGTCAGCGTGAGGGACCAGAGCGGATTCTCGAGCACCGCCACAATGTACCTATTGGTGACAGGTCCACCGATTCTGCCGGAAATCTCAGAGCAGCCTGGCGGCCTGACGCTGAATTGGTCGGGAGGTATTGCGCCATACCAATTGCAAATGACCACCAACCTCTCCAATCCGAACTGGCAAAATGTCGGCAGCCCCGTCAGCGGGACCAACGCGGTAATCTCCCCCAGCAATAGCGCGGCGTTCTATCGGATTATGGGGCAGTAAGCGACGCGTGTTGCGTATGCCGGATTGCGCCAAGTATTTGGCGACACGCTCATGCTTATGCGGCAATGTTCTCCCTGCCTTTGACGGCTGGGCGGCGGCGGCGGACTGCGGCAAGCGTTATGCAAATGCCTGACGCCAGACAGACCAGAGCTGCGGGCGAGGGCTCGGGCACGGTGGTCACGCCGAAATCGAACTCGTAGGCGGTGTTGGCCCCGAGCTGCTGAATCAAAAACGTGTACGTGCCGGCGTTCAGGGGCGGTGTGAACCCCTGGGAGCCGGGCGAATCCACAATATTGTTTCCCATAATGGGCAGGAGATCCACACCCACAAGATCGGTCGGGGGGAGTGAACCGTTGGCAGCGCCGGTGCCAAAATGGGTATAGCCCAACCAGGACGAGGCGCTGTTAACCGAGCCGGTAAAGCTGGGTCCCACTTGGACACCCATGAATCCCTGGGCGTCGGTGGACGTATACGAGGCCAACACCAACGAGCTAAGCTGGAAACCGGTCGGCACTGTCAACGCGACCCAATCCTGCTGAGCGCTGCCTCCAACAGTTCCAAGGATTGCATTGACACCATCAGACAGGGAAAGGGCAGTGGGCGACGAGCCGCTGGCGGAAAGAGAGCCGTTGACAGATTCGTTCCAAAGGACGGATGCGTAGAGTCGGTTTGCCGTGAGCACGAGCATGACGGGCAAAAATACGGTGATATAGGCCGGGCCGAGGATTCGGGTTGTTTTCATTATTCATTCAGAGTTTTTCATGATTCAACACGGGCATCGCGACCTGCGATACGGCAGCGATATATTGGATGAGAGGCGGTAACGAAGAAAATGTTCCTGGATTTTTTTGCGGAAGCATGATGGCCGGGAAAAACCGTTACGATTTAAGCTTTTGCCGTTCAACAACTTGTCTCCACCTGTTACTGGCTTGCTACCGGTTTGTTACTATTTAAGTCCTTGTACTACAACAATGTTACGCATGTTACGGACTTTCCAACTTCATATACAGCTATTGCTTCCCTTCCTGACTTCCGGACATTCTTGACGCAACACGCACAACAAGCCGCTCGTCGTTCCTCAATTCACCGATCAAAAAACAATTCAGTCAAGGAAGCTGCTGCATCCTATAGGCACTCTCAAAGCGAACCAGTTCCTCATCCGAAGCTTTCATCGCATCACCAGACCAGCCGTAGCCAATGAAGCCAGCGAAATCAACTTGTTGCGAAGCGGCGCTGCGAACCGCAATCGCTTTGTCCCAATCTCCGGGTGAGACACCCTGCCGTCCCCACGTTTTGTCAGGAGCGTTTTCGGTATTGGAAAAATCTTCGACCAAATACAGTCGAGCGGCGGGAATGCCGAGGCGCATATATTTCCCTTTTGAAGCGCGATATTGTGCCTCGCACCAATTTGTGGAAAAGCCATGGTCTTTGATGGCCTTGCCCCCGAGGTAGCACTCAATTCCAACGCAGGCATTGGTTGCGATCGCCCGCCAATCCCCGGCATGCGCCGCCGGTCGGGCAAACGGCGCACACAGAACCGGCGACAAATGGTACTGGTGATTCAGGATGGCAATGACCTCCACGACCCACTTGCGATACGCGGCGTCAACGGGCCATCTGCGGGCGGAAATCTCATTGAGAATGATCCATTCGGGCCGGGCGCCGGCATGCGTAAAACGGGATTGCGCATAAGTTTCGATGGCGCCGGCCTTTTCAATGGCAGTCATTTTGTCACAACCATCGTTAAAATTATTATAGTAAATCGCGAGCTGATTGCCCCGGGCAATGATTTGGTTTCGATGCTCATCGGAACCCATCGCCAGATAATGGCCATTGGCCGCCGGCCAGTTGAGAGCATCGAATTGCGGCTCACAGAGATGATTTTCAATCGGGCAATCGCAACAGAAGGTGACGACGTCGAAACGGTTTTGAAGCGCGGCAGCAACGGGCAATCCCGCGACCAAGAAGCAGGCGATTGCTGAAAAACGTTGGATGGTTTTACTTAACCTGGAGTTACCCATTTGGATTCCTGCCCGCGATCAAAGCAGGCGTCTTTCGGAATCTTCTTCCGCCGCCACGAATTCGCAAGCTCTTTTTAAATGGGCCACACAACCCATGTGGTACTCCGCTCAGTGCCAGCCGCCCTGATGCCCGTTATTGCCGCCGCCTCCGTGACCCCAGGCGTTTGGCTGGCCGCCGCCGGAGTGATAACTATGAATATCATTGTTCCGCTGCCAGGCATTGTGCGTTTCTTCCTGGTGCCGCAGGTCGCCCATTGGCGTGGGATGAAAATCGTGATGCGTGTAAATCACCATCCGGTCGTGCGGCACTCCCACGTTGATGAACATGCCATGGTCGAACCGGTAACTGGCAATAATCGCACTATGATGATAGGCAAAATATACGTGATCATGCGGCACAACCCACATTCGGTAATTGTGCTCCCAGAAATGGTCGTACCCAACGAACGTGAAAAAGCCCGCGCCCAATCCAAAATCAAAACCAACGCCCACACGCGCCCCATGATAGAACCAATCGCCGTTCACAAAGGCAGCTCCCGGGGGCAAAGGCGCCCAACCAACGTAGCCGTCCGCGTCGTCATGACGCCAGACAACCCAGGACGGGGCGTATTCGTAGCCCGGCACCCAGACCCAGCATGGGTCGGCGCCCAGGTTCACGTAGGCCCACCGCCCGTAATGAAAGGCGATGTCGCCCCAGGGATAATCTGATTGCCAGAAATAGCCGGCATCCGTGTATTCCCAATGGCCGCCGTCGTAGTATGGGCGCCAGCCCGGGCCGACGGCCGGTTGCCAGCACACGCCATAGCCCGGGACGTTGACCCAGGTTCCGTACGGGGTCAATTGCTGCTGGAAATAAGCCTGCGTGGGAGTGGGCGGGACGGCCGGCGCCTGAGCGTCTTCGGCAGCGGGCGCGGGTGTTGCGGGCGTGACTTGAACGGCCTGCCATTCGGCATAAGTCGAACCATCACGGCCGGCCAGCACAACATAAAACGGCCCCGTTCCGGCGGACATGCTTTCGGAAGCCAGAACCCCATGGTTCGAGTCGAGCAAGGTCACCGATGCCTGCCCATCGGCCCCGATTGAAACCTGAATCGTGTACGGCACGCCAGCGATGGGAAATGGATAAAGCTTATTTCCCAGGGACGCGATCGGGAAGCCGCTGCCGGTGTGGTTGACCCAGACGCCGTAATCCGGCGATTGTCCTCCCCCGGTGGGCACATTGAACCGCGCCCCGCCGAGTGGACCGAACAAACCAACGTGCACTTCGCTGCGCGGACGACCTCGTCCGCCAAGGTGTCCGGCAACACTCAACCATTGCTGCAAATCGCCGCTGACCAGATAAACTTCAAACGGAATGGCTTCCTGTGACATGCCTGTGACCGTCGCGCTGAAGGTAAACGGCGCGGTGTACGGAGCCGCGGACTGGATGCCCATGAATTGCCGGTGGCCGCGAATCCCGGACATCTGCAATCCAGACGGCGAAAACGACAACGCCGGCATGATGAGCGATCCATTCATGGCGCCCAACGAACTCAGGAGCGGCGATTGCGTTTGCCAAAAGGACGGGTTCAATCCGGCGTCGGTGTAAAAATTGTCGAGCATCGGAGCCGGCATCATCGGCGGAACGGAAATTTGCGGAGGCGCGGCAGGGGGCGCGGATTCTGCAGATGGAGGCGCTGACTGGTCCGGCGTGGAAGAATCGACCGGCGGTGGCGTCGGCGACGCTGTGCCGGGCGCCGGAGCGGGAGTCGCAGGCGCGGCAGGGGCCGGCGCCTGATTACTGGCGTTATTTGCCGAAGCCAACAGCGCGCTGATAACGGCCTGGGACACTCCCTGGCCGTTCAGGTAAATAATGTCGTCCGCGCTCAACTTATAGGCCTTGCCCGTGCTGGCGATGTAATTGGTGATGACTGAATCATCCATATGCTGGCGCGAGAGGGTGAGCACCTCCTGCACGTCCGGCGAGATGTCTGCCGGGGCCGATTGCGCGTTGCAAGTAATGCCTGTTCCAACTGCCAGACCGATTGCTGCAAAATATACAAAAAACAATTTCATTGGTGTCATTTGACCCGAAGGGCCGTGATACGTTCTCAAGTTTATTATTTAAATTATGTACCGTTTTCGCAATACGTTTTTTGTCCAAACAGGAGGGCGCACGTAACGCGCGCCCTCCCATGTTTCCTCGTTCCTCCCGCCCAACCGCCGGGATTGGGTGAAAAACCGGCTCTGCGAGGCTCGGCCCCGGCTTTTAACGGTGCCAGCCATAATAGTGGTCATAGTGTCTGCCATACGGATGCGCATAAACGACGTGAACCGGCGGCCGCCAGAAGCCGGCCACCCAGGCCCGCGCCGGGCCATAACCCGACCAATAACCCGACACCCAAACGTAGCCCGCGCCGGGGCAGGCCGGGACCGTTTCCACCACCGGCGCCACGATAACCGGGGCCGGGGCCCTCACCACAACGCGCGGGAACGGCAAACCGACAGAAACGCCCACAAAAACACCGGCGTGGGCCGATAAGCTGACCGCGCCAATCAGGGCGGCCGTAAGTAGCAATTTCGTTTTCATAAGATTCAATTGTTTAATTATTCTTTTGGGCTGCGGCCTTTACCGCATGGCCTTCACAGACCTATACGGGGTGGGAGAAGGCATCTTGCAGGGAAAATGGCAACAAAACGGGAAAAACATCGAACATTCAACGCCGAACATCGAATAATCGGCGTTCGATGCTTACTTTCTCAAAACCGTGATTTTGCCGCGTTTCATTCCGGCGACCAAATCGATGGCATCCCGGCGCAGGCAAAATTCGACATCCTCGCGCAATTCGGGAATGGCCAGCAACCGTCGTGCGTTTTCTGATTTGCAAATCATTCCAGTCGGGTCACCGCTCGACTGTTGGAACGCCGATAGCGCCAGCCGGGCGGAATCGGACAGCACGATCTCTTTCGTACCTCGCGCAAGCGCCTCACAAAGGGCGCCCGCGACCAGGACGTCCTCGAGCGCCGCATTTTCTCCGGTTCCGGCGCAGACAAGCATGATGGTTTCGACTTTTCGCTCGCGCAAAAAGTTTGCCGTGGCGTTCAGGTTCAAAAACGCACCGGCCAGGACGGTCTTCGCATGAGAACAGGCTCGTAACGCTCGCGTCCCGTTTGTGGTTGTGGAAACAATCGTCCGGCCTTTTACCTTATCCGGCACGAACTCCCTTGGCGAATTTCCGAAATCGAATTCCTTTCCTTTTACGCGGATTTTTACGCCATGCCGCTCCCCGGCGGTCAGGACCCGAGGCTGTTTTCTTTTGATCTCAAGCGCCTCAGAGATTTCGCTTACGGGGATGATGGCTGCGGCGCCGTTGCGGAGAGCGGTCACAAACGTGCTCGTCGCGCGTAGAATGTCGAATACGACACAAGCCGTCCTGCCTAAATCCAGTTTGGACAGCCGGGGCAATTCCGCCGGAGTAAGAATGACGTCGAGATTCATTGGCAGGTCCTCATATAATGAAACAGATACTGCTGTGCGTAGCCCGCGTGAGGGCCGAAATGGGTCGCGGCGAATTTGAGGAGTTTCTTTTCATCCACGCGCCGACGCGGAAAATACAGCGTCCGCAACGCGCGTTCCACCCAAACATCCACTGGAAACGCGGAATCGAAGCCGTAAGCAAACAGCAGGACGCAATCGGCGATTTTCTGCCCCACCCCGCGCAATTTCATGAGTTCCACACGCGCCTCCTGATAGCTCATATGCCGCAGGGTTTCGAGTTCCAATTTGCCTTCGGCGATGTGCCTGGCCGCGGCCGAAAGATTTGGCGCGCGGAAACCCATGCGACAATCGCGCAAATCCTTCTCCGTCAATCCCGCAATCTTTTCGGCCGAAGGAAACGCGCGGGACAAATCGTTGAACATTTGAGAACTGTCTGAATTTGAACCGTTTGCTGATACGTGCGGCTCTAAAACCGCAAAGTTGGAATTTGAAATTTCTTCTCCGAAACGATCGCAAAGCCGCGCGACGATTTGCCGGATCTGCACAATCTGTTTCGTCGCCGATAATATGAACGACGCCAGGCATTCCCACGGTTCCTGCCGCAAAATCCGCAGCCCATGACACGCGGTCACGGCGCGGTTCATCGGTTCGTCATCGGGGAACGTTTCCAGGATCTTTTGCAAATCAATGTTGGTTTGCAGATATTCCTGGATCCAATCCCAATCTTTGATCCCGGCATCCGTTTCGGCGACAATTCCATCGCCCTTTTGCCGAAGGCGGACGCGTTTATTCCCAACGACACCGATCCAAAAATCACCGTATTTTTGCCAGCGGAAAACCTGGCCTGAGTTCAAAGTCGCAGCCAGGTCGTAATCTCTGGCGGGAAGAAGAATTCCCGCGTTCGGCCATTGTTCGTCTGGCTTCATTTCAAATTGTAACAAGCCCAGAGATGAAGCTGGTGGAACTGGCGGCCACGATAGTCAACATTGCGCACGCCCAGGTCCGTGACCTTTTCAAATTCGTTCACCATGCGAGCCGGCGGCGCTTCCGGCACGGTCGGTTTCATGCTCACCGGCTCGCCTCGCAGCCATTTCCCGAGCCAGCCGGGCTCCAGTTTGCCCGGGCCCGCGTCCTCAACATAAATCGCGTTTTCGCCCTGGCGCCCCTGGCGCACGGCGCGATAATCATATTCCGGCCAGAAATAATATTGGTTTTCCGGCGTGTCCGAATGCACGCAATAAACCAGAGGCATCTTCAAGGCGACGGCTTTGCGCGCAACGGGCGAATAAAACGTACATTCACCGGTAATGGCATATTCGCCGCCGATGATAAAGGCCGGTTTGCCTTGCGCTGCGAGTTTTTCGCGCTCCGCTTCCACGAGCGACGCGGCAGAATTCCAGCCACGCACCCGGTGCAACGGGTCCACGGCGCCGGGCAGGTTGTCCCCCGCGACTCTTCCGATCAAATCACTGTCATGCATCGGGACTTCGATCAAAATTCCCAAGACCAGTCCCGCCACCAAAAGCGGTTTAACGAACCGCGCCCCGCCGCGCAGGCGTTCGTTCCCATAGATGACCATCAACAGGAACATCGCCGGGACGGCCGGCGCAATCCAATTTGGCAAAATCCGGGCGCGGAACGAATAAAGAGCATGCCCTAAAAAGATCGGCCAGCTCATGCAAAGCAAATACAGCATCAACGGCTGTTCCGCGCGCCTTCTCCAGGCGCCGGCTGCCGCCCAGATTGCCCCGATAAAGAAAATCGGATTCAGCAGTCCGGCTTCGCTGCCCAAAAATTCCCCAAAATACCTGAAGGTCGGAGTCCATTTGGAGTGCAGCCCTGCGTTTCCAGCCACGTGATGGACGGTAATCCAGCCATGTTGCGCGTTCCAGACAATGACCGGCAGCGTGCAAATCAGAAAAATCACGAGCGCCAGCCACGGCCCCGGTTTGCGCAATTGTCCACGCGAAGCCGGCCACAGCGCGAAATAAATGCCGAAACAAATAATTTGGTAAAACGCACTGTATTTGCAGAGAAACGCCAGTCCCATGGCGATACCGACCGCAACCCAGTCCCGCGTTTGGCCATCCGGTTGCACGGCCCGCCAACCGGCAATGAGCGCCCAGGTCCAACATAGCACCAACGGCGGATCAATGGTCATGAGGACGGACCCAACTCCGAGCAAGGGAGTCGCGCTCACAATTATCAAAAGCCAAAACGCAACGCGGGCGCCAGCCTCACGGGCAATGAAGACAAACACCATCCAGCTCAGGATCGCCGCAAACAGCGGTGAAAAAAAGCGGACCCCAAACTCCGTGTCCCCAAACAGGCTCGTTCCCGCAAATTGGACCCAGGCGATTCCGGGAGGCTTGCTGTAATACGACCATGCCAGATGTTTTGACCATAGCCATTGATACGCTTCATCCCCGCTCAAGCCAATCAGGCCGCTGGCAATGTAAAACCAGCGGCCAATGAGTGAAATAACGATCACCAGGCATCCGAGTCGCAGCCAATGAGAATCCACTATCTCGCCGTTGGCCTCCGTTTCTTTATCAACCTGTCCGCGTATTTCCGGGTTCAACAGGGACGGCATTCGCGCGTACCAGAGTGGAAACCACGCTTGCCCCACACTCTGCCAGGCCCACTGCAAGCCCACGGCTAACGCCGCGGAATAGCCGGCTCCCAGAACCGCTCCCGCGAGCACATCGCCGGGATAATGGACACCGCAATAGACCCGCGAAAACGAAACTCCCAGCGCCATCAACAGCACCGGCACGATCAACCATAATTTGTGCCGGTAAAAAATGAACACAATCATCGCCGCCGCAAACCAATTGGCCGCATGCGCCGAGGGCATGCTGCCGGAGGTCGTGCAACCCAACCGCTCCACAACGTCCGGCAACGCCATGCACGGGCGCGGACGGTGAACGGCGTGTTTGATGGTGTTGACCACCAGACCATTTCCCAGCGAGGCTCCCAGCAAAATTATTACTACGCACAAACGAGCCCGCGCCCGGCCAAAGATCATCGCGGCCACAAAACCCAGTGCTACCGCCAGAACAAACCAATGCATTAGGCCATTTGCGCCACTTAAAATGGGCATCAACCAATCAAAAAGCCGATTGCTCAGCGATCTGTTAATGAAATGAAAGAGCGTGGTGTCCAGCGCCTCAAGCCAGTGCATCGGACAACTATAAAATACAGCGTTGAACCGTTGAAGCGTTAAAACGTTGAATCGGTATTTTGATTCTGTCGAGGGACGGGCCGATCAAGAGGGCGCAGCCAGAAAAAGCAAAAGAAAGACATCGAACGCTGAATCCCTTGATGATTTTAAATTTCAATCGCCGGTCCACGGCAGGAACGGCTCTTTGGATAGCTTTTTGAGCAATCGCGCGTCGGCGGCGGGAAATTCGTATTGGGGCAATTCATCCCTGCTCACCCATTTGAAGGAGGCACAACCGAGGGATTGAGGCTCGCCCCCCAGCCATTGGCAGACAAAAAACCTCAGACGGACCGTCTTTTCCTCGTAGGCATGAGTTATTTCCTCAAACAAATCGCCCACGCCGATTTCCATTGCCAGTTCTTCATGGATTTCGCGGATGAGACATTGTTCGAAGGTTTCGTTCGGCTCGCGTTTGCCGCCGGGAAATTCCCAAAGACCGCCCAGATGAGACCCGGCGCGACGGCGCGTAATGAGTAACCGTCCCTGGTGAAAAATGAGCGCCGCACTGACGTCAATCCGGCCCCGGCCAGCGCGCGGTTGTGAACCGCTCCGCCCGATTGCATTCTTTTTTTTCAATCAGGCGGGACGCGGGCTATCTGCCCACGCTCTTGTAAATCCAACCGCGTTTTTCCATTTCCGCGGGGTCAAAGAGATTTCGTCCATCGAACATGATTGGATGGCTGAGTGATTTTTGCGCGCGGGCCAGATCCAATCCCTTAAACTCCTCCCATTCCGTGGCAATCACCAGCGCATCGCAACCCTCCGCGACGGCGTTCATATCGTCCACGTAAGTGACTCCGGTCAATATCGGTTTGGCCTTCTCCATACCCTTCGGATCGTGCACGCGCAATGTCGCGCCTTCCTTTTGCAAACGAAGACAAAGGTCGATGGCCGGTGACATCCGTACATCATCTGTATTCTGCTTGAAGGCCAGGCCAAGCACGCCAATGGTTTTATCTCTCAACACCCACAGCGTATCGGTGATTTTTTTGAGGAACCGATCCATCTGTTGGGCGTTGATCCGCTGAACTTCCTGAAGCAGCCGGAAATCGTATCCGATTTGCTCGGAGATTTTGATGAATGCACTTAAATCCTTTGGAAAACAACTGCCGCCAAAACCGATGCCCGCGTTCAGGAAACGCCGTCCGATACGCTCGTCCAGGCCAATGCCCTCGGCCACTTGCTGCACGTTGGCGCCGGAGGCTTCGCACACGATGGAAATGGCGTTGATATACGAAATCTTGAGCGCGAGAAAGGAATTGGCCGCGTGCTTAATCAACTCAGCCGAAGCAATGTCCGTAACAATAATCGGCGCTTTGAACGGTGTATAAACTTCCTTCATCGCGGCGACCGGGCGCTGCGAACGAACGCCGATGACCACCCGGTCGGGCTTCATTAAGTCGTCCACGGCGAAACCTTCCCGCAAAAATTCCGGGTTGCTGACGACGTCAAAATCCACTTTGGCTTTGCAATAGCGCTTGATGGTTTCTGACACCCTTTCGCCGGTCTTGACCGGGACCGTGCTCTTATCCACGACGATCTTGTAGCTGGTCATAGCCCCGGCGATATCACGCGCAACGCGCTCGATGAAGCTCAAATCCACCGAACCATCCGGCTGCGGCGGTGTGGGAACGGCGATAAAAATAACATCCGATTTTTCAACCCCTTCCGCCGTGCTGTTAGTGAAAGAGAGCCTGCCCGCGGCGACGTTTTTCTGGACCAATTCCTGGAGTTTGGGCTCGTAAATTGGAATGCCGCCCCCCTGGAGCATTTTTACTTTCGCGGCATCGTTGTCCACGCATATGACATGGTGGCCCACTTCGGCAAAACAGGTGCCGGTGACGAGGCCGACGTAGCCCGTTCCAATAATGGTTAACTTCATCTTAGTGAGTTATGTTGAATGAGGATGCAGGGGCAGCGGGAGCCTGTCGGGGGAGTTTGGACTGCAACTCCACCGCGTATTGGCGGGCTTCATTACCCAGGGCACCGTAAGGATCCATCTGAATGACTTGCTGAAAACCCTGGAAAGCGTCGGCGTATTTGCCCTGCTGCATGTCAATCCGCGCCAAAGAATAACGCGCCTGGCTGACGCTCTGCTCATCGCCGGCATCCTGGGTGACATGCTGATAAGCGCCTGCGGCATCGCTTAATTTGCCTTCCGCTTCGAGGCACCTCGCGACCCCAAGGGCGGCAATACCCGAGAATTCATCGTCCGGGTGCTCATCGAGATACTTTTGGAAAATGCCCTGGGCATCGGTGTATTTGCCCTGGGAAAAGAGGCCGGTCGCCCCTTGCAGCAGCGCGCGGGTTCCCGCCGGTGTGCCGGCATAATCATTGGCGATTTCCAAATAACTTCGGGAAAACTGCGACGGATCCGAGTTTGGCGGAAGCGTAATCAACGTCTGCGTCAGCGCATCGCCGGCGTTTATCCGATTCTGGTCATGCCGCCAAAAAATAAAGAGAATAATGAGAACCACCGCCAGAACGATACCCGTCCATGCGATAATTTTATTCTTATTGGTTTCAATTTGCTGCCAAAGCTTTAAAAAAAACGTGGCTGCCGCGTCTTGTGATTCCATAAAAGAGCGGCGATTTTCTCTCAATTATCCCTCAAAATCAAGCCGGGAATTGGAATTTCGGGGAGCCGTCTAGTTAGGAGCCGTAATGGAGGCGCGACGGTAATTAATGCCCAATTCATCCAGACGTTGTGCGTGGATTTGCAGGCGTCGTATGAAATCGTCCCAGTTGCGCGACGATTTGGAAGACCAGGCGACTTCGGCTATCGCGCACTCCCGCGGAAAGATCATGTATTCGGCGTGCTTCAGGTTGGGAACGCGTTCGGTCCATAAATTGCCCTGCGTGCCCAGGATATGCGATTGGAATTGCTCCGGGAGATTGGTGGGCATGGGCTCGAAGGAATAGACCTTGCTCAACAGCAACGGCGGAGCATAGGTCGCGGCAGGCGGCTCGGCGACGTAATCGGCTGACTGATAGTAGTCAAAATAGCAATAGCCGGTCGGCGACATGACGACATCGTGGCCGGCGCGCGCGGCCTCCGTGGCGCCGCCGATCCAGTCCATGACGGTTGCGTTGCGCGCGATACCGCCCTCCAGAATTTCACTCCAGCCGACCAGTCTTCGCCCGTGCCCGCTGACGTAATGTTCGATGCGGCGAATAAACCAGCTTTGCAGTTCCTGTTCATTCTTGAGCCCTTCACGTTTCATGAGAGCCTGGCATTCAGGACTGTTATGCCAGGTATCCTTCGATACCTCGTCACCGCCAATGTGAACGTATGTTCCCGGAAAGATTTGAAAGACTTCAGAGAGGATATTATCCAAAAATACGAAAGTCTGGTCGTTGGCCGGATTATAGATGCCGTTGAAAATCCCGGAAGCATCAGGAGTTGCGAGACGCCGGCCGGTGCAACTGAACTGAGGGTACGCGGCCAATGCGGCAGCGGAATGACCGGGCATTTCAATTTCCGGCACAACGGTAATATGGCGCGTTGCGGCGTACGCCAGAATTTCACGGACATCATCCCGCGTATAGAACCCGCCGTACCGTCCGTCCGGTCCATATGCTGTCGTGGAATTTGACGCCAGCCCAAAACCGACGTCGGCACGCCACGCGCCCACCTCCGTCAGCCGGGGATATTTTTTGATTTGGATCCGCCAGCCCTGGTCGTCGGTGAGATGCCAATGGAACGTGTTGAGCTTGTGCACGGCCATGGCATCCAGGATGGTTTCGACTTCCGATTTGCTGAAGAAATGGCGACTGACGTCCAGCATCAACCCACGCCACGCGAACCGGGGCCAATCACGGATGTGAACGCAGGGCAAGCGCCAGTCCACATCGGTAACCACATTCGAGGAATAGATTTCCGGCGGAAGTAATTGCAGCAAGGTCTGCACTCCGTAAAACATGCCCGCCTGGGTTGGCGCACGGATGACGACCGAATTGGAGGAGACTGTGAGTTCATACCCTTCGGAGCCTAATTTAGGATCAGCGTCTTTGCACGTGAGCATGATGCCCGGAGCTTGTCTCGAGTGCCCCTTGAACGGAAAACCTATGGAGGCACGAAGCCGGGCGGCTAAAAATGCAGCGGTTTTACGCGAAGCAGAGTCCGCGCGGATGACCGTGTCCGGGCCCAGTTCGAAATGTCCGGCCTGAACAGTCATTTCTTGCGGCATTGGAATCACAGCCGGATTAT
>DASXFM010000215.1:0-3473 GCA_036489615.1 Verrucomicrobiia bacterium | reverse complement strand
CGTTCCAACATCCAGCTTTCGGCTTTCTTGAGGGCAAATTTGCGGAATGGATGGATTTTGTGCTCGGCAAACCATTCGGCGAATTTGTGCAGACGATCGAGCCACAGGAAAAAATTTCGCCAGGAAATTTTCTCGGGATCGGGCGCCAGGGCGAGCTCGCGCTCATGGATGCCGGAGGGATAAAGCTCGTCCAAATCCACAGCCGCCGGGCGGGTGGGCTTGAAATGATTGATGATGGCCAGCGGGATGAGCATAGCCCGCGACCAATTGCTCATTTCCCAAAAATTAACGTGAAACCATTTGCCGATTAAAATGACTTCGCACGGAATGGTGGGCACGTATTCCCACGAATAAAGACCCAGCAACGCCAGATACAGTTTGGAAAAGGTGTTCATGCGCGGCACCCCGCCCAGGCTCAGGGCGATCTGGCGCGCGCGCAGCATCCGGGGATCGGTTACGGAAACCCCGGCCAGTTTCAACGCCAGATAGGCTTTAATGGTGGCGTTGATTTCGGAAGGACCGCCATGGTAAATGTTCCAGCCGCCGTCGCGCAGCTGCATGGAAAAGATATGATTGACGGCTTTACGCTGCCATTCGCGGTCCACGCTGCCGTCCCAGTGATGAAAAGCGACCGTATCTGAAACCAGAGTGGAATCCACCATCAACTCTCCAACCCAATAACCCTCAGGCTTTTGCAATCCGAGCAGGTTCTTTTGCGAGCGCAAGATGGTCGTGCTCAGATCCTCCGCAAATCCGCCCAACCGGATGGTGGAAGGCAATTGCGCCGGCTGAACCCTGGATGCTCCTTCAGTCAACACGTGCGTATTCTGCGTCTCCGCCTCCATTGTGTAAAGTCCTATGATTATGGTCCTCCTCGCCTAAAGCTGGCCCGAAGCGACCGGAAAGTCAAATTACGGTTTGATTCAAATCCTGGTCTTTGAAACCGTGATTGTCCCAGCACGGGTCCAATCCGAGGTCTTTGAGCATCTGCAAATCCTTGTCAACGGGCTGGTTCAGCGTGGTGAGATAATTGCCCACCATGAGCGCGCTCGCGCCGGCCATGAAAATCATGCTCTGGGCGTCGCGCAAGTTCACCGTGCGGCCGCCCGCGATCATGATCTCCTGGCGAGGCAGGATGAAACGGAAGCACGCAATAGTTTTTAAAATCTCGAGCACCGGCAACCGCGGGTTGTTTTCGAAAGGCGTGCCGGGAATCGGGTTGAGGATATTCACCGGTACCACGTTTGCTCCAATGGCTTTCAGTTCAAAGGCCAGGTCACAGCGATCCGCCCGGGTTTCGCCCATGCCGATGATTCCGCCGGAGCAAATCTTGATGCCGGCATTTTTTAAATATTGAATGGTCCCCAACCGGTCTTCAAACGTGTGCGTGGTGCAATGCTGCGGGAAAAACCGGCGCGAACTTTCCAGATTATGGCCGTAGCATTCCAGGCCCGCTTCTTTCAAACGATCGGCGACCCGCTGGGACTTGATGATTCCCAGTGACGCGTCCGGGCGCGTTTTGCCGCCAGCCTTCAATTCCCTGATGCGCTCGCAGACTTCATCGAGCATGGGGCCTTCATTCAACCCTTTCCAGGCCGCGACGAGGCCCACGGCGGTGACGCCATTCCGGTTGGCTTCATCGGCGGCTTCAAACACGGGTTCGGGGTCCACAAAACCGTACCTGGGCGAGCCGGTTTGGTAAAAGGAAGATTGAGCGCAGAATTTACAATTCTCGGAACACGCGCCGGCCTTGGCATTGACGATGGAGCACAAATGGATTTTGTTGCCCTTGAATTTTTCCCGAATGCGGTTGGCCAGGGACAACAGATCAAAAATGTCAGCGGAATCTTCGAGGTCAAAGAGGAACATGGCTTCCTCGCGCGAAATGGCGTCACCGGCCAAAACGCGTCCGCCGAGGTCGGATATTTTCTGGCGATTGGTTGCGTCAACCCATTGCGCTGTCATGGTTGACACAATAACATCCGGGCGGCAGGGCGCAAGCTGGAAGATAGAAGATGGGAGATGGGAGATGGCCCTGCGCTTAGCGGAGGACCTTGCCGAGGATCAGGCTGCTGGCGATTGGGCCGAATGACCGGCTGTCGCAGCTATCACCGCGATTGTCGCCCATGACAAAGAATTGGTTCCGCGCGAGGCAAAAGAATTCGTCCTCGCTTTCGGCGTAGGCGAACGTATGCATCTTTTGAGGGAGGTAGGATTCCATTAACTTGCGGCCATCCACATAAACGTTGCCGTGACTGATGAAGATAGATTGTGTCGGTATGGCGATAACGCGTTTTACGTCAAACCCATGGCCTGACGGATCCTTGAGAGCCACAATATCGCCCGGTTGCGGCTTCCGGATTTCATAGGCGAGCCGGTCCAGCCAATAAAAATTGCCGTTAATCAGGGTTGGATACATGCTCGGCCCCTGGACCTGGACTGATTGAAAAATAAAATGGCTGATGAGCAAAAAGCTCAACGCGCTCAGGCAGAGGAGGCAAACGATACTGGCGCACTGGGCAAAGAAGCCGCCCCAGGAGAGCCGCAGGCTGTAAATGCTCCACCAGCGCCGCAAATGGGCCGGCGCGTTGGCGAGGTCCAAGGCCTTTGAACGACGGACTCGTCGCGCCGTCCATTTCACGCGCACCGGTATGTGGGTTAAAATGGATTTGCGCCGACGCATGGGAAATTACTGTTGCGACGCGACCCGGGACGGGATGGTCGCGTTGAGATACGCCACGAGCGAAGCGATCTGCATATCACTGAGCGGTCCGCCGTCGCCGGTTGAAAACGCGGGCATGAAGGTGCCGGGCTTGCCATGCTCGATCCAAACACGCCAAAAATCGTCATTGGTGGGCACTTTAAGACCATGCAGGTCGGGCACCATGGAGGCGCGATGCTCGGCTTCGTGACAGATGCCGCAGTCGGCATCGTAAAGAGCCTTGCCGTATCTGAATTCTCCATTTTTCTCATGGCAGCTGGCGCAATCATTTTTGAAAACCGCCTGGCGATCCACTTTGGCGATGGCCATTTGGCGAACCCGATCAGCATCAGTTAAAACCGGAATTTGGGGCGGCAGAATCGTGATTTGAACGATCAAGTCACGCGAGCCTTTGTCCGTGCCGATGTGAACGGTTTTGACCACCGTGCCGAATTTGCCGGCCAGATTTACGGTCACGCCGATCTCGCCGTTTGAACCAGCCGGAATGCTCCAGGGCAGCGGCGGCAGTTGTGCGGTCGTGCAACCGCAGGACGGATGAACATCCGCGATGACCAGAGTACCGGCCGAAACGTTGGTAAAAGAAAAAACAAAATGCGCCTTGTCGCTGTTTGCCGGCACATTCGTCGCCTTCATGGTTGCGTCCCAGGCCATGGTCCTTAAATCGAGATGATCCTTTTCGTGCGAAAGGTCCGGCACAAAGACCGGTTTGGTGGCAATGACATTATCGGCATTTGCATTTTCGACAGCCAAA
>DASXFM010000213.1:0-3231 GCA_036489615.1 Verrucomicrobiia bacterium | reverse complement strand
AGCCGGCGCCGACCTGTGCTTTGCCGACCCGAAATGGCTCGTCGAACGCCAGAAAGAACTGGAAAAGACTCTCAACCACGATGTCATCGGCTTTACTACCGCCGTCGCTGAAAAAATCAACGACACTGCCAGCCGCTGGTTCCATTTCGGCCTGACCAGCAGCGACATCGTAGACACCGCCCTGGCCGTGCAAATGAAGCAAAGCGCCGAAATCCTTGTTGCCGACGTCCGGCAGCTGTTGCCCGCCATCGCCGCGCGCGCGAAAGAGCACAAATTCACGCCCGCCATCGGACGCAGCCACGGCATCCATGCCGAGCCGACGACCTTCGGACAGAAACTGGCCCTGATGCACGACGAGTTCAGCCGCGCCCTGGAGCGCCTCGAACGCGCGCGTGACATTGCGTCCGTCGGAAAAATCTCCGGTGCGGTGGGCACCAGCGCGCATTTATCGCCGCGCGTTGAAGAGTTCGTCTGCAATAAGCTGGGCCTGCGTCCCGCGCCCATCGCTACCCAGGTGGTTCAGCGCGACATTCACGCCGAATACCAAACCATCCTCGCGATCATCGGCGCGAGCATCGAGCGCTGGGCCGTCGAGTTCCGCCACTTGCAACGCACGGAAGTGCTCGAAGCCGAGGAACCGTTCACCAAAGGCCAGAAGGGTTCCAGCGCCATGCCGCACAAACGCAACCCTATTACCTGGGAACGCCTCACCGGTCTGTCCCGCGTCCTGCGTGGCAATGCCGTAGCAGCGCTCGAAAACGTCGCCCTCTGGCACGAGCGCGATATCTCGCATTCGTCTGTGGAACGCATCATTTTTCCGGACTCCTGCACCCTGCTGGATTACATGTTTTCACTGCTGACCCGGCTGATGACCGGCTTGCAGGTCTATCCGGAAAACATGAAGCGCAACCTTGGACTCAGCCTGGGCATGTGGAATTCCCAAACTGTCCTGCTCGCGCTCATCAAAAAAGGACTCACCCGCGAAGCCGCCTACGAACTCGTCCAGCGCGCCGCGATGAAAACCTGGGAAACCAAACACGCCGGCCGCGACGACGCCAACTTCCTCGAAGTCCTGAAGGCCGACCCGGAAGTGGCCAAACACTTCGTCAATGGCGAACTCGAAAAACTCTGTTCCCTCGATTTCCATTTCAAGGAAGTTGAGAATCGGTTTAAGAAATTGGGGTTGTAATAATCATTTATGGGTTACGACATTCACATCACGCGCCGGAAATTTTGGGCCGATGACGGTGATGACATCACGGCCGAAGAATGGCTGGCGTATGTTCGCACCGATTCTGAGCTGCGCTTGCAACCGGGGAACGGCAAATGTTTCGCCGAGTGGAGCGGCGGTTCGTGGCTGGATTGGTCAGGGGGCGATATCTATACAAAAAACCCGGACGACGCGCTTATCTCGAAGATGGTTGCGATTGGCAAAAAACTTGGTGCTACTGTACAAGGCGACGACGGCGAGATTTACGATGGCGGCGGCGGCCAGCCTTCACAACAGCCCAAGGCTTCACTGGGCTCCCGGATTGCCGGCTGGTTCTCTAAACCGCAACCGAAGCCGCAGCAGCAAAAGGTCGAACACGAGCCGTTACCTTTTCGTGTCGGCGACACGGTGGTTGATACGTGGGGATTTGAACAGACGGTCCTCAGCATCGACGCTAATGCCAATGGCGGTCTGGGTGAAATAAAGTCGCGCCGCAATAACGACGGCACGGAGCATTCGTATGCCGTGATCGCGCACCCATTTAAGTCGCCGACCAGGAAATGAAACAGCCTGGCACCGTCGGCAATGCAAGACCCTAACTACAAACCACCAGGGCAAGCGGAAAATGTTGCCGCCTCCAGAACTGCCGCCTTTAGGCACATCATCGTTGCATGCGTGTTTATGCTTGTTGCAAGTGTGCTTTTAGCTTTTAGGATATTCCTGCCGGACAATCCCATGAAAACGCCACGGAGCATCGGCACCGTTTGGGTCATCATTGCGATCGGATACTTGCTGGGCTTTTTCCGGTTGATCGTCGCCATACGGCTCATTCGCAAAAAACGATGACCTGTCCGTGCGTTCATGTTACTTATGTACACCCACACTCACCCACGTCGTTCATCCACGATTGTCCTCTATTTATTTTTCTTCCTCATTGTCCCGGCCCTCGCAGCCCAAAGCGCCGATCACTGGACTCTCGTCTGGCACGACGAATTTAACAAAAACGGTCCGCCCGACCCGGCAAATTGGACCTACGAAAACGGCTTTGTGCGCAATAACGAACTCCAATGGTATCAACCAGAAAACGCTTATTGCACGAATGGCCTGTTGATCATTGAAGCGCGCCAGGAACATCGTCCCAACCCGCGATTTGCCTCTGGAAGCCGCAACTGGGGAGATGCCCGCCAATGGATTGATTACACCTCAGCCAGCCTCACCACCCACGGCCTGCATGAATTCAAGTATGGCAAATTCGAAATGCGCGCCCGCATTGACACGCGTCCAGGAAGCTGGCCGGCGTTTTGGACACTCGGAACCGGCTTTAATGATGGAAGTCCATACGGCAGCCGCGCTCCCTGGCCGAACTGCGGCGAAATCGACATTATGGAATACTACGCCAGCAACGTTCTCGCCAACATCGCCTACAAATCACCCGATCAATCCGGCGCAAAATGGTCCACGGTCAAAAAGCCGATCAAACAATTCAACGCGGCGAAATGGTCGAAAAAATTTCACATCTGGACGATGGAATGGGACCCAAAGAAAATCGACCTGTTGCTCGACGACCGGCTGATGAACCATCTCGATCTTACAAACGCCGACAACGCCGTCGGCGGCAACCCGTTTCATAATCCGCTGTACCTTAAATTGAACCAGGCCATTGGCGGCGCCTGTGGCGGCGATCTATCACACACTGAGTTTCCGGTCCGATTTGAAATTGATTGGGTGCGTGTTTATCAACACAACAAGTAAGGACAATTCCATCTGTGGCTCGAAAACATTCTACATCCCATAAACAACGGGACCTCGGTTACTTGACGGACTACGCAACACGCAACACGTCGCTACGTTGACAACTTTCGCCCTCTCTCATCTTCTATCTTCCATCCGATGGCACCGGCCACCCATCCTTCCACGCTAATTTCCCAAGGGACAGCCGCGAGCGACCGTATGTCGCAGCATCGTAGTATTGGTAGCTGAACCAAATCGTGTTGCCCTCTTTCAGTATTCCGATATGCCCG
>DASXFM010000211.1:0-2952 GCA_036489615.1 Verrucomicrobiia bacterium | reverse complement strand
CCGGTCTCGACGATTTTGCCCTGATCGAACACAACGATTAAATCTGCGTGCATAATCGTCGACAGGCGATGCGCGATGCAAAGTGTCGTACGTTCAGTCATTAGCTCGTCCAGGGCCGCCTGCACCGCCCGTTCCGATTCGTTGTCCAGGGCGCTGGTGGCTTCGTCGAGGACGAGAATTGGGGCATTGCGCAGGACGGCGCGGGCGATGGCTATTCTTTGCCGCTGGCCGCCGGAGAGCTTCGTGCCTTTTTCGCCAATGACCATGTTGAACCCCTCGGGTTTCGCCATGATAAAATCGTAGGCATGGGCGTGTTTGGCGGCGGCAACTATTTCCTCCTCGCTTGCGCCGGGACGGCCCAGTTCGATGTTCCGGCGGATCGTTTCGTCAAACAGGATAATCTCCTGCGAAACGACGGCAATCTGATTGCGCAAATCTCCAGTGAAGACCTCTCGAACGTCCGTTCCGCCAATGCGGATGGCCCCCTGCTGCGGGTCGTAAAAGCGAAGGAGCAAATTGACCAGGGTGCTTTTGCCCGAACCGCTGGCGCCTACGAGCGCGACGAGCTGTCCTGATTTGACGGTCAGATTGATGTTCCGCAGGACCGGCTTTTCTCCGTAATTGAAACTGAGGTTTTCAAACACGACGTCCGCGTTGCCGGCGTTGAGCTTTTTGGGTTGCGCGGGTTCCGGCACACTATTTTGGGTGGCCAGAAGCTCAAAAACGCGTTCAGTCGCCGCGCGGCCCTGGGCGAGCTGGTTATGTAAATTCGTGAGATTTTTCAGGGGTTGATAAAGCAAAAAGACGCCGGTCAGAAGGCCCACGAAGTTTTCCGGGGGTTGCGGCTTGTTAATCAAATACGCAACCAGGAACGCTACGCCGCAGGAACCAAAAAATTCGATTAGCGGCCCGGGAATGCTGCTGGCGCGAATGATGCGCATGAAGTGGCCCACGGTGCCGCGTGTGGTGTGCCGAAAATCTTCCGTGACGATATCTTCGAGATTATACGCCTTGACGATGCGATATCCGGTGAAAGCCTCGGCCATGATCTGGGTCAGGTCGGCGGATTGCGACTGCAATTCACGGCTGGACCGGCGTATCTTTCGGTTAAAGATCGTAATCGGAATCACACATGCCGGCATCACGACGACGCTTATGAGTGTCGACGCCGGTTGTGTCCACAACAACCCTCCAATAATAATGAGCAGCGTTACAGGATCGCGCACCACCACGGATGTTGCGTTGCTTAAGATGTTTTGCAGCGTCGCTGTATCGTTGATTACACGCGACATGAGCTGGCCCGTTGAATTTTCATTGTAAAATCCCGCGGACAAATCCAGCAAATGCCGGAATATCCGGGCGCGCAAATCCGCAATTGAGCGGCTGGCCACCCATTGCAGAAAATAGACGTTTAACACGCCGAATAGCCCGCGCAGAAACATAACCACCGGGATTGCTGCGACCAGTGTCACCACGATGATTCTCACGTGCAGCGACCAGGGGTGTACTTGCACGCCATGTGTCAATGCCGCGCGCGCCTCGGTAAACCAGTCCTGCACAAATTGGGGCAACCGGTTTATGGCCGAATTCGGCGACGTCGATATGGCCGAGGGGAAAACTGCGCCCACGAGAAATACAATCGTTCCCATTAACAACGGCTGCATAAAACCGCTGAGAATGCCGGTCACCACGCCGAGAAACAGCCGCAAGCGATATCGTTTTGCCAGACTCCAGATTTTGCCAATAAAATCAAACATGAACTCGGTGAAAATATGCCGTTCGACCGCAATCAAGGCGAGCAATATCCCGTACCCCGACCCTCAGGTGAACGTTCGGTGAACGCGCGTTGCGTGATACGTAGTGCGTCAAGTATGGGGGGACCGTCGTTTGTCTTGATCGGCCTTTTGGAGACAGTTCAATACCTGTTCCGGCGAGATCGCCGCGAGGCAATGATCCTTGTTCGTGCAAATGGCTGAATGCGCGCCGCAACTGCATGGAGTCCCGGTGAGTAATCGATGGCGCGGCCCGACGGGCGCCCAGCGCTCCGGCAAACTCGGTCCAAATAGCGAGATCGTCGGCACACCCAACCCGGCTGCAAAGTGGAGTGGGCCGGTGTCCCCCGAGATAAAAACGGCTGCCCGCTGCAGTACGGCCAAAAACAGAGGCAACTCGCTAATCATGGGCAAAACGGTCGCATTCGGTGCCAGTTTTATAAACTCCGGCACGAGCGATTGCTCGCGTTTACCACGCGGGGTCGTAAAGACAACGGGATATCCGGCGGCCGTTGCCAGGCGATGTAACGCCGCCCAATGCGACAAAGGCCATTCTCTATTTGGTTGGCTGGAAGCAACATGGCAAATGACCGCATTTTCAATCGGCAAAACTTTTTTTGCGGCTTCAGCGAGAGCCGGGTCAGCGCGTATTTCAGGTTCCAATGAGCGTGGCGGCGGAACATCCCAGCCGGACAAGAGATGGACCAGATGCGCGGATTCGTGAAGCCGCTTTATTTCAGGCGCAACGCGGCGGGTATAACAGAATCTCCGGCCCCAAAATCCACCGCTTTCTAGCCAGCCAAGCCGTTCCTTTGCGCCGATGAGCAAACTGGCGATCGCACCGCGATCGTTGCTCACAAAATCGACGGACCGGTCGAATCGTTCCCGGCGCAAAGCGCCAATTATCGGCAGGGTCTGCGAAAGGTTGGCGCTTCCACGCCGGCGCGGCATTGCCCAAATCCGATTCAACCACGGCAAATGTTCAAGAATGGGCGCGATTTCTCCAGGCACCAGCGCGTGCAATTCACATTGCGGAAAGTGCTCGCGTATCGCGCGCAACGCCGGCGTCATCAAAACGGCGTCGCCGAAATATTTAAAATGTATCGCCAGGATTTTTGACATGACTTCATTCAAACCGAGTTTGAGGATGATGTTTTGTAACGGCATTGAAAAGCCAGAG
>DASXFM010000118.1:0-6349 GCA_036489615.1 Verrucomicrobiia bacterium | reverse complement strand
ACGCCGGTGTGCTTGTTACCGAACCCGCCGGGTCCGAAACCACGCAACTGAAGATTTGCCCGTTCGCGCTCAAACTTAGGTTGGTTAAAGTGAGGACCGATGCATTCGCGCCGGGTAAATTCGTCGAGTTTACCAGCCATTGGTAACTGACGTTCGATTGATTGGTCACCAACAGGGAAAATGCAGCCTCACCATTCTCAATGCTTGTTGCATTAGCCGGCTGCCAATAGATTCCCGGCGGATTCGCCACGCCGGTGAAAGGAATCAACAACGTTCCGGACGCGCTTCCCGTCGCCAGTGGCAACTCAATAGTTCCATCAGGCAATTCCCATTGCACAGTCAGATTGTCCCCGCCTGTTCCCTGTTGCATGAGCGCCTCCAGGTAATAACGCTGACCGCCTTGCAAATAGATCGGCGAAGATTGCTGATTGGGTTCTTCTGTAAAATCCCGCCAGTCAGTATATTCAACGACCGAAGCGATAGGCGCTTCATTCGCCGGGTCTTCGCCGGTGCTTAAAAACAGCAGTGAAGTGTCGTCGCTGGCAATCCAGAACGTGTACCAGCCATTCGTTGGAGGCACTACAAACGTTCTCAGGCGCTGACCGTAGTAATTCATTCCGGTGTTGAGTTCTGTCTCAAGGTTAGTGAAAACGTGCGAGTAGGACGCCGTCGGATTATCGGGCCAATTTGGATTGTTGGCGGTGTTCGTCAAGGCGTCCAGGGTGTCGTCGGCATTTGGGTTCAAATTCGTCCAAAGCTCGCGATAAACGCCGAATGTCTGCGGAGCGAGACTCACGTTGGTAAATGTGGCTGTGTTCAGCGCCGAATTGTTGTGGGCCGCGACCGCCAGTCCGGCGAGCACGGAGCCGTTCATGAAGATTTGTTCCGTGCCGACTTGTATCCAATTGCTTCCATCGTAGCTGTAGGATCCGGTAAAATTGTTGCCCGACCGGACCAACTCCAGCCAAATCGGGGCCGAGACGCTGGCAACGTTGATACTGTATGATTGATCGTCGTCGCCGCTGCGCCATTGAAAATTGACTCCCTGGGTGGCTGACACTACGATGGCGACGTTGATCGACCCGGCGGTAGTATCGTTACGAAACATGACGCCGGCTTTGGACCAGCCCGTATCGGGATCACTATTTTGCAGACTGGCAACCTCGGCAACCAGCGCCCCATCACTGCCGAAACCGGTGCTGGCAAAATTGAACTGGTCGGCCCCGTTCCAAATATCCGATCCGCCGCCGGTTATAGTCCAATTACCGCTCGCATCGGAAGCTGATCCTGCCAGTGCCGGCGACCCAATGTCCGCATCGCTCCAACCGGCCGGCAAGGTGGCCAATGCGCGTGTGTTCCAAAGCAGGAAAAGCAGAATCGATCCCGCAATTCTTAACCAGCATGTCCCGGTTGATTTGTTGTTTGTGGTGTGAATATTCTGATTAGCTCTGGATAGGCGTTCGATAGATTTTATTTCAGACACACGGTTTGTCAAGCTATTTCGCAGCGCCAGAATGGCGCTGTCACTGGTACTTCCGTCACGTCCGGCACATCGTTTCCAGCAATAGTGGAGCATTTAGCTGGTATCTCCGTCCAATCTCGCTGATACGGACGCTGTTCCGAACCGATTTGACCAAATGAACAAATTGATACTTAAATTGGCTTTGGCGATTACACTTTTGAGCCAAATAGCTCCAGCTTTCCCGGCCGAGGAAAAAAAGATCGAGATTCCAGGCTTCTCAATTGTCACGCCCACAGACCCAGGTGCGGGTGAGGAGTGGTGGATGCCACACACAAAGCCGCTGGAGACGTCCCGATATGCGCTTACCAATGAAACGCTCGAGCGCCCTTTGGTGGTGACAATTCTGCGCTATCGAGACGTCGAAGAAGCAAAAAAGGCATTTGAGTCTTCCATCGCGGGTCGTCCGCAGTACCCGCAGTCGCTAAAAGTAATCCATTGGGACGCGGCGCACAGGTGGACTAGATATGACTCCAATGAAGACATTTATCTGTTGAAGGATAAATACGTCGTCGGTTTGTTTGATTTGCCGTTGACCTTTCCTGCTGCAAAGACGAGTAAACTGTTTGAAGCGCTGGCCGACTACATTGCCAAAGCCAAATCACGAGATCCAACGAACGCAAGCGCCGTGGCGAAAGTGAAGCTCAAGTTCGTAAAAGTGGACAGTGAAGAAACCAATGGCGAGGATGGTTACGGAAAAAATGCCGTGGATGGCAACCCCAATACTTATTGGCACACCGAGTGGAACCGTAACAGTCCCGGGCTTCCCCATGAAATCATTATCGAACTGGTTCCACCCTCCGTCATCAAAGGCTTTACCTATTTACCCCGCCAGGACGAATCGGACCATGGCACCATCAAAGATTATGAATTCTACGTCAGCAACGATGGCACGAACTTTGGCGAACCGATAAAGAAGGGTGAATTCGAAACCGGCAAGGAAGAAAAAATCGAAACCTTCGACCCCATAAAATGCCGCTTTATCAAACTCAGGGCTATCTCTGAAATCAACGGGCTGCCCTGGACATCCGCCGCTGAAATCCGAGTCATTCAAAATGGCGAAGCGACGCGTGCCACGAAACAGAGTTCGGCCTTAAGTAATGGCGACTAAGCGCCAAAACAAGGCCGGCTGTTCCTTGAGTTCTTGGACAATTCGTGAAACTGTCGCACGAAGAACGTGACCGCAGAAATAGAACTCCCTTCGTGTCCTTCGTGGTCTTCGCGCGAAATGCTTTCTGCGAAAATTCAGATCGAGAAGCCCGATACCGGCTCATTCAGGAGCACGCGGTCGCACCAGTCACCAAAGCTTTCGCGGTTGAAACGTTCGTTCACGTAGCGCGTCAGGATGGGGCGAAGTTCGGTCTCAATGTCGGCGTCTTTGACCATTTCCTTCCATTGACGCGCCAGTCTCGTCCCGGCGAGATCGCCGCCGAGCCAAACCTGATAACGTCCGGGCGCTTTGCCCACGAACGCAAGTTCAGCAACGTAAGGCCGCGCGCAGCCGTTGGGGCAACCGGTCGAACGAATAATAATTTCCTCACCGACCATGCCAACGGCTTCGCAGAGTTTTTCGATGCGGTCCACCAGGCCGGGCAGCATGCGTTCAGACTCGGCCAGCGCCAACCCGCACGTGGGCAGGGCAGGACAGGCCATGGATGCGCCATGCATGGGGGTAGTCTGGCGATGATCTGTTTTGACGCCGTGCTCTACCAACAGCTCATTGATGGCGTCCCGATCGTCTTCGGCAATATTGGCCAGAATCATGTTCTGATTGGCGGAAAGCCGAAATTCAATGTCTGAAAATTTCTCGGCTACCTGACGCAACGCCGTTTTCATCCGGCGGCCTTCGACGTCTTTCACGCGCCCGGTTTCCACAAACAGGGTCAGGAACCATTGGCCGTCGACCGCCTGCCGCCAGCCGTAAAGATCGCCCATGGTGGTGAAGCGATAAGGCCGCGCCGGCTCCAACTGGATGCCCGCGCGCTTCTCCACTTCCGCCCGCGCCCAATCCGCGCCGCGGTCGGCGATCACATATTTGAGGCGTGCATGTTTGCGGTCGGCGCGGTCGCCGAAATCGCGATGGACGGTCAGCACGGCTCTCGCCACGTCCACTACTTTGTCCGGCGGAAGAAATCCGATGACATCGGCCAGGCGCGGATAGGTCTGGACGTTGCCGTGGCTGCGGCCCAGTCCGCCGCCCACGGCGACGTTGTAGCCGACCAATTCCCCGTTTTCGACGATCGCGATGAAGCCCAGGCAGTTTGTAAAAAGGTCAATGTCATTGACCGGCGGAATGGCAAACGCGATTTTGAATTTGCGCGGCATGTAGGCCTTGCCATAGAGCGGGTCCACGAAATTTTTATTGGCGTCGTCTTCGAGATTCAATTGCGCGCCGTCAATCCAGATCGAGTGATAGGCGCCCGTGCGGGGCTTGAGTTCTTCACTCACACGGCGGCAATCTTCGAGGACTTTCGTCCGGGCGAGCGTATACGCCGGGGTCGGAGGGGCCATGACGTTACGCCGCACGTCGCCGCAGGCTGCCAGCGTTGACACGAGCGCTTCGTTCAGTCCCTTGATCAGCGCGCGGAGGTTTGATTTCAGGATGCCGTGAAACTGGATGGTCTGGCGGGTCGTGATGCGGAGCGTGTTATTTCCGTATTTACCGGCCATGTCGTCCATCGCAATCCATTGTTTGGCGCTCAACACGCCTCCGGGGACGCTTGAACGGACCATCATGATGTATTTTTTGGCGGTCTTGCGCTGATCACGGTCGTCCTGTTGATAGACGCCGTGAAATTTCAAAAATTCGTAGTCGTCCTGGGAAAAATGATCGGCCGCGGCGTCCGACAGGGTCGCGGCAATACTGCCCCCGAGGGTCGGGCTCGCGGTCTTGAGTTCTTCGTTGCGCGACAATTTGACTGAGGCTTCATCCATAAATGAACAGTGAGACTATATTAAAACGATTTGCAGTTCAAGATTTCAGGTTTGAGAAAAAGCAGGGCCGCGGACGCGAGATCGCGCCGTACGGCCCTGTGCCAACATCCAACCGTTGTTCAACGTTTGTTGGCAAATTCTCATTGCCCCTGGCGTGGCGGGCCGGCTGGTTGCCATTTGCCTAAGCCTGCCCTGCTTCATGGACAATGGAGTCGCTCTCCACGTTCACGTCGGCAAATAGCCACGTCGAAAGGTAACGTTCCGAGGACGATGGAGCGATGGCGACAATGGTTTTGCCCGCGTTTTCAGGGCGTTTGGCCACTTGCAACGCCGCCCAAACCACCGCTCCGCTCGAAATGCCAATCGGAATTCCATCCAGCTGGTTGACTTCCTTCGAAATGGGCGCTGAATCCTCTTCGGCCACCTGGATCGTTTCGTCCAAAATGCTCGTGTTCAGGTTGTCCGGAATGAACCCCGCGCCGAGGCCTTGCAATTTGTGCGGGCCGGGTTGGCCGCCGGAAATGACCGGAGATTTAATTGGTTCCACGGCAATGGCTTTGAACGACGGCTTTCGTTTTTTGATGACCTCGGCTACGCCGGTGATGGTGCCGCCTGTTCCAACGCCTGCGACCACAAAATCCACGGCACACTCGGTGTCACGCCAGATTTCTTCGGCGGTCGTCTTACGATGGATTTCCGGGTTTGACGGGTTGGAGAACTGCTGAAGAATGACGCTGTTGGGGATTGTCTTGCGCAATTCCTCCGCCCTGGCCATCGCGCCTTTCATGCCTTTGGCGCCTTCAGTCAGGACGAGTTTAGCGCCAAGGATTTTCAACAGCTTGCGCCGCTCGATGCTCATGGTTTCAGGCATCGTTAGAATTAACCGCAGCCCTTTGGCGGCGGCGACAAATGCGAGCGCAATGCCGGTGTTGCCGCTTGTCGCCTCAATCAATACCGTCTTCGGACCAATAATTCCCGCCGCAAGCGCGTCATTGATCATCGCCGCGCCAATACGGTCTTTGACGCTGGAAAGTGGATTGAAAAACTCGAGCTTGAGCAGGACATCGGCGAGCGCGCCGTGTTTCCTGGCTGTGCGGTTCAGGCGCACGAGCGGCGTGTTGCCGATGGTTTCGGTGATGTCATTGTAAATGCGTGCCATAGATTGTTCCTTTTTTACAGATTGGGTGCGTAAGCAATGAACTTGCGGTATTCGGTCAATATCGTTTTCAGCGCCGCCATAAATGCAGCTTCCTTCAAATACGTCGGCGGTTCCGCAGCCGTTTCCAGGATGATTTCAAAGGGACGCGGACGTACCCTCGGCGGCGGGAAACTCAGCATGCCCTCGAAGGCGTCGTAGATGATTCCATTGCGCGCGCGAAAACCGTCAATGACCGGGCGCGTGTCGCGCGCGAGAATTTGTTCCACGGCCTCCAGCGCCGGTTTTAGCAGATGTTTCGTAAGGGTTGCCCCGCGCGCGTATCCGTAAAATCCCGAACTTGTATCATCTGTGTGCAGCGAAATGATCCCCTGAAAGGATCGCGCTATGAGCTCCATCTGAAGCAACCGCACTTCGGGCTCGCCCGAATTTTTCCAAAACTCGCGGTTCAAGTCCTTTCCGCTTCGGGAGAAACGCGTGCCATCCTCAAAACCAGTCGGATTGCAAATCGGATAAAATGAGAGGCAATACCCCCGCGCCAGCTCGGGCCTGGCTTCCAGCAACTTGATAAAATGAACCAACGCATGGGAACCTTCGGGTTCATCCCCATGCACGCCGGCAAAAATTCCGACGTGAATCGGCGTGTCGCCGCCCTCCGGCCCCAAAAATGAATAACGCGTCAATTCATAGGTTTCTCCGCCGGCCTCAAAACGCGCATCGTGATTGGCGACGAGGCTGGG
>DASXFM010000105.1:0-31902 GCA_036489615.1 Verrucomicrobiia bacterium | reverse complement strand
TCTTCGATGCGGTCCGGGAGGTCCTTGGCGACGTGTTTTTTTAGACGACGCAGGAGGAGCGGGCGCAGTTTGGCGGAGAGGCGGCGGCGAGCAATGCGTTGTTCGCTTTCGGCGTTTTCGCCACGCGGTTCGTAGGTTTCCAGAAATTGTTCCTGGGTGCCCAGGTAGCCCGGTTGGATGAAATCCACAATGCTCCAAAGATCGAGCAGGCGGTTTTCCAGCGGTGTGCCCGTAAGCGCCATTTTGTGCTCGCACTTCAGTTGTTTGACCGAGTGGGTGACCTGTGCGCCCGGGTTTTTGATGAATTGGGCTTCATCCAGGATAACGGCCCTGAATGAGAATTTTTGCAATTCCTCCAGGTCCCGGCGCAACAGGGCGTAATTGGTGACGATCAAGTCGCGCTGGGGTATCAATTTACGCAAGTTGTGCCTGGCCGCGCCACTTTCCAGGACCAATACCCGCATGTCCGGCGTAAATTTTTCAGATTCACGGCGCCAATTGTGCAGGACCGACGCCGGGCAAATCACCAATGACGGCTTCGGATTCTTCGAATTGCGTTCCTTGAGCCAAGCCAGCCAGGTCAGTGTCTGCAAAGTTTTGCCCAGGCCCATATCGTCGGCCAAAATACCCCCGAGCTTGATCTCGGCCAGGTGGGCCAGGAAATCGTAACCGTCCTTTTGATAGGGCCGCAGGTCGGCGCGCAGACCGCGCGGCAATCCGGCGGAGGGGACGCCGCGGAATTCGGTGAGCCGTTTCCGGAGTTCCTTGGCTTCAGAAGTATCGGCAAAGCGTGAGAATCCATCCTCGCCCAGGTGCGCCACGTGTTCCATACCGACTTTCTGCGGAATGGCAACGATGCCTTCGACGCCCATGTCCGCCATGGCTTCATGAGCGTTTTGGACGGCGGCGGCATCCAACTCAACCCAGCCGGAATTCGGCAATTTGACAAATCGTCCGCTTGCCGAGGCGAGGCGGTCCAGGTCCGCTTTGGTAAGTTTAAGGCCTTCGGCTTCCCATTCGGCGGACACGGCCAGCCAGTCGATGCCGCTGCCTTTGATAATCAATTTGGGCCTGAGTTGGCGGGGCGTGAGGAACAGGCGATGAAACGCCGGGTTGCCCAGATACTCGGAATCATCCGGCCGGGTGCCCCAGGCTTCGGCCAGGAGACCGAGGAAATTTTCGTTGGCGTCGCCGATCCACAGTCCGGGTTCCGGTGTGAACCAATCCAGCCTGCGCAGCCATTGCGTAGCGGGTTCCAGCCGGGGGTCGTCGAGGATTTCGGGTTTGCCGTGCGGCCGTTTTTTGACGTCGTTGGACTGCCATTCCTGGCCGGTCCAGAACCAAATGCTTTGGTCGCGCTGGCTTTTGGCGAGCAGACGCAGGCGAAGGGTTTCGTCGAGCAATTCGAACACGAATTGCGGCGTGGCCTTGTGCGTAACGCAAAGCTGTTCCCAGTCCACGCCGTTGGCCGATTGCGTTTTACGCAAGTGCAGCAACAAGCGATGGCTCAATTTGCGGACGGGTACCGAAGGCTTGTTGGCCAGGTATTTCAGGACGCGCGGCGGCGGGGCGTTGCGCAGCAAAAAGAAGGTGCCGCCAACCAGGGCTATTGGAGGTTGATGATTGAAAAATATCGCGTCGGCGACGGAATGCAATCCACCTCCCGGCAGAGTGAAGCGGTGCGTGAACGACAATTCTTTGTCGCCATTCTCCAAATGCGGCGAGAGCGCGATAATTTGCCCGTGGAATTGCAACGGTTGGGCGCCCCCGGCCAATTCGAGGCGTTTGGTATGGCCCCAACGCGCGAGCCATTGCATTAACTCCGTGTCCGAGAGAATAAGAGTATCGGCCCCATCGGCCCGGCTGCGATGGGTATCTGCGAGCCATTGAATAAATTCCCAGTCATGCGGGGCAAAAAGCTCCTGCTCATGAGTGGCGCGAACGACGAGGTCAATTAAATCGTGAAGCGAGCGAGCCTTTTCGCCGGTGCGCGGACGTGACAACAGGAATTGCACCGTCAAACGCTGCCGGGAGCTATCATCCTCGACAGGCTGCGGGCGGCAGACCACGCGGAGGCTGGCACGAGGCGTATCCAGCAATGGCATGGCGGGTGGAGACAGCCAGTTTTCCAGTTCCTGAACCAGCTTCAGCTCCTGTTCGGCTTCCTCGGCTCGGGCAAAATGCTCCAGGCTGGCGTGTAGCTGCAACTCGGGGGGAACCGAACGTTTGGCGCGTAAAAAGAGGAACGCCAATTCCTCCAGCCGCGAAGTACCCTGGGAGTTCAACAGCCGGGGCCACCAGTTGGTGTCGGGAAAATCTTTGCGGGAAAGAGACAGCTTTTCAAAATAATCTTCGAGCAGAAGCCAGGAGCGTTGTGAATCAACGCAGACGGCGAAGCTGCGCAAAATATCCTCGCGCCCGCCCACCGTTTCTTTTGAGTCCGACAATTCCCGGCGCAAATCAGCAAACGCGCCGTAGGTTTGCGTCAGCACTTTATGATGCGCGTCGTATTTGGTTGTTCCGGCTTTGTGCCCGTTGGTGGTTCTGACTGAAAATTTCGGCATTTGATTACTATAGAATCATTATTTCCTCATACTCAACGGTTATGGTCAATCACAAAGCGAATAAAATTATGCACAATTCTCACAACGAATCGTTGAATTAGTGGATAAATGAATTAGTGGGGCGGTACTTCTGCAAGTCCCAACAATCAATGCCTCCGTCAACGCCTTTGTCGCGCAATTGACACATGCCCTGTCTCTGTTAAACTTGTTCCCCTTTTTATGAACAAGAATCCGAGCGTGGCGATTGTCGGCGCAACCGGCGCCGTCGGTGTCGAAATGATTAAAACATTGGAAAAACGGAATTTTCCAGTGGGTAAACTAATTTTGCTGGCCTCAGCCCGTTCGACTGGAAAAAAGCAGACTTTTCGGGGCGCGGAAGTTGCGGTCACGGAATTGACACGGGATTCGTTTAACGGGATCGATATCGCGTTATTCAGCGCCGGCGGAAGCATTTCCAAAGAATTTGCCCCGATTGCCGCGGCGGCCGGATGCGTCGTCATCGACAATTCCAGCGCCTATCGCATGGACGACACGGTGCCGCTGGTGATCCCCGAAATCAACGCGGAGGATGTGAAATGGCACAAAGGCATCATCGCCAATCCAAATTGCACCACGGCAGTTACGCTGATGGCGCTGTATCCATTGCACCAGGCGTTCCGTGTGAAGCGTATTTTCGCATCGAGTTACCAGGCGGTGAGCGGCACTGGCGCCAAAGCCATCGAGGAATTGAAGCGGCAGGTGGGCGAAGTGGTTTCCGGCAAACCGGTGACCAAAGACGTATATCCGCATCAAATTGCCTTCAACGTTTTGCCGCACGTGGATTCGTTTCTTCCCAGCGGGTACACCAAGGAAGAAATGAAGATGGAGAATGAGGGGCGCAAAATCATGCACCATCCGAATTTTCACGCGAGCGTGACGTGCGTACGGGTGCCGGTATATCGTTCCCATTCGGTGTCTGTGAACGCGGAATTTGAAAAACCGGTCTCGGTGGAAGCGGCGCGGACTGTTCTGAAGAGCGCGCCCGGCCTGGACCTGGTGGATGAACCGGAAAATAAAAAGTATCCGATGCCGCTGTTCACGGCGGAAAAATATAATTGCGAGGTCGGCCGCATCCGGAAGGATTGCGCGCTGGACAATGGCCTGGCGTTTTGGGTGAGCGGAGATCAGTTGCTCAAAGGCGCGGCACTGAATGCGGTGCAGATCGCGGAAGAGTTGTTGAAGGCTTGAGCGCCGCCAACAGAGCCCCAACATTTTATGCCAGGTTCACGTCGCAAAAAGCAGAAGCATATCGTTGCGCGTTCCATCACCTTTGGGGTTCTGTGCTGGTATTTTTAATTGCCTCAAAGTCGCGCCACGGCCACACTCACAGCCCATAAGGTGAATCAGTCCGCAAGTCCTTTCCACCGGCTTTGGGTTATTGTCCCATTGTTGCTGGTCGTTTGTCTCCTCTTCTTTCTTGAAGGCAACAAGGGAAACAAACTCAATACCAATCCTCCCGCGCCCGGCACGCCGGAGCCGAGGACCGGCGATGAAATCGTGGCGGCCGGACAATTCTTTCACACGGGCACGCGAGTCGTGCTGTGGATGGACCCCAACGGCTATGATGCTTATCGCATTAATCCGCGATTCACCGGATTGACGAACGATCCGCCGCACCTTTACACGGGCATCCACTACGACGTTCGCAATCACGACATGACCCCCGAAGAATTTGCGCAGGTAAGTTCGGGCAATTGGGATCTGCCAATGCTGCAACGGGTCATTGACCAATTTGTCATTCATTTCGACGTGGCAGGCACGAGCCGGCATTGTTTTCATACATTGCAGGACGTGCGCGGACTGAGCGTGCAATTCATGCTCGACGTGGACGGAACGACCTACCAGACGCTGGACTTGAAGGAACGGGCCTGGCAAGCCACGATCGCCAACAGCCGGTCCATCGGCGTTGAGATCGCCAATGTTGGCGCGTACGAATTGACCGCATCGAATCCCTTCTCAGAATGGTATCAACAGACCAATGGCCAGACGATTTTGACCGTGCCCGATGCCTTAGGCGCTGCCGGCATTTTAACGTCCAATTTTGTCGGGCATCCGGCGCGGCCAGGACCGATCGAAGGCAATATCCAGGGCAAAGATTTGGTCCAGTACGACTTCACGCCGGAACAATACCAGGCGCTCATCAAATTGACGGCCGCGCTTTGCAAAATTTTCCCAAAAATCCGGTGCCAGTACCCCACCAACGACTCGGGCCAATTGATAACCTATAAAATACCGAACGATGCGCTCACCAACTATGAAGGCATTTTGGGACATTACCACGTCCAAACGGATAAAGTGGATCCCGGTCCGGCCTTTCAATGGGATTATGTGGTGAATGGGGCGCGTAAACTATTAGCGACGGATGCAGTGACTAATTGAAATTAGACACGGGAACGTGTTGCGTGTTACAGGTTGCGTCAAGTATGGCGGGGACGATGGGCCACGATTCAGGGTCAGCGTGACGTTCCGGCTGCAAGAATTTATAGACGGAGCCGACTGCACTGGTTAAAATTTATTCTATGATTTCAAGATTGTTAAGTCTTTCCACGATTGGCTCTTGCGCGGTTGCGGCGACCCTTTTTCTTGCACCCGGATTGCGAGCGGAATTGCCGGTAGATGATGCGCTGCCGATGGTCGGCACCGATGCACACGGCCACACTTTTCCGGGAGCCACCCTGCCCTTTGGGTTTGTACAATTGAGTCCGGACACGCGCACGAGTGGATGGGATGCCTGCGGCGGATATTATTATCCGGATCACACCATTGAAGGCTTCAGCCATACACACATATCCGGGACCGGTTGCACGGATATGGGAGACATTTTGGTTTTGCCAATGATCGGCGAACTCGACACGCCCGGGAGCTATCGGTCTCTGGATTCATCCAACTTCAGGTCCGTGTTTTCCCACAACGAAGAAGTTGCGCAACCGGGCTATTACCGGGTAAAGCTCGACACTTACAATATCCTGGCCGAATTGACGGCCACGGCACATTGCGGGATGCATCGCTATACGTTTCCGGCCTCGCATCAAAGCCATATCCTGATTGATTTGGTGCATGGAATCGGAAATACACCGACCGCCGCGGAAATGACGGTCGTAAACAAGCACCTGGTGACCGGCTTTAAGCGCGCGGACGGTTGGGCCAAAGGCCGCCTCGTTTATTTTGCGCTTGAATCGTCCAAGCCCTTCAAGGATTTCGGCCTGGAACAGGACGGAAAGCCACTATCACCGGGGCAAGCCGACGCCAAAGGCAAAGATATTCGCGGTCACCTGGATTTCCGGACTTCGAAAGGCGAACAAATCATTTTGCGCGTGGGCGTCTCGCCGACCAGCGTGGAAGAGGCGGAGAAAAACCTCCAGGCCGAGTTGCCGAACGATGATTTTGACGCCGTCCGCGAAGCGGCCCGCAAAATCTGGAATGACAACCTCTCGCGCGTTCAGATTGAAGCGTCCAATCCGGATATTCGGCAGACATTTTATTCGTGCCTTTATCATACCATGATCGCGCCACAACTGTGCAACAATGCCGATAACACTTATCGCGGCACGGACCAACAGGTCCATTCGGCGGATTTTCAAGAGTACTCGACGTTTTCCATGTGGGACATTTACCGGGCCGAAGCGCCGTTGTTAATGTTCACGGAACCGGATCGGATGAATGATTTCATCCAAAGCATGCTGGCTTTTTACCAACAATCGCCCGATCACGCGCTGCCGGTCTGGCCGCTGGCCAATTATGAAACGGGCTGCATGATTGCATATCATTCCATCCCAATTATTCGCGACGCCTACGTCATGGGATTCCGCGGATTTGACTCGGATCTCGCTCTCAAGGCGATGGTGGACACCGCGATGAGCGGACGCAACCGCCAGAACGAGTACCAAAAATACGGCTATATTCCGTGGGAAAAAGGCCAGGGCGCGGCGACGTCGCGTACGATCGAATTGAGCTACGACGACTGGTGCATTGCCCAAATGGCAAAAGATCTCGGCAAAACCGACGAAGCCGATTTATTTACGAAACGTTCCCAATATTACAAAAATACCTGGGACCCGGCGACGCGGTTCTTCCGGTCGAAACAACCCGATGGCACGTATCACGAGCCTTTTAATCCCCGTCAAGTAGTTCAAGGCGGCAACGACGCAGGCGGCTATTATACGGAGGCGAACGCGTGGCAATATGCATTTGCGGCCGTCCAGGATGTGCCGGGGATGATTCAACTCTACGGCGGCGACAAGGCGTTCGTAGACCGATTGGATGAACTCTTTGACCAGGATTCGTATATGCAGGACTGGCGCGTGGACACCACAGGTTTGATTGGTCAATACTCACACGGCAATGAACCGGACGAAGCCACGCCTTATCTTTACGCTCTGGCCGGCGCTCAATACAAAACCGCCTGGATTGTCAGGGAAATTGAGCTGACTCAATACGACAACACCCAGGAAGGAATTGACGGAAACGATGATTGCGGACAAATCTCCGCCTGCTACGTCTGGAGCGCGATGGGATTATATCCGGTGAACCCGGCGAGCGGCGTTTATGTAATTGGCAGTCCGGATGTGCAAAAGGCTGTCATCAACCTGGATCCGAAATATTACAAAGGCGGCACGTTTACGATCATTGCACGCAATTGCTCCAAGCAATATTGCTACGTGCAATCGGCCAAATTGAACGGTCGGCCGTTGAACCATCCGTGGATCACCAAAGACGATATTATCAACGGCGGAACGCTGGAATTGGATATGGGGATTTTGCCAAATAAAAATTGGGGAACGGAGAGTGAGGAGAACGTTGAGACGTTAAATCGTTGAAACCCGGATATGGCGTTGAGATTTCCAGAGGGTTTTTATTTGGGTATTCATTCAAGTCAGTAAACGCTCTCCCCCTCCCGCTGGGAGAGGGCTGGGGTGAGGGAGAATTGTTCGAACGAGAATACGGTTCATGGGGACGGTGACTGACTCCACAACGATTTCCCAAGCCACGAACACCAGAACAATTTTGTGCGTCTCTAATGCAACGCAATAAATCCAAATGCAAAATCCGGGTTGAGAGGTTTGAACGATTATTCCACCTCAAAGCCTTGCTCGCGGAAGCGTTGCAATTTGTAGAGGAGAGCGCGCCGGCTGATACCCAGCGCTTTTGCCGTTTCGGTTCGGTTAAAATGATGCTGGCGCAGGGCCTGCAGAATGGCGTTGCGCTCGATTTCTTCCCAACGTTCCGGTTCGGCCAATTTTCGCGGCGTCGCGCCTGGTCCGGCGGCATCACGGACACGGGATGGCAAATGCTCCGGCAAAATCAGTTCGCTGCGTGAGAGGAGAATGGCGCGTTCCATGGCGTTACGCAATTCGCGGACGTTTCCCGGCCACGGATAGGCTTCCAGACAGGCGGAGACAGTTTCAGAGAACCGCGCGCGTCCCTTCGCAAATTCTTCGATAAAGCGGCTCGCCAGCGGCAAAATATCCTCATGGCGCTCGCGCAGGGGCGGAATGCACAATTCCACAACGTTGAGGCGGTAAAATAAATCTTCGCGAAAACGCCCCCCTTTAACCTCGTCTTCCAGGTTGCGATTGCTGGCGGCGATGATGCGGGCGCCGGTCTGAATCTCTTTGTTGGAACCGATACGCTGGAAGCGGCCATCCTGGGTCACTCGCAGCAATTTCGCCTGGAGTGGCTGGGACATTTCGGCGATTTCATCCAGGAAAATCGTGCCGTCGGACGCCTGTTCGAACCGGCCAATACGTTGCGCATGCGCGCCGGTGAAAGCGCCGCGCTCGTGCCCGAACAATTCACTTTCCAGGAGGGTTTCGGGAATGGCGGCGCAATTGACTTTAATCATCGGCCCGGAAGCCCGCGGACTCCACGAATGAACAACGTCCGCCAGAACTTCCTTGCCCACGCCGCTTTCACCGGTGATCAGAACGCGCGTTTCGGAAGGAGCGATAAGCGAAGCATCGAGAAGGACGGCCTGCATCAGGGGGCTGTGCGCGACCATGAAATCAGGCAGCGGCTTGTCGGGCGGTCCGACCGGTCGCGCGGTCTCGGCGATCCCGACTGCATTGCGCACGGAGGCAAGCAATTCATCGAGGTCAATCGGCTTGGCGAGATAATTGACAGCGCCGTCGCGCATCGCGGCCACCGCATCGCGAACGTCGGTAAAAGCGGTTACCAGCAGAACGGGCAATGTGCCGTGTTCTTTGCGGGCGCGCCGGAGGGTTTCCAGGCCGGACAAGCCGGGCATGCGCACATCGGAGATCATCATGTCGAACTTGCCGCCGCGCAGGAGTTCCAGGGCGCGCTCGCCGGAATCGGCCGTCACGGTTTCGAAGTGCTGGCTTTTCAGGAAGGAGTTGAGCAGGCTGCGTTGGCCAGGATCGTCATCGACTATCAGGATGCGGACGGTTTTATTTCCGTTTTTCATGCCGTGCGCTCATGTTACACGGATGTGCGAGCGAAGACAAATATAGGACGTATGGGTCCCATGTCATCCCACGGCTTTTAGATGGCTGATGCGAAAGAGAGCGCCTTTGGGCTCGTTGGCGAGGCATTGGATTTCCCAACCATGCGCCAGGACAATTTGTTGGACAATCGCCAGGCCGAGGCCCGTGCCCTTTTGGTTCGTAGTGAAATAAGGCTTAAAGATCTCCAGCCGTTGTTCGGGAGGAACGCCGGGGCCGTCATCACGGATTTCCAGCGCCATCGCGGAGGCGCTTTCCTTGCGCGCCGCAAATTGGATTTGGCCGTTTTCGCCGACCGCCTGAATGGCGTTGAGCAGAAGATTGAACAGCGCCTGTCGAAGCAATTGCTCGTCGGCTTCGATATAAATCGGGTCCATCTTCGCATCGACGCGGATTTTCTTTTCATCAATGTCATAGTTGAGAGCGCGGACGACTTCAACTACCACGGCATTGAGCGCTACCTTGCTTCGGCGCACTTCGCGCGGACGGGAATAGTTGATGAACTCATTCAATTGAGCGGTGACTTTGTCAGTTTCATCCACGATGGCCCTGGATTTTTCCTTGAGGTCCGGAGACCCATTGGATTTGGAAATCATTTGCGCCATGCCCCGGATGATATTCAGAGGGTTACGGGTCTCGTGGGCCAGGCCGGCGGCGGCAAGGTTCATTTCCCGTAAATGCGAATTCAATTCGCTGGCGCGAACCAGGCGGATTTGAAGGTCCACGTTGCGCCAGGCCAGGCCGACGCCTATGGCCGAAATGCCGGCGAAAAAGACGATGATGGCGCGCATCCATAAGTCGTCACGGGAAACAGTGAGCAGATTTTCCGTGGACATCGTGAGGACCAATCCATGCAGTTCGCGTTTGACGATGAGGGCCTTAAAATCATCATCGCTCATAAACCGCAGCCACGGCGGACGGCGCATATCACGGCGTTCCATGTAGGTGAAGCGATGGAGCCCATTTGTGCTCCCTTCGTCTGGAGGCGGAGGTCCCAGGAGGCCTCCTTCTGCATTCGTAGGCGGAGGATTCGATGCATTGAAGAAAACGATTTCATTGGTCCGGAATTCACGACGTTGAAATCGTTCGCCGCGCGGGATTGAATTGGAGAACTCATCGGGCGGCGGCAAGACGACGGTCGCGTTGGACGCGTTTTCCGAGTTGATACTCGCGCCCCAGAGCGGGTTGACAAAGGTGACGTTGTCGCGCGTCCAGAATACGCCTTCAGACAATTCCTCTTTCGGGATGAGGTTCGTGTCTCCGGCGGTCACTACAGGATCACCGGAGGAGTTGAGCAGAGCGATGGACAACACGCCGGCGGAACCGACCAGTTCGTTCGTCCGGGCCAATTCATTGAGAACCAGACCCAACCGGTCCTGCACCACCGCCCCGCGAAATCGCGAGGCGCGGACCACTGCGCTCAGTGTATCGGCGATTTCGGTGGAACGATTGCGAAGATCGTTTTTGGCCGTGGATTCGACGCGCAGATGTTCTTCAACCTGCCAGGCGACGACTAACAGCCAGATTCCCACGAGGAGTCCGTAAACCAGTGTATCGCGGCGTTTGGGTTCCATGCGTGAATTAGCTGCAATGCATCCTATATTAGTGCCAGGTTTTCGTCCCCTGTTTTTCGGGAATGTTTTCCAGGAATTTGTCCAATTGCTGTTCAGACACCGAATTGGTAATAAAACCACTGGTAAGGTTGGGCGCGTTGACGGCGCTCGCCAGTTCCATCGGGGCACGAACGACGTGCGGCGTCATGAAAATCATCAATTCATTTTTGTCGTCGGAATTAGATTTGTATCGGAAGAGCGCGCCCAGGAGAGGGATATCGCCCAGGAGAGGAATTTTTGTGGCAGCCGACTCCTTGTCGTTTTCCATCATGCCGCCGATGACGACTGTTTGTCCATCGGGCGTGATAACCACCGTGTCCGCCTGGCGGGTATCAATAACGGGCGCATTGACACCGCCGCCGATGGGCTCGGTTAGGTTCGGATCTACTTCTGAATCTTCCGGCGTAACGATCATTTCCACGAGATTGTCGGGAGAAATAAAGGGCGTGACATTCACCTGGAGTCCGACAGGGGTGTAGGTGACGTTGTTGATGGGCACCGTGTTGGCGCCAACGGTTTCGTAGCTGATGCCGGTCACGAGCGGGACTTCCGAACCGACGAGAATCGTGGCAGGCTGGCCATCTCGTGCCAGGATGGACGGGCGCGAAAGAATCTGCGCCTTACCGGCGGTGGCGATAGCCTGTATCGTGGCCGTGAAATCATTGCCCAAAACAGAATACATGCCAGCGTTTCCGGTCGCGCCGGCGAGCGTTTGGGGCAAGCCGAAATTGTGGCTTACATTAAAAGTCTGGCGGATAGGCGTCACCTGGGGAACGATGGTATTGCTTGGACCATTAACAAAGTTTGTCATATAGCCGGTCAGTTGAGAGAACCAACTTTCCTGAGGCGTATAAGACCCCTGCACACCGAGTGCCTCGGCATTGTTCAACTGTACTTCCAAAAAGACGACCTTGATGAGCACCTGCGGCTTGGGGTGGTCCATGTTGGCGATCACGTTACTGATCTGCATGCTCGTCTGTGAGTCGGCAATTACAATGATATTGTGCGTGTCGGGATCCACTTCGATCGTGGCACTGCCGACGGTGCCGTTGTTGTTGTATTGGCTTCCCGAAGTAGCACCGCTGTTGCCAAAACCGCCAAAACCGCCGCGGTTAAAGCCGCCGAAGCCGCCGCCAAAACCACCGCCGTACCCGCCGCCGCCAGGCCGTTGTTGCGCGCAAAGTTGAAGAGCGGCGCAGGCCATGAGCATCAAGCCGCCGCCGAATATTTTGAGTTTTAATTTCATAAATTTATTCTTTCGTTCGTGCAGAGTTATTAAGGCAAGCCGCCGCCACCGCCACCGCCGCCACGGCCACCGCTGTTGGCTGAGCTGGAACTAATGGTTGATGACGTGGTACTGACGGTTGTCGCGTTTTGCGCTTCGCGGTTCATGAAGGGACTGGTTTCCTGCTGTTGCGAGGAGCTTTGACCGCCGCTGCCACGGCCCGATGTGCTGGACTGGAACATATTTTGCAGTACTTGCGCAACTTCCTGCGGATCGGCGTTGTGCAAAGCAAATGAATGGACGCCCTGGTCCCGGTCCGATGGAACATCCAGGCTTTGCATCATGCCCGCTATCTCAAACATTAAATCTTTTGAGGCCATGACAATGACCGCCTGCGTGCGCGCATCGGCGACGGCGGTCACCTGAGATTGTTTTTGGGCACGGTTATTTGACCCGCCGCTGTTGGCTGCGGCGGCTGCCATCATTCGTCCAAAGAAACCACCACCGCCGCCGCCGGGAAACCCTCCAAAACGGATGGGCGAATTGCCCGGGCCAGTCGGATTGCCGGATGGGAAAATTTCCCCCAATTCGGTCGCCACGTCGTTTGGATTGGCGTATTTAAGAGTAAATACCTGGATTTCCGTTTCGCCGGCTGCGCTTTGGTCAATGGCTGAGATGATTTCCACCAGATGGTGGATATTTTGCTGGGTGTCAGTGATCACGATGGAATTGCCCGCCTGGTTTGCAACGATCGTTGCCTCAGGCGAAACAAATGACGACAAGTCGGAAACCAACTGGCTCGCGTCCACATAGCGGACCGGAATGATTTGGGTAACGATTTCGTCGTTTCTAGGAATGCCGGCGGGATTATTGCCGATCTGGACGGGGATATCGCTGTTTTTGGCGGAGCTCTTGTCCATGATCGTAAGCGTGCGCCCGTTACGGACGGCGGCATAACCATTTTGGTTCAGGACCGCATTCAGGAGGTCCACCGCTTCGTCGCGGGTCATGGGGTGGCTGCTAATGACGCTGACATTTCCGTGCACCTGCGTGTTCATCACAATGATAAACCCGGCGGCGTCGCTCAAATAATTGAGCACCATGTCCAGAGGAACATTGTCAAAGTTCAACCGCAATTGATCGGGATTGGATACACCGCCGGAATCATTTGGCGGCAAAAAGGCTGACGGGGTTTGCACGACGGCCGTTTGCGCGGATGGAGCCGCCTGCGTTGTGCCATTCGACTGAACGAAACGGATTGCCCCGGATGGCAAAGACGGGCGCGGCTGGCCGGGCGCAGTTTGGTCGGCAGCGCCTGAGTCCGGCATGCCGGGCGCGCCAGGCGCCGGCGCTTCGCCCGGCGCCTGCATGGGCGGCCCACCGCCGTCGTCCGGCGGCTCATTGCCGCTCGTTTGGGCGCCGGCAGGAAGTAAAAATCCCGCCGCGCACACGGCCATTATTGGTAGAATCAATTTTTTCATTTTAGTTCCTGTTGTCTTTGCTCAATTAATCGTTTTAAAACGTCGTTTTCCTCGCCGCCGCTGGAAGGCACGTTTGTGGATGTTTCACTACTCGTTTCGCCGCCCGGCGAGGTTTCGGTCGCGTTCAAGTCTCCCCATTCTCCCCGCGCGCTCAATTCCCACTCGCTTCCTTCCCGTCGCATAGCCGCCCCCACTTTCATCTCAATCGTTTTTCCGGAGGATTGCAATTGGACGTTGTCGAACGTGATTTTCCCGACGGTATATCCAGCAATCGTTCCACCCTGTTGAAGAGCCTTTCGGTATTCGTCGCTGGTGCCATTGAAGAAGGCGAACATTCCTTTGCGATAGCTCATCGTACCAGCCAGCGAAAACGTCGGGACGGCGGAGTGCGATTCGTATCGGCGATAACCAGAACGCGCGTAGCGATCAGGGTTGAAGATGTTGCGCTCGGAGATAATTTGAAATGTGGAAAAGTCGGCAGCCGGCACGTCGTTTGTCGTCGCGTCGTTCGTGGACTGGGCGGAGGCGGCCAAAAGGAAAAAAGAAAAAGGAAACAGGAGAAAGGCGGCGCGAAGCATTTTTAAATTCCGATTTTTGATTTGGGCCGGCCATCCCCAATAACCGGATGAACGACCGCCCTTGCCATGGTTCGAGGAGCAGGACGAAAATGGTATTATTGGGTTCATGGTTGTTGTGAAACGAGAGCCAGGCCGCTGAATTCGAGGCCGAGCGTCAACTGCCGGCCTTTGTCGTCGCTGGCGGTCAACTCGATGGATTCGACTTGAAGCGCCAACGGGTCATTTTCAATTTCGTAGAGAAAACGGCTCAACGTTCCCAGGTCACCGGACGCTTCCACCCGGCAATCCAGGGTTGAATAATCAGTCTGGTCGTTTTGCCACTGGGGCGTGATGCTCTCGACATTCACGCCGCTGTCGCCGGCCCAGCCGTCGAACGCCTTAAGGACCTGCTGCTCAGCCAGTGACGGATCATTGGCCAGGGAATTCGATCGGATATGATCCCATTCACCACGAATGACTGACTCGCGGTGAATCAATGTTCTGCCTTCGTTGACCTGTTTTCGCAATGCTGCGACGTCCGTCTGGCGCGAACCCCACCATTTTGTCATCGGCCCGTAAACCAGCAGGTTGGCGAGATAGAGCCCCACGAGGGCAAGCGTCACGACGATCAGAAATTGCTGGCGATTCTTAATTTCCATTTTGTCCTCCTCCGTTTGCGTTCCATTGAAAGTCAAAGGTGAATTGCATCGGTGATTTTCCGCGAATCTGCTCGACGGTCACGTCGGATACGCCATCGGTCGCGCGCAGTTGGCCGAGCATGCGCAACAGGGCGCCGCTGTCACTGGCGATTCCGGTACAGCTCACCAGGTTGCCACTATGAATTTCAATGGCCTTGGCGGTTACCACGCCATCTTCGGGAAAAGCCATCGTGACCTGGCGCAAAATCGTCAGCGCGGGAAATGAACTATCATACCAGGGCCGATACCGCTGAACCTTGTCCTGCAATGCCGATAAGTCGGCCACCTTCGCGGACATCCCTTTCCACTGCGAGCGCAAGTGCATGAGCTCAATTTGCTGGACCAGGAAAAGACAGAGCACGATCGCGACAACGGCGGCGGCGGCCATGCCGGCGGTCCTGAATTTGCCGGACGAATACCGTGCCATGAATTGTTCGACCACCGTCGGACGGGGCGGCAGAAATTCAAAAACCGGAGGCAACCCCGCCAAATGGCGCGCCGCGAGGCCGAAAGCCCCGGAGACCGGCGCATCCGCCGGCACTTCGACGCCAAATTCATTTGGCTGCCAGGCTATAACGACTTCGACACGGATGCCCATTGGATCAAAAGCCAATTCCATTTCATCGGCGAGCTGCTGCGCGAGTTCGCGCGGGCCGAATATTCGGATGTGGCGGACAGCGGAGCGCAATTCCGCGGGCAATTGGCCCAGGGTGATTCGCGCCTCCCGCGCCACCACGCCGGCCTGCAACACGCGGCGGCCTCCCTCAGTTTCCACTGCGCCTTCAAATCCCCGAAGCGCGGCAACGCCTCCATTGCATGTGATTTGCAGCCCCACCCCGGTTTCACCGATCGCCAGGGCCAGCACGCCATTTTCAACCGCCGGCGATTGCAAGGCTGTCAAACCCAGGGAAAAGCTGACGGGTTTTAATTTTGCCGCGGCGAGTACGGCCATTAGAGGTTCGATTTGGCCTTTCGAAACGGCCGCGAAGGTGACGCGTTTTTTCTCCTCCGCCAAAGCGCAGCGCGACTCGGCCAGTTGGAGCGTCGAGACGTCATTGTGAAAACCGCGCTCGGCTTCCAGTTGTAAGAGACTTGCCGCGTCAGCATCGGGCAACGGCGGCAGCTCGGTTCCCGCGGTCAAGATCCACTTTAACGGCAGGCCCAGGATGCAATGGCGCTCACGCACTCCGGCCGCCTCCAAGTGGTTCCTGATTTCGCGGCCGACCAGTTCCGGCGCCGCCGTTAACGGATCCAGCGACAGCACTGCGGAAAACGCCGGTTGAGCGCTGATGGACCCGTTGTTGCGGCGCAACACGACTCCCTCGAGCCGGGCGCCATCGAGCGTCAGGCCGAGCAGGCTGGTGAGCCGTTTTCGTTTCGCAAAATTAATCTTCAAAATGTTATTCATGGCGATGCATTGGCAACCCAGGTTTGGCGCGCCTGGTCACCCAGCGCCCATCCCAGGCTGGATAAATCCTGGCGATAGATGACTTTGGGCGTGCCGTCACTGGTGTCGAAAATAAATTTTACCCGGCGGTAACCGCGGCCATAGGGCCCCACTGCCGCAATGTCCGCCGCGAATTGATACGTGTGAGTGGTGATATAGTCCCCGGTTTGGAGCGCTTTGATGACCGGACTGCTCGCGCCGAGCGCGTCTACAATCCACGCGACGGAAGTCAGATTTTGCGAATTTTGCTCACGGTAATCGATCACCGACTGCGCCGCGCTTTGGGCGGTGCTTTGGTCCACACCCTGACTGTAGCCAACACCCCAAAACAACGCTGTGAGCACTGTCGGACCGGCTGTGTCTATATTGACACGCCCGCGAATGTAGGTCGACGTGCTGGTGGTGACGTTTGGATAGATCTTCGCAAAATCGTCCGAACTCATTCCGAGATCCTTGCAGTGGACACAAAAGTCCAGGATTCCTTTGAACGCACGGTCGCTGGCGGCGGACGTGGACGGATGTGTGTAGCTATGTAATGTCGTCGCGTACGAAGTGCTCACGCTCGCACTTTGCAAGAGATCTCGCAGGACCGTTTCGCTCGCGGTGCTGACGTTGGTAAACAAGACATCTTCCCCGTTGTAGACGGTAAAATTCGGTTCACGTGTATAAACGGTAAATAATTCGAAAAGGCCCGGTTGGAGTTGGTCACCTCCACTACCTTTCTCATTTGAATCCAGGACGCCGTTGAGATTCAGATCGTTCCCCGCCAAAACATCCATGGTCGCCCCATAGACGAGGCGCAATTCATCCACGGTTTCAAACGCCTCATTTTTGTCGTCGTAGCCGAGCGAATTATAATTCAACGAATAGGTTCCCAATCCATTGGTACTGCGCCAGTCCACAATGGCTTCGGCAAAATCCGAACTCACGTTTGGCATGGCCATGAGCGTGTTGGTGCCCACGGTGTTTAAATTCAACTTGGAGGCTTCGTCCACCAGGGCGAAATAGGGATCGAATGAAGCCGTTTCATCGGGGCTGCGGCCAATGAACCAAAAATGCGCGTCTCCCACCGGCACGGCTGCGGTCTGATATTGATTGGTCAAGGGCATGGCGCCGTTGGTGGCGTAATTATTCAGGACGAAGCCGACGTACCGCGCCGCGCCTTCGATGGCCTGGTCAGCGTCCAGGCCGGAAACCCGGTTGTCCGAGGCGCGCAATTCGTAAGTCATCGAATTTGCGAAATACAGGGCAATGCTCAGCATGCCGATGGCAATCCAGAGAACGATGATGAGCACTGACGCATTTTTGCGCCGTTGCCCGTGTCTCGAATTGGATGGAAGCAATCTCATTCCGTTTGCGTGCTTAGCACCGCGTTTGTGCGCGCCACGGAATCTATCGGCACAACCATTTCAATTGGCGCCATTTGGTTTCCGACCGGCTGGATATCCACGCGGACCGCGAGCGGCAGGTTGGTGTTGGCCGAAGTCAGGCCGGTCGTGTCCCACGTGTTCCACCATTGCACACCGTCATAGCAGGAAAACGCGATGCTTTGGACGCCGCCCATCATCGGCTCATCGTCGGCCGGAGACGGCGTGGTCGACAGGAGATTTCGCGTGATACTTCGGACCAATTCTTTGCCGGCCTCGCTGTGCGTGAGCGGGTCGCGCAGTTCATAGGTGACACGCTGAATTTCGCCCCAGGGCTCCTTTTCACCCATTTGCCCGGTCGCGGTATACATTTCAATAGCCACCGGCTCGCCGCTGCCGGTGCTAACGATGTTGCCCACCCGGAAATCCCCGGAGAGTACTTTCGTCGTGCCATTGGTCGGAGTAACGACGCAGCCCAGGTCGCGTTTCATGATGGCCATGGTTTGGTCCACGGGCGTCGCGGCGTCAACGAAGTCCTGGGTATCATTGCGCAAACGTATCGCGGCGAAGAAGACGCTGCTGATCGTAACGAGAACGATTGCGGCGACGCCGATGGCCAGGATCATTTCGATTAGCGTGAAAGCCTGGCTTCTCATGGCGTCTTTCCTTGAGTTCCCATCGGCGTGGTTTGCGTTTGAAGGGTGGCCAGCGTGTTTAGTTCGACGGAATACTCGCGGCCTTGCGTGGAAAAAGTTACATCGGCGGTCAGCAGTTCCATCGTGTCTTGCGGCCAGTTCTGACTTTTCAACGTCCAATGAAATTCATCCGGGCCCTCGTCTGCGACGCCGCTTTGCGGACCGGAACTCCAATTGGTCATCACCAGGCTCTGGTTCAAAATACGGTCGGCCACATGCGCTGCCTCGCCCTTGCGCACGGCGATCTCGCCCGCGCCGCTGGCCACATGGAGCGCTTCGACGACGGCCGGAATCACGATCGCCATAAACACCATTGCTGCCAGTGTTTCAGCGAGCGTAAATCCGGAACGCTTATTTTGAACTGTCACTAATTTCATAGCCTGTGTGGTTCTGCAATTCGAGCATCCACAGCGAATCACTGCCTTCCGTCAATTGCACCGTACCAGGACTGCCTTCATCAACCGTGCCGTCGGGCAAAAAACGAATTGCCGGCAGATGATTAAACGTCGTCGTGGCCGAAGTGCCCTTGCTTACCGGCGTAACCGCCACGCTCTCGCTGATGGATATATTCTCGGCCCTGGTATCCCCGCCTTTGGGCGGTGTTTCCGCCTCAAGCCCGCAGGTGCCCTGCTTTTGGTTGAACCACAGCACCATCGGCATCCCCTCGGACACGGCACGCGCTTCCCCCGCATCGGTCAAGGCCAACAACCGGCGCGCCTCCGAATCGATGGCCCGGCCTCGGATAAAATCCGAAAGCCGGGGCGCGACCATGCACACGGCCACGACGAGCAAGGCCATTACCAAAACCAGTTCGACCAGCGTAAAGGCGCATCGGCTTCGCGGCTTATTGTGTTTGCCAGTTTCCAATGTCATCGCTGGTTCCTGATTTGCCATCCGGGCCGGCAGACCAAAGGTCATAGGCCGTCGGAATGTGTTTGCCGGGATAGCTATAAAGATAGGCGTTGCCCCACGGATCAACCGGAAGCGCGTCCAAATAGGGACCATGCCAGTTCCTGGCATTACGCGGCCGCTGGAGGAGGTCCTGCAAACTTTGCGGATAAAAGCCCATATCCACTTCGTATTCACCGAGCGAAGTTTTGATACCTCCATTGATGTCGGACTGGACAGCCGTCGTACGCGCTCTCTCAGCATTGCCTGCGATTTTCGGCACCACGAGCGCCGCCAGAATTCCGATGATGGCCACGACCAACATGATTTCCACGAGAGTGAAACCACGTTGAAGTGACTTCAATCGAGCTGCCTGGCGCCGGGCGCCGCAAAATTGAAGATGAGCATGCGAGCGATTTTGTATTTTCATAAATGGGTGATGGTTAATTTTCATTCTAAAAGGGTCTTAGTGAATGTTTTGGCTCATGGTGAGCACCGGCAACAACATGCCGATGAAAATAAGGCCGATGAACACGGCGATAAAAAAAAGCAACATTGGTTCGGCAAAAGACACCGCCGTTTTCAAATTCCGGTCCAGGTCCGCTTCCGTCACGGTCGAGATCCTGATCAATTCTGCGTCCAGCCGACCGCTCTCTTCGGCTACCGACACCATTTCAAGCACCGAACCAGGAAAGAGACTTTTGCAATCGGCGAGACTTTGCCCAAGCCGGCCACCCTGCTGCACGCGCTCAATGGATTGGCCGACGGCATCCACAAGAATTTGATTGCCAATCGAGCGGCGGGCGACATTCAGGCTTTGCACCAGCGGCACCCCCGCGCCGAGCAGCGTGCCCAGCATCCGACAAAATCGCGCCATGGCAAACTGCGCGATGAGCGGTCCAACCAGTGGCACCCGCAGGATGAAACCCTCCCAAATCCGCTTTCCTTTTTCGGAACGCACCCACGTGCTGGCGGCGATTCCGATGACGATCGCCCCGACAAGAATGAATAATCCATAAGACCGCAATGTCTGGCTGGCGTTGATGATGATTTGCGTAATCAATGGCAGTGCGCCGTGGAGCGTCTGAAACACTTTTTCCAGCTTGGGAACGAAAAAGACCAGCAGCGCTGTCAAAATGACCGAGGCCATGCAAAACAGAATGCATGGATAAATCATCGCCGTGAGGACCTTGGACTTCAGTTCCTTTTGCCGCATTTGAAAATCCGCAATTTGTGCCAGAACCACGTCCAAAAACCCGCCGGCTTCGCCCGCCTCAACCATCGCCACGTAAACGCGCGGAAATGTTTCCGGAGATTTTGCCATGGCGTCGGCCAGCGACATGCCGTCCACGACGAAGTCATGGATTTCCTTCCATTTGGCCGAAACGACCGGCGCTGATGCCTCCTTGCAGAGGATCACGAGCGCGCGGCTTAAGGGCACGCCCGCCGCCAGCAAACTCGACAACAGGCGCGTAAAATTTTCCAGGGCCTTCGCCGAAACTTTTTTTGATTCAAATTTGAAGGAAAAATTCGCCGATGACGACGCCCCATTTTTTTTAGCGGCTGCGGCCTTTTCCGATACATGGACCGGACGCAGCCCCAGGGTCTCGATTTGCCGCAAAGCATCTGGCCGGCCGGGCGCGTCCAGCACGCCTTCGGCGATCGCGCCGTTGGTTTGCAACGCTCTATAGGAAAAGGTGGGCATTTTTGTGATTACCGTGCCAATGCGATTCCCTGGGGACCTGCCGTTGTATCAAGAGATTCATTCTTTGTCGTCCGGGCGACTTCCTTGGCTGTGGTGACGCTCAAGACTTCTTCGACGGTTGTGACGCCGGACCGCACAAGGCGCCAACCGTCTTCGGCGAGCGTCTTCATTCCCTGCCGCCGAGCGGCATCCCGGATCTGATCCGTCGAAGCGTTCTTTAAGATCAATTGGCGGATTTCGTTGTCGGTGTCCATCCACTCAAAAATGGCGTGGCGTCCAAAGAATCCGGTGTTACGGCATTCGCGACAGCCAACGGATTTGTAAATGGTCGTGTTGGCTGGAATGTCCAGCTGCGCTTTGAGCGCCATCGACGTCGGCGAATCATCGGGCTGCTTGCAATGTTTGCAAAGCACACGGACAAGGCGTTGCGCGAGGACGGCTTCGAGTGATGACGCCACGAGGTACGGCTCAACGCCCATGTCCACCAATCGAGTCAATGCGCCGGGCGCGTCGTTGGTATGAAGCGTGGAAAAGACCAGGTGACCGGTCAACGAAGCCTGCACGGCGATTTGCGCTGTTTCCTGGTCGCGAATTTCACCGATGAGAATGACGTCCGGGTCATGGCGTAAAATGGACCGCAAGCCGCGCGCAAAGGTCAGTCCGGATTTTTCATTGACCTGGATTTGATTGACACCTTTGAGCTGATACTCCACCGGGTCTTCGATCGTGATAATCTTGCGCACCGAATCGTTGATTTCATTCAGGGCGGTATAAAGGGTTGAGGTCTTGCCGCTGCCGGTTGGGCCGGTGACCAGGATGATGCCGTGGGGCAATTCCAGAACGTGACGGAAGCAATCCAATTCACGCTTGCCCATGTCGAGTTCGCCCATGCCGCGCAAGGTGGAATTTTGACGCAGCAAACGCATGACCACCGCTTCGCCGTGCAGCATCGGAATGATGGATACACGAATGTCCACCTCGGCGTCCTCGATACGGACTTTGATGCGCCCGTCCTGGGGCAGACGCTTTTCGGCAATATTCAAATGACTCAAAATCTTGATGCGTGAAACGATGGCGGGTTGAAACCGCTTCAATTGCGCGGGTACCGGAACGTCCTGCAAAATGCCGTCAATCCGGTAACGAATCCGGAATTCATCCTCAAAAGGCTCCAGGTGAATATCGGAGGCGCGCAACTCAATGGCATCCTTGAGCACCTGGTTGACAAAACGGATGATCGAGGCCTCATCCTCGGCGGCTTCGTCCAGGTTGGTGTCATCGGCGTTTTCATCAACGACCTGGAATCCTTTTTCCTCGTCGAGAGTTCCGATGGTGTCGGCGCCGACGCCGAGCCGCTTTTTAATTTCGCGCTGAATGGCTTCCGTGGAAGCAATGACCGGCTTGAGATTCAAGCCGGTCATTGTCTTAAGAGCATCCAGGCCTTGCGTCGCAAAGAGGCGGCTCGTCGCCACTTCCACAGTTCCATTGTCCCGCTTTAACGGAAGCAATTCTTCCTTCAACAATAACCGGGCCGGGAAAAGCGAGAGAAGCTGGCGGTCCGGGTCCACGTCATCAAGGGTCGTATAGGTCAGGCCGTATTCCCTGGCCAGCCAGCGCAAAACGTCTTCTTCGCTTTGAATGGCCGGCTTTTCCTTGACCACTATCTCCGCGTCAATCGCCGACAGCTGGCGGTTGGCCACCATGCGCTCGAGCAGCGGTTTGGACGGAGAATCTTTGACGGGGTCGCTCATGAACTTCGCCTCTCTCGTTCTCGATTAATCCAGCAATCCCAGCAACGTCGCCCGGGCTTCCTGTGTTCCTGGTTCCAATACCGCGCGCAGGTTGTCCTGGGCCGCTTTCAATTTGTCCTGCTTGGCTTTTTGGGAAGCAGTGTAACGGCTGAGCAAATCTTTGATTTGACCCGCGGGCGCATTGTTATTAATCGCGTCCTGCAAAGCTGTATATTCCGGGCTCGGCTGGCCGCCGAACATTCCACCGCCGCGGAAACGCCGTTGGCCGCCATTTTGGCCACCACCATTTGGGTCGCCGCCGTTACGGTCGGCCATTCGCTTCTCCATGAACATTCTAAAACCATTACCCATGGTGGAACCCTGGTCGCGCTCGGAGTCCAAAACTTTTTGAACCAGCGGCTGGACCGCGCCCCATTCGGTATCGTTAGTAAACCCCAGGTAGTCCCGGACAAAGGTCACGTAGTCCTGGCGCATTTGCTCCGGATTAAAATTGCCACGCCGACCACCACCACCGCCGCCGAAGCCGCCGCCACCACCACCACCGCCATTGTTGTCCTGGGCGGAAACTGTGCCCGCGCCGCAAATCAGCGCCGCCGCAATTCCGCACATTGCGAATAATTGTTTCATTTTCATCGAACTGTCCTTATCGGTTATGGTTAATTATTTCGGCTCACTCGTGTGAGGCCGGTTATTGTTCAAATCGCTCCCTTGCAATTCGCATACCAACCGTCAAAAGATGCATTTTCCTTGGAAATTGCGAAGGCCGGTGCGCAATTGCTGCTCGTCTCAGAAGCTCGTAGCGCAAATTTTGCGCAGTGGCTGGAAAAGCTCTACTCTCCTTCGGCGATTTAGAGGACGTGGTGCGTGGTACGTGTTGCGTCAAGAATGTCCCTGCTGGAAACAAACACGATGAGTGATGTTCTTTATGAACTTCAAGGATGCACTAACCTCGCATCGCCAAACTGGGTTTCCTATGGCTTCGTAGCAGGTTCGGAACTGACGAATTGCACGCCAACGATTGCGCCCCTTAACCAACAGGGAGGCATGTTTTTTCGGGTGCGCAGTTGGCAAAGCATTGGCGGAATCCCAATTTGGTGGTGGCTGACCTACTTTGGCCAAGCTACGAATGTGGACGCAAACGCGTTTTCGCCAACGGGTGATGGGTTAACCTTACTTCAATGCTACGAAGACGGCATAAATCCGACGAACTGGTATACGCCGCCTCCGCCACAGGGATTGATCATCACCGGTTTTAACAGCACGAACAGCACCGCCAACCTGAGTTGGATGCTTTCGGCCGGACCAGTTCAGGGGTATGTTGTGCAGACACCGAACGGAACGAATATCGTGGGAAATGGTGTGAGCACTTTTACAGATAATTCTTCATCATCCTCGGCAAGCTATTCAATTGCGGCAATTTATGGAGGCGTACTTTCAACTTGGAGTCCGTCGGTGTCAGTTGAAGATTTCCTGAGCCAAACAATTTCCTCTCAATCAGCGAACAACACTCTATCGGCAACCATAGTTGCTGGCCCATTCGGATCGGCATATCTTGCTGTCTCGGTCATGCCAATATACATTCACTTACAAGCTATTTACTCAAATCGTGAACTTGGGAAACCTCCAATAATCATGAAAAAGGCAACGATGGTCCTCTGCTCAGCTCTAGTCGCTTCAACCATTGGCTGTGCCTTTGGACAGACCGCTGCTTCCCCTTTTGGCCCACATACGTGGAAAGCGGCCATCAGAGTCATCGGCGAAGATGGGGATGCAGTTCCCGGAGCATCGGTGGACATTTCTTATGACGTGCCAACGCCGGAAGATTCGGGTCGGCCCGAATACGCGGAAATCAAGGGCTCGACGGACGATAATGGAATGTTCTCGATGTCACATACGGACAGTTCGTCGGGATTAGCGGTCATCGTCGAAAAATCCGGCTACTATACGACTCAGGTTGGTTATCAATTTTATTTCGACAAAAAACGACAAAATCCTACTTTCACATTAGTGCTAAAAAAAATTGGTACGCCAGTTGCCATGTATGCCAGAAAGGCGCGAATTCAAATTCCGGAAATAGGTAAGCCGATCGGATTTGATCTGATGGTCGGTGATTGGGTTGCGCCATATGGGGCTGGGGTGCGAAGCGATTTCATTTTCTTAGCGACGCGCCGATGGGCCAGCCGAAGCGATTTCGACTGCACAATAAAATTGTCATTTCAAAATACCAGCGACGGACTGGTCCCCATTTCAACTCCAATCGATCAGGGTAGCGAACTTCGGTTGTCGGCAATTGCGCCGGAAGCGGAGTATAAGGCTGACATTTCCAAAGACTTGAGCCATACGCCCTCCAAAGGCTGGCATAAAGATGAGAATCGGGAACAAAACTATTATTTCCGAGTGCGCACCGTGTTGGATGACGAGGGCGCCGTTAAAAGTGCTCTGTATGGCAAAATTTATGACGACTTTGTCCTCGACCCAATTAACTCGAAGACAACTTGGATTCTTTTCACTTATTATCTTAATCCTGTTCCGAACTCGCGAAATGTGGAATTCGATCCGCACGAGGATCTTTTTCGAAATTTGCCAGATCAAGAACAAGTTAGCGCACCCTAATCAATGAAAACGAGAAGGGGCCTTGTGCTTCTTTGCCTCGGGCCGATTTTTTTTAATTTAGGCCAGGCTTTTGGACATGGCGCCGCTTTGCAAACTCAATTTGGCCCACATCAATGGAGGGCAACCGTCAAGGTTATTGGCAAGGACGGCAATCCCATCGCCGGAGCGGACGTATCCGCTCAATACGATGTCCAAAGACCGGCCGGGTCAGACCAGCCAACATTTGGCGATGTCAAGGGACTGACGGACACTAATGGGATTTTCACTGCATCCCATACGGATAGTTCATGGAATTTGGGAGTCGTAGCCAAAAAAACTGGCTATTATCCCGCCCATATTGGTTACGAATTTTATTTCGATGACAAAAGACGACATCCCTCCTTCACGTTGATGCTCAAAAAAATCGGCAAACCAATTGCGATGTATGCGGAATCGGTCAATCTTGGCGTGCCTGTCTTTAACAAGCCAGTCGGATTTGATTTGGAAGCTGGTGATTGGGTTGCGCCTAATGGCAAGGGAGCAACTGCGGACTTTCTTTTTACAGTTACCAACTCGACCATTATCGTAAGTTTTCCCAACGCTGGCGACGGCATTCAGGGTTTTACGAGAGATTGGAACCAAGGCGTTAGTGGTTTGCTCTCATCGGACGAAGCACCAGCGGAAGAGTATCAGCCAGAATACGAACAAACCCACATGCCCAATCCAGACCGGATTTACTATTTTCGGGTGCGGACTGTTTTGGACAGTCAGGGAAACATTTTGAGCACACACTATGGCAAAATCTACGGCGACTTCATGCAATTTCGGTATTACTTGAATCCCACGCCCAATGACCGGAACGTAGAGTTTGACCTGAAACACAATTTATTAACCGGCTTGAAGTCTTTTGAAGAAGTCCAGGCGCCATAGCCTCATTGGCCCGTATGAAGGCCATCATCTCTGCCGGCTCGGCCCTCAATATTCTAAGCGATTGGGCCCACATCAACAGATGGCGAGAATCAACATTGTCGGCGAGAATGGCAATTCCCTGGTTGAAGCGGATGTCGCTATTACTCGCGAGCCGTGACGCTCCGCGTGGGCTTATCCGGCAAGACCCTTTGAATTTTGAACCTACGGTTGCCGTCGGGACGAAACTTTGCGATATTCCTACCATAGCAACGAAAGGCGCGACAATGGCACAAGCAATCATGGACCCGGAGAAGGTGCGGCGGTTCGCCGAGGAACTGCAACGCTTCAACACCGACCTCGACAATCGCCTGGTGCTTTTGATGGCCCGATTCGCCGCCCTGGGCGACACCTGGCAGGACCAGGAACACGAGAAATTTTCCGAGGAATTCAAGCAGGCGATGAAGGCTTTGAAAAAATTCGTCGAGGCATCCAAGGTCCATACCCCCTACCTGTTGCGCAAGGCGCAGCGCATCGAGGAATATCTCAACCAGCGATAACTTTCATGGCCGAGTCAGCCAACATCACTTCCGTTGACGCGATCGCCGCGTTTCGTGCCGCGCTGATTGTTTTTCTCAGCAAAGTACGCCCGCTCCTGGAGGAAACTTCCGGTGAAATTATCCGGACACGGCAGTGGGTCGAGGAAGACCAGCGACGGCATTGGGACCATCAGTTCCGCCTGCGCTGGCGCAAACTGGAAGAGGCGCGGGCCGAACTGTTCACCGCGACGCTTTCCAAATTGCAGGAGGCCAGTTCTCTCCATACCATGGCGGTGCAGCGGGCCGATCGGGCGGTTCGGGAATGCGAAGCCAAACTCGCCCTTCTGCGAAAATGGACCCGTGACCTGGGAGACAAAACCGATCCTCTCGTGAAGCAGATCTCGCAATTTGAAACATTTTTGGCCGCCGATTTGCCGCGCGCAGTGGCTTACCTGGACCGGGTCATCGAATCAATCGAAGCCTACGCCGACATCGCGCCGGGCAAAGAGGAAACTTCCCCATGAGCCTCAGCGCCAATAAAGGCCGCCTCACCGGCTCCACTCGTGAGCTTTCCCTCCAATGGGAACAGACCAAGAATTACTGGCGCGACCAAAAAAGCGCTGAATTCGAGAAAAAATATCTCGACGAGCTATTTGTATTCGTCAACAAAACGGTGGTGGTGCTTGAAAAGCTCGATGAATTGCTGAAAAAGGTCAGGACCGACTGTGAATAACATTCCCGCCGTCAACGATATCCTTGCCCTGCTGGACAGTTTGAAACAAACCGTCCGCGAATTCACCGCCCGCGAGGGCCGGCTCGAGACCGACTTTCACGACCGTTCTTCCAACGCTCTGAAGCTCTATGAAACCCAAAATGAGCAATTGGAAACGGATTGGGACGCGCGCGTCGCGGCCGCCGAGGCTGACCTCGAGTCACGAAAGGCGCAGTCCAAATCGCTGAACAATGCCCGCAAAGACCGTATCGAACGCGCCTATAAAACCGCGCGAGGCCGGGCTGTCAGTAACGTCGAAGGCCAGGACGCGCGCTGGCGCGGGGAAGTCCAGAGCGGCCTCGTCGAGGCTGAACAAAAACGCGATGCCGATCTCGCCGCCGCCGCCGCGGCAAACGATAATTTCCAGCAAAAATTTGCCGAAACCGCCGCCATCTTCGAACATCTCGAAAAACGCGCGCGCCGCGCGTTTCATGTCAGCGGAAAATTTCGCGGTCTGTTGCGCCGCGGCCAGCCGGCGCAATCGGCCGCGCCGTTCGATGGAGACGAATTTTTCGCTCGGCTTGGCCGGCTTCAGTCGCAAATTGAAAGCGACCTGAAAAAATTCGAAACCGCCCTGCTCCCGCGCCTGCTTCGATTTGTTCCCATCTGGCCGCTGGCGATTGTGTTGCTGGGCGGCGCAGTTGCCGGACCGGTTCTTGCCCATTTTGGCTCCCACGTGGTCCCCGCTCCCGTCGCGATTGCTGCGCTGGCGGCGTTTGCCATCCTTTTGGTTCTGTCTTTTCTGGCGGCGGGCGCCGCGGCCCCCGCAGCCGCTGCCGTGGCGGACTATTTTGTCAAAGCGCGCGAAATGCTGGACGGCGGCCCGGAAAAAATCGAGTTGTTTTACCAGCAGGAACAGGAACGCATCCAGGCGGAGTTCCAGGCCAACGAACACGCTTTGAACCAGCGTTGGAAGGAAGGGGCCAGAAACCTCGCCCGGCTCGGCACATCGTTGCCGATGCAGGTTGACGATAAAGCCCTCCGTATCCACCAAAAAAATTTGGCGCGCGGCAAAAATAAACTCGCGCTCATAGATACGCAACACGAAGAAGCTATGTCGCGGATGCAGGCGGAAAATGACGAGCTAACCCGGCGCCTGCTGGGCGGATATCAAACGAACAAGCGGCAAATGGAACAGGAACACACCGCCGCGTGGGTCCAGCTTGAAGCTGACTGGAAACACGCCATCGAACCGCTCTGCCGAAATCTTCAGTCGGCCGCAACTGCCGCTGATAAGACGTTTCCACCCTGGACCACCCCAAATTGGGAAAACTGGGCGCCACCGCGTGATTTTCAAAACGTGGCCACCTTTGCGCGGCTCGAGGTCAATATTCCCAAACTCGCCGACGGATTGCCAAAGGACCCGCGGCTCGCCCTCCCCTGCCCGCCCACTTTGATGGTTCCGTTGTCGCTGCTCTGTCCGTCCCAGGGTTCCATTTTATTTGAAACCGGAAAGACCGGCGGCGAAGAAGCGGTGGCCGCCATTAATAACATCATTTTTCGTATCTTCGCCACGACGCCCCCGGGCAAGCTGATGTTCACGATTTTTGACCCGATCGGCCTGGGCGAGAATTTTGCCTCGCTGATGCACCTGGCCGACTACGAGGAAAGCTACATCAACAGCCGCATCTGGACCCAATCGGCGCAGTTCGAGGAAAAACTCGCCGAGCTCAACGAGCACATGGAAAAAATCATCCAGATGTATCTCCGCAACGAATACGCCACCATTACTGAATACAACGCTGAAGCGGGCGCTGTCGCTGAAAAATACCATTTCCTCGTGATCGCCTCGTTCCCGGCAAACTTCAGTGAAACCGCGGCCCGCCGCCTCCGCAACATCGCCGCCAGTGGCGCGCGTTGCGGCGTTTACACGTTCATTCATTGGGACTCGCGAATTGCCCCGCCTCAGGATTTTGTTCCCGATGAACTCCGAAAAAACAGCGTCTGCCTGTCTCGATCCGAAAATGCGTTTATCCTGTCGAATTGGCATCCGCCGGGAGTGAAGCTGGTTCTGGATTCGCCGCCGTCCAGCGAATTTACCACGAGCTTTCTTCACCAGGTCGGCCAGACCAGCAAGGATTCCACCCGCGTGGAGGTTCCCTTTGAGCAGGTCGCGCCGCCGGATTCGCAGCTGTGGACGGAAGAAACCACGGAGGAACTGCGCGTGCCCATTGGTCGCTCTGGCGCAACGAAACTTCAGTATCTGGCCGTCGGCAAAGGCACGCGCCAGCATACGCTCATCGCCGGTAAGACCGGTTCGGGCAAATCCACCCTGTTCCACATCATTATCACCAACCTCGCCCTGCGTTGCAGTCCCGAACAAGTCGAGTTTTACCTCGTGGACTTCAAGAAAGGTGTCGAGTTCAAATGCTATGGCGCCCGCAAATTGCCGCACGCCAAAGTCGTCGCCATTGAAAGCGACCGTGAATTTGGCCTGAGCGTTCTTCAGCGCGTGGATGATGAATTGCGCCGGCGCGGCGATTTGTTCCGCAAAGTCGGCGCCCAGGACGTCGCCGGCTACAAACGCAACGGCGGGACCGAGCCGATTCCGCGCACGCTTCTGATGATTGACGAATTTCAGGAATTCTTCACGGAAGAGGACCGGGTATCACAAGGCGCCGCCGTCTTGCTGGATCGGATTGTCCGCCAGGGTCGCGCGTTCGGCATTCACGTGCTGCTGGGTTCCCAGACGCTCGGCGGCGCTTACACTCTGGCCCGCGCCACCATCGGCCAAATGGTCATCCGCATTGCCCTCCAGTGTAACGAGGCCGATGCCTACCTCATCATGGACCAGGACAATCCCGCGCCTCGGCTCCTCTCGCGACCGGGCGAAGGCATTTACAACGACGCCGCGGGTGCGATCGAAGGCAACAGCCCGTTCCAGGCCGTTTGGCTGCCAGATATGGTGCGTGATGCCGCCCTAAAAAAAATCCGCGACCACGCCGACAAATCAGACAACGATTACCCCGGCCCGATTGTGTTCGAAGGCAACGCACCCGCCGACGTACGGGACAACCTGCCATTGCAAGCCGCGTTGAAAACTCTTCCCGCCGCGACGCCGAGGCAGCCGCGCGTCTGGCTGGGCGCACCCAATTCCATCAAAGGACCCACTGAAGCCACTTTCCTCCGCCAAAGCGGCGGCAATCTTCTTATCGTGGCGCAGAGCGAAGAACGTTCGCTCAGCATCCTGACCGTGGCCCTCATGTCTTTGGCCGCGCAATATCCCCGCGAGGCCGCCCGCTTCATTGTGCTCGACAACACGCCGCCTGGTTTTCCGCAACGGGAATTTTTGCAGCGCGCGGTGGATGCCCTGCCCCATGAAATCGTTCTGGCAGGAAACGCCGAGCTTCCCGAAATCATGGCGGGCCTGGCGGAAGAATCAAAAAAGCGCGGCGAAAACGCCAGTGCCGAGGCGCCCGAGATTTTCGTTCTCATTCAAGGCATACAGAACTTCAAAAAATTGCGGCAGGAGGATGAATTTAGCTTTTCAAGCTCCGATTCGGGAAGCACCCCCGCCGCAACTCTCATCAATCTCGTCACCGAAGGACCGGCGCGTGGAATTCATATCATCACAACGTGCGATACCTATAACAACGTGGGCCGGTATTTAGGGCGCAAGGCCTTGAGCGAATTCGAGATGCGCGTCGTGTTCCAAATGAGTGCGACGGATTCGGCCAGCCTGATTGACGCTCCCAACGCCTCTACGCTGGGCCTCCATCGCGCCCTCTTCTACAATGAACGCGAAGGCGCGTTGGAAACGTTTCGGCCCTACGCGCAGCCGGACAACGGATGGATCGAGGAAATCGCGCGTCATTTTGCGCAGGAAACTGTTTCGAAGTAGCACGGTTTTTGACCCGCAGATGGAACAGTGACCCGCTTGCCGCCGGCCCTGGAGATTCCTGTTTTTCTCGTTTTTAATCTGCGAAAATCTGCGTCATCTGCAGATAAACCACTCCAAATCAACTTGCCCTTTTGATTGACACGCAATCGCGAGGCCGCTATCATACCCGGCTGGAGCTGTAACCGCAGCAAAACCCAAATGAAAACTCGAGCGAAATTGCGTCAATTTACCGCTGCGGCCGTTTTCTGGGGATTGATTCAATCGGCTTCGGCACAGTTTACGTTCGTAACGAACAACGGGGCGATTACCATAACTGCCTATACTGGCTCCAGTCCTTCGGCAATAATCCCGGCCGCAACCAACGGTTATCCGGTAACCACCATCGGGAACGCCGCGTTCGGAGGCCATACCAGCCTGACCGCCGTCACCATACCCAACAGCGTGACCAATATTGGCGCTTTTGCCTTTACCGGGACCGGCCTGACCGGCATTGCTATTCCCGGCAGTGTCACCAGCATCGGGCAAAACGCTTTTGAATCGTGCAATGGCCTGACCAGCATCTCCGTCAACGCTACCAACCCCGCCTACAGCAGCCAAAGCGGCGTTCTTTTCGACAAGGCGAAGGACACCTTGCTCCAATATCCCACCGCTTCAAAGAACGGCAGCTATACCGCTCCAGGCAGCGTCTTAACCATCGCCAACAACGCATTTTATGGCGCGTCCAACCTAAGCAGCGTGACCATCCTCGGCCGGGTTGGCAGCAT